>JAYKJL010000172.1:0-26680 GCA_035285725.1 Nostocales cyanobacterium 94392 | reverse complement strand
CTCAGTCGATTCATGCGCCGTTTAACTACACCCGATATTTTTTACACTACCATATAAGTGTCACGTCACCCTAACTTTGTCCTCAAATGGCGCCATCCAAGCAGGGGGGGGGAGTGAATAGTTACACAAGGACAGGTAGCAGAACCTCTTTTAACAGTCCCATCAAAACTAGGATTTTTTACCTCAACTTCTAGCTTATCAGCAACTACCCATTTACCATTTTGTTTTTCAACAATCTCAAAATCTACCCGCTTCTCTTCTGGCTTAGTAATTATCCTTAAAGCCACAGACTTATTACTTTTCTTCGCCAACCAAAGCGACCTAATTAAAGGAACTTCCGCACCACAACCGGGACCTTCACAAATAATAGTCCTAGCCCAAAGATAAGCAATTGGCGTACTTCCATCAGCATCTTTGGGATAAAATTCTCCTAATTCTTTCTCCGCTTCTTCCTTAACCCACTGTCCCCATTTCCTAACTTCATCTGCTAACTTCTGCCCATATTTAGGAATATATTCCAACACCACTTTATTCAACAAAACCGCCACAGGATTCAAATCGGAAGCAAACGCATCTGCACCCACTCGTAACGCTTCCAAAGGTATCGCCCCACCACCAGCAAAAGGGTCAACAACTAACGGTTTGGTTCCCGGTATTCCTCCTAATGCTTCATGAGCAGTTTGTGTTAATTTCCTACTAGTTTCTAAATAATCTGCATCAGTAGAATTATCCCAGTTAGCAAAATCAGCAATAAAATCTAAAAGTGTGCGGCGAAGCTCATAAGGATTATCTAAATATTCCGGATTTTTATTAATAGCTGTTAAACGGTTAAAAGAATCTTCACTTGCTTTTTGTTGATGATTTTTCGCCCAATTTAACATTAACTCTTTAGCAATTTTAACAAATTCCTGCGGACACAAATCATCAGCAGGGTCAAGCCACAAAGCAGCACAAATCACCGCCCGACAAGCCGCCAAAGGTCGCCTAGCCCACCATATATGTAGTGTAGAAATATGCCCGTGACGGATGGATTTTTCGCGCCGTGCGTGGGCGGATATTCGTTTGATGGGTAGGTCAACTTCAATTAGGCGTTTGGGGTATGGTGTTGTATTCATTCGTTAAAGCTGCTTCCTCCACTGGTCTAACCCTACTAAGAGGATATCCTCCAGCCAAGGGGTGAACCTTTGTATAATAGAATCTTCTTGCTCAGTATAGGAGAATTGGAAGACTTCGTTACACAAAACGCGGGGTGCATCAAAAATAACTTCTTGTTCTTCAGTTTTATCTCGGTATTCAATGAAGGCAGATGCTGCCATAATGCCAAAGAATTCAAAACCTAATCCGTGGAAAGACAAAATAATCTCAG
Organism: Nostocales cyanobacterium 94392; assembly: GCA_035285725.1. Taxonomy (GTDB): domain Bacteria; phylum Cyanobacteriota; class Cyanobacteriia; order Cyanobacteriales; family Nostocaceae; genus Rivularia. The sequence continues at coordinate 25,314 of JAYKJL010000172.1, read as the reverse complement.
TTTGTCTATCTTCCTTGATTTTTAATCTAACCCAACTCCGGTAAGTTCTAGTATCTGCGTAATATTCTAATGCTTTAGCGGTTTGAATAATTTGTTGTCGGAACCAGTAATCGTTGCTTTCATCGCTTCTTTTTACATCTGCAAAATAACTGTCTTCTAATTCATTTAATTCATTGTTTAATTCCCAAGCAATTCTGCCAAATTTTTCTTCAGCAATATCTGCCAATTTTGCAGTAAGTTCAAAGCAAGAACGCTGCATTTGTTGAACTTGTTGTTCTTTCCGAGATTTTAAGCGTTCTATTCCGGCAGAAATTACTTTTTTAAGTGGCTCGTTGTCATTAAGAACATTTTCAGAAAGACTTAAAGCCTTGACAAATGCTTTCTTTTGTAATTTTGCAAATAAAATAATTAAATTTGATAAATTCCCATTGTCTGCTGCTTCTAAAGCATTAATATATTCATCTCTAAAATCACGATTAATAACTAAAGGAAACCAACCTGCTTTGATAAAAATTAGCGAAGCCAATGCTCTTGCAACTCGTCCATTACCATCTTGAAATGGATGAATTTGAGTAAATCGATGATGTAACCAAGCTGCTTCAATTTCTGGCGAAACTTTTTGTTTAATATGCTCTAAATGCATACTAACTAAACGTTCCATTTCTGATTGAACTTGTAAAGGAGGACTATACTCGTGAATTGTTCCGTCTCTACGAGTTGGATTATTCGGATTTTGCTTCCACTTTCCGTGTAGTAAAGCAACTCTTACTTTATTCCCAAAAGCATCAACAGCATCAACCGTTTCTTGGTGCTGTGTAAAAATTTCATGTAATTGTCTAATATAAAAAAGGGAAAGTTCTTGCTCGGAAGCAACAAAGTTAAATAATGCTTCTAAAGCATCTTGTTGAGCAATTAAAACCGGAACAATGTTTTCTGCTGGTTTATCAGTCGTACCGTAAGGAATTAAAGCAGTTTCAATACCCTTTTCAATTAAAAGTTGTGTTGTACCTCTATCAATAGAATAAAGATTTTCAATTATTCCTGTTTCAATAGCCCACTCTCGACTAAGTTGCTTATTAAAGTTTTTTAATGCATCTGATTCTTGAAGTTTCTTAGCCTGACTTTTCCAAATTCCAGCAAGACTTTCTAATTCAGTAGAAGCTAATTCCATCCAATTTGGAGGCAAATCTTCAATTGGTTTCCAGACATAAACAGTTTGTACCATACTTCCTCGCTTTTCAATAAAAGCTATGCTCGTAAACTTAATCCTTACTTTTAAATAAAAAATATACTCATAAACTTAATCATCACTTTTTAATAAAAGCTATACTCATAAATTTAATCCTTACTTTTCAATAAAATCTATATTCATAAACTTAATCCTTACTTTTCAATAAAATCTATATTCGTAAATTTAATCCTTGCTTTTCAATAAAATCTATAATCACAAATTTAATCCTTACTTTTTAATAAATGACTATGCTCGTAAACTTAATCCTTTAATTAAAATTTTCTCTTGCAGTCGCGAAAAAAGATTGACTAAACTTGTTAAATTACCCGTATCTGCTACTTCTGAAGCATTAATATACTCTTGACGTTCGTTGCGCGTAATAACTACCGGAAACAATCCTTGACGTATGAATATTAATGATGCCAAAGTCCGAGCAACTCGACCATTTCCGTCTTGAAATGGATGAATTTGAGTAAATCTATGATGTAACCAAGCGGCTTCAATTTCTGGTGACACACCTATTTCTAAATGTTGATTGTGCATTGCTATCAAACGCCCAATTTCTGATTCTACTTGTTCCGGAGGACAGTATTCATGAATTGTGCCATCAGGACGTTTAGGATTATTTACAAAAGTTTTCCATTTACCATGTTCCAATGGTACTTCTATAATTTCTGACAATGAATTCTGTGCAAATGTACTTTTTTGATTTCTGGTTAAAACCTGATGTAATTCTCTAATATAAAAAGCGGAAAGATTTCTTTGTTGAGTAACAAAACTGAACAATCCTTGAATATTGGAAGGTACGCTTAATTCTGCTAATCTTGCCTCAGAACTTGCAGTTGGAATGCTGAGTTCAATCCCTTCTTCTAGAATAATTTGAGTTGTACCTCTATCATTAGAATAAAGATATTCGAGCATATCAACTTCGGATAACCACTCCTGACGAAGACTATTTTTAAAATCCTCTAAAACACTTGCACCTTGAAGCTGCTGTACTCGGTTTTTCCAAGCATTAATTAACACTTGTAATTGCTCGGAACGCAATTCAGCCCAGTTTTTTGGCAGGTCTTCAATAGGCTGCCATAAATATGAATACATTTACATTTTACCTGACAGAATTTTTGCTGCTCCAATATGATAATGCTCAATCTTCACTAATGGCTCCCATCCCAATCGTACCGGGTCTTGAATCACATGAATCTCTGGATTTGCACCACAATTGAACACCACATATAACCAATAATCCTGCTTTAATCTTTCTGCTGTTTTATACTCGTTCGTCGTCAGCGCTACTTCACCCACCGTAGAGCGTCCCTTTACCTCAATAAATCTGACAGCAATCGCCGTTTCTGGGTCTTCTGGATGGGGTTGGCGGGAAATTAGATCAAAACCTCGATTTTCCTTCTCTACACTTACTACCTTCCAACCTCGCGCTTCTTCATGTTTAATTACTTCAGCAACTGCAATCCGCTCAATCTCCTCATTACTAACCATCCGCGCAATTTCCGGTGAAGTGCGTTCCGGGTGCGGTAAAACCCAAGCACGTCCGTGATGGCGAATATCCGTAATCGTACAACTCTCCTCCTGCTGCAATTCCTCCCGTCGCTGTTCCAACCGTGCATTTAACTCAAACAAACGGTCTTCTGACTGCTTAATACGTCCATCCAACCCCAGTTCTTTGGAACCAGATTCTTTGTGTTCTATCAACTCAGCAAACTGACATTGCACCTTATCAATAATTGTGGTTAAACTAATTTCCATATGTTCGGAAATCGTCTTTACTTCCTTCTGTCGCTGAGTGCGAATTTCTGCCAAAAAACCATTTAATTCTTGTTCAATCAATACTTGCTCCACTTGGTCGCGACTGGGTAAAGCACTATCATCTGGTAAAGAAGCTACTAACTCCGCACTTTGCACTCCGCACTCCGCAGCTTTTACAGTCACCAAATCCAAAAACAGCGTCGGTTGACGCACCGTCATCGTACCATCTAACTCAGTCTGCACTACATACAAACGCTCATGCATTTTGTTACCGCGACCATCAGAAATTCCCGCACTAAACACATCCAATCTTGCGGGTTGGTGACGATACAAATCAAAAAATATAGCACCTCTTCGTAAATCATCCTGTACCCGCGCCAAGACATCATCCCGCACGCACTCAAACAACGGATGTCCTGGTGTCACCCATTCCAGCCTTGGGTCTTTTGTCAAAATATCTTTATCAAACGTAATCTTTTTGTAATCATGTCCCAACTTACCGAAACGAGATTCTAGGCGATCGCCTATCCCCCACAACGTCCGAGGAACTCGTCCAATCCGGTAAACTTTTTGACCTTTAGCGTTTTCCTTGGGGTGAATTCCCGCAATGGGAGCCGCTTGAATAAAAAAGTCCTCAATAACTTCTGGCACCAAACGCCGTTCTTTCGCTTCAGCAGCTTTACCTACAATCGGTGCTAAATTTAACTCCCGCTTTGCCAAACCTTCCAAAGCCGAATCGCTAATTCGTTTAAACCGCTCGGTGTCAACCTGCTCAACGATGCGGTTTTTGATTACGGCTTCAGTCAAATTATGAGCGTACATATCCCGAATCATCCGCTCTAGTTGATTAGCGGGGAAAATATCGCCCAACACGTTAAAAACTTTACCAGTCCTCTCCGGGTCAAGGTCTACTTCAATTGCCCGGATACGCTCAAATAACTTACCTAGTACCCGTCCTTCACGAGTATTGGTAGATACAAAATTAAAAATCAAACAATCTTTATCCTGTCCGTAGCGATGAATACGTCCCATTCGCTGCTCCAAACGCACGGGATTCCAGGGGATATCATAATTAATCATAAACCAGCAGAACTGTAGATTTATCCCTTCCCCTGCCGCTTCCGTAGCAACCAATACTTGACAATCCTCCCGAAACTCCCGCTCGGAACAAATTCGGGTATTAGGAGTATCGCGATCGCCAACTTTCATTCCCCCGTGAATCTGCGTTACAGATAATCCCCACTCCCGTAACTTACCCACCAGATAATCCAAAGTATCTTTATGCTCGGTGAAGATAAGCAGTTTCATTTTTGGGTCTTGGAATATCCCCTTTTGGGTAATAACTTCTTTGAGTTTTACCAACTTTGACTCAATTTCTCGCTCTTCTAAAGAACAAGCTTGAACAATAAGTTTATTCAATTTTGATATTTCTTGCTTGAGTGCATTTGGGTCAATTGAAGCGACAACTCCTTCTAAATTTCCCAAAATCTTTTGCTGGTCAACTTCAGTTAGTTCATCAAAATCATCGGGAATTTTTTTAGCAATTTGTTCTTGACGATAACCCTCTGGGTCTTCTAAAATATGAAGACGTTTATCCCGCATTCTTTCTAAACTGCGCCGCACGGCATACATACTAGAAGCGAAACGACGTTGTAACATCGCCATTGTAAAACCCAAAGCTCGACCCCTTGCTGAGTCGTCACTATTCGCCTTAATTGACTGGTCATCAACATAAGTTGTTAAATCGTCGTAAAAGTCAAACTCATCCGCATCAATCTGGAAATCAATAGTTTCAACTTTACGATTAGTGAACAGCTTTTTAACAATACCCGTTTCTGGTTCTGGGAAAGTAACGAGCGCTTCTTTAGTACGGCGTAAATAAAAAGGAGCGCTATTACGCTGCATTGCTTCCTCTAAACTTTTGACATCTCCATAAACATCGCGGTCTAAAAGTTCTAGAAACAAACAGAAATTTTTGGGGTCGCCTTTGTGGGGTGTTGCTGTCATTAATAAGTAGTGGTCGGTGAGTTTAGAAAGTTCTTCACCTAACCTGTAAGCCAAAGTTTTTTTATCCGAACTGTGGGCGCTCATTTTATGCGCTTCATCCACAATAATTAAATCCCAATCACTTCTTAATAAACTTTCTTTAGCATCTTCAATCCGAGAAACCCAAGACACAGAAGTGACAACTTGCTTCTTCTCCTTCCAAGGATTAGTACCATAATTAGCCCGCAGCACATCACCACGAACAACTTCAAAATCTTCGCGAAATTTGTCTTTTAGCTCGCGCTGCCATTGGAATGAGAGGTTAGCAGGGGTAATAATTAGGGTACGTTTGACCAATCCGCGTACTTTAAGCTCTTTTAGCAACAACCCAGCCATAATAGTTTTACCAGCACCGGGGTCATCCGCAAGTAAAAACCGAACTCGCGGCTGTTTCAAAAAATAGTTGTAAACTGCTTCTAATTGGTGGGGGAGGGGGTCAATACGAGCGATCGCAAGTGCAAAAAATGGGTCGTACTCGTAAGCTAAACCCAGCCGCAAAGCTTCCACACCCAAGCGAAAATGCAGCGAGTCACCATCAAAAGGTTCTTTATCTGGAGTTGCTTGCAGTTGTTCTATCTGAGCAGCGTTAAGAATTCGGTGGTGAACTTGATTAGTTTTCAATCCTTGACCGATGAGTTTGATTGATTCGCCCATCGGGGTGACAATCAATACCTGTACGGGTTCGCTGAACATGGAACCTGTAACAATTACATTCGGCTTGAGTTGGTCAGTTTGCATGATTTTCGCTTACTCTACATACCGCTAGCATTCTTAAGATTGACTGTTTTAAAAAACCGATTCACCAATCTTTCACCGTTCCGCTACTGGAAAGTTTATACCTTAAATTGGTTACTTTGACGAGTAAAGTAAAGGTATTTTTTATACAAGTCAAATAAATATAATTAAAAGCGATTACCTACAGTGGAGCCGAATCGTAAGACTTGGCAGCGTTTGTATGACCAAAATTAGTTAACCCTTACAGAAATGGCATAAAAATTTTCTTTAATACTGTTAACAAATAGTGGCAGAGGGTTGTCTTCTTAATTGTTTCTAAAGAAGAACCATTATATTCAATAAAAATACTATGGTTTTGATTTTGCTCCGTAACTTCATCCTTACTTGTTGACGTTAAAGAACAACTTGATTCGTTACACTTACAAATTTTACGTTTATGAAGCCTATAGTATTCTTTTTCAAGAGTAATTAATTCTGCTTGCTTAAAACTTGATTTTTTAAGACGTAATTGATAATTATTATAAAAGTGTTTGCTAATTTCCCTACGAATCCATTTATCCAATTCACGTAGTTGTTGAATGTCTGTAACAATCAGAAAAAAGCCCATCCAACTTTTAACCCGTTCTCCAATAACACCACCGCATTTCGAGCAAATTGTCTCGCCACGACCAATAACTTTTCTATTAATTACATTTTTGATGAAAAAATTAAATCTGTGTTCCGGCTTTTCTCCTGTCTTGTAATTTGATTCTTTTTTAATTTTCTCTAAAATCCTTTTTTGAAATCTATTAATATTTGCTTCCTTAACTCTGATATGAGCAAGCGTAAATTGAAAACCAACAAACTCTAGAGAATCATTGGCTATATCTACGCACTTCGTTTTACTTTCAGAAGTATGTAGCTCCAGTTCTATTTCTTTAAGTTTTTCAGCTACTTCTATACGCACCAAATCAATTAATTCTTTTTGTTTTAAAAGTATGACAAAATCGTCCGCATAACGAACATATCTTAGAGAGTATTTCTTTGATAAATCTTTTAAAACCCAACAATCAAATTCGTGTAGATATAAATTGGCTAACATTCCTGAAAGCACACCACCTTGAGGTATACCTTGATTGCGATAAATATTTTTTTTATTAGGCTTATAACGATGAAATAATAATTGGTAGCGAGGCTTTCCACGTTCATTTCTGTAGGGAACACCGCCAGTTTTTATAAAACACCTTAAAAGCTTTGTTGCTAAAGTATCTTTACCAAACTTATTCTCTACAAGTGAAATTAGACGCTGGTGGGGAATGGTATCAAAAAACTTAACTATGTCAGCGTCTAATGCAAATTTAAAACCCTGTTTAATATAACGATGAATTTGAATTGCTGCATAGGGTGCAGATTTTCCTTTTCTATAAGCACAAGAAACTTTGTCAAGTGTACGAGTTGCTTTAAAATCTTTCTCTACTTCATTATAGATAGCTTCATATAATAACTTTTGAACAAGTGCATCACGTATAGTAGAAATTGATAAAGTTCTCTTACCATCAGGAGGCTTTGGAATATCTACTTCTCTAAAAGGGTAAAACTGATACGTACCTTTTAGTAATCTCTTTGAAATAAACTTGCAACGTAAATCAAGTTCATTTTTAAAAGTTTTATAGGAGATACCATCAGCCCCCATCTGGATTTTTGGCTCATTCTGCTCTTGAAAGAAGTCCTTCTTTTGTTCTTCATAGCTTAGAAAAGCAGCTTTTATCGTCTCAGGCTGAAAGCATTCAGTGAGTCTTTCGTCCAATGATTTGGACATAATATATTGCAATTTTTTATAAAAATTTATTTAAAATAATTTAGAAGTGTCTATTACAAAGACGGACAAGGAACGTAAGACACTTCTTCAACCTGTCTCCCCTACTATTTCTAGTAGAGTATAACCATAACCTATTATTTCTAATAGGTATAAAGAAACTCCTGTAAAGGTGGGTCTTTATTTCTTATTCTCCCATAGGATTGTATCATCCATAGGAACGGTTGCCCTCTTGGGATAAGATGCTATAAACATCTTATGGCAGGTTCAAAGACCTTACCCACCTTGGTTGCAATCATATCACGAGTATCATATTAATGGCATTATCCAAACATCTTCTATACCATTTCTTCATAAAGGAAGTAATTTTACGTGGAAAAAATTAATATATTTTACTGAAAATTATAAATGTATTTTTAACAAGTAATTGGTACAATGCACTTCATAATTGGTCGGCGATAATTAATATAGGCAGCAGATGTTAAACCTTTCTTACCTTCACTATTAGTGTAAGTAGACTCCTCTGCTAAAGATAATTCATCAAAAATACTAAAATCTTTCAATGCCTTTATCTGCACGCCATTTATTTCCGCTTCACCTATATATTGCGTGCGTGCATTTCTATTATTTTCAAGGTATTCAAAAAACTTCAAATCAACGATAATAAATTCAAATATATAACCGCTTAAATTATAGGCATATGTCCATGCCTGACTATATAATTGCTCATCTTTACCACAATAATATTTATTAAAACTCCATGCTTTCCTAACCTCAGAAGCATATCTCTTCCGCATGGATTTATAAATTATTTTCTCATCATTAATATTTATACAACTAACAAAACAAATTTTTCCATCCGAGTCTTCATATTCACCAGCTACCACAGAACGAATTACCGGAAACAGCATTGTTGGCTTATTTAATACTTTCAATAATCGCTTAATTTCTCGCTCAACTTGCGGTTGCTTTGGCAAGTATTTCTTAACTTTACACCCATTTAATTCTGGTTTAAATAAATCAATATAATACTTTTCTCGTTCATCTAAGCTATTACCTGGAAATTCTTGCCAGTAAATGCGGTGACACAACTTGCGGTTAGAACGAATTAATTGCGGATACCTGTGATGAGTTCTACCCATCCACCGATTCTTGAGGTTTGCAGCTTGTCCCACGTACCATACACAATCATTGGCATCGCTAATTACATAAATTCCAGAACATGACGGTAGAAGATTACGTTTACTAAAAGCAACGCTAGCCCAATTTTTCCATTCCATAACAATCGAGACATAAGCACCCTATTTACCTAGAATTCCCATTGCAGGTTGGAAGGTTTACACAACATCTGAAGCTTTATATTTAATTTTCCGTAAAATCATAATATCCGTTGCATTCTTACCCACTTCACCCAAACGACTGCGGCTAATTGGTTTGAGTACCCCGCTCCGTTATAAACTATCTACATAGGACAATATATATCCGGGTGTAGAAATGACGCGAGTAGAGCGCGAATCAATTAACTTTAAACTCCCCAAAACCTTAGCTGATGCGCTTCGGGACGCTGCAAAGGAACGCAACACCACTGCAACGGATTTAGTAATCCGAGGACTACATCACATATTAGGCAGCGTTCCGGGTGTAGAAGTAAGTACAGAAATCCGGTTGCAGCAAGTAGAAGAAGATTTATATTACCTAGCTCAGAGCATCAACTCCAAAGGTAACGACACCCATCATCAAAACCAAAACGAAGGCAATTCTCACACAGAAGAAAGAATAACCAAAATAGAAGAAAAACTAGAAACACTCAACAATCGAATAGCAAAATTAGAGGGAGCATTAACTGCTATTCAACATAATAGTTTTGGTGCATCTAATACCTACAGACGATACAAAAATTCGGGTAATCCCTACAACCAAAGCGGAAAGCCACCTCAAATAGAAGCCCTTGACGAACAAAAGTTAGCCCTAAGACTTAACGTGAATATTCCCACACTCAAAGAAAAGCACGCAACCCTTTCAACGAGCGAGTTTGAGGAGTGGAGTAAGAACCGGGATAGAGGTAAGTATATGTGGCGATTTAACGAAAAAGATGGGTTATATCATCCGGTTAAGTAAAATCGTCTTGAATAGCGAATGAGAATAGGTTTTCAAAAAAAATTGTCAAAGTCACTGCGCTTCATGCGCCAACTCTTTCCATTTTTTATCTTTCTTGTCAAGCGTTCGTCACCCGATTGAAAATTTTACAGTAACTTTATCTCAAAGCCAGTTTAGGAAAGTACTTATATAGTTTAGTTGGGAATACTACTTATATAGTCCATTTTATTTGGAGTAATAAGATGAGTATCAATTTAAGTTCGCTTTTTACTACGTTTAAAGTTGCTCAAGCTGTAAGTAGTTATTTTAATATTTCAAAAAACTTGGGTTATAAAATCGATAAATTGATGGGATCTGAACTTGAGGCTGGCTTTAGAGCATTAGAACAAGCTTCAATTTCAGTAAATGAAGAAAAAAGTTTGTTGAGAGAAGCTCGTAATAGGTTTAATAAAGCTATTAGTTTAGAAACAAATTTAAGAAAAGGAATAGCATACTTAGGAAGTAGTCTAACGCATCATCTTTTAGGCGATAAAGCTAATGCTTTAAAAACACTTGAAAAAATATTGGATCTAGAAATAGAAGCAGCCAATATTTTTGAAAACTTAGGGTATAAGTTTGCTGAGAAAAAAAATAGTAGAGAAGAAGTAGAAAAAAATCTCTCCATGACTTATTTGGCTGGCTTAGGTGTTGGGTTATTATGTTTACCTTTTGGTGCAGTTGCTACTCCCATCGCTGTAACAGCGCTTTTAACTGGTGGTTTTTGTGGCGAAGTATCTAATAAAATTCGTGATGTTGAACCAATAGAGAATTTAAAAAACAGCGTCAAAGATTACTTAGATAATACTAAGTGATTACTTATTATCTGTAGCGCAAGAGAGTAATTGTGCGTATGTGCATAATCACTCAACTCTTCTTACTGCAATTGAAGTACTGCCAGCAAAATGAAATGAAACGCTGCCATTTTCGTTTGAATCCGGGAATGAGTAAGCACCTTTAGCCATTCCCGAATTCAAACTCTTAAGAGACAAGCTTAGTCCGCCAAGTAATTTACGCCATAATCCCGCTCAAAGGCTTTAAACTTAAGAGCTAATGTCGCAATTAGCTTTTTGAAAAAAGCCAATTTGATTAAAAGCTAATTTAATAAATTTAGTTAATTATTTTTTTGGGTATCGAGAGAGTCAAACACGCATCCTTCATAGCAATATTCATTGCATATGTTTTATACCTACAAAAAGCTCAGTACACTTATACCCACTTATCAAACAATCAAACATGACACTCTTAAAATTGGCTCTTGTTAAAAAGCTAATTTTGCCAAAAGCTAAATCTAGCTTTTTAGCTTTTAACAATGACATCCAAGACATCAAAACCTACAAATCTCTCACAACAATACTTTTAATCGTATTAGCACCTAGTCTGGTTATGGCAACGCTAGATAAATATTAGACGGAATTGCCTAAGTCAGTAGCTAAAACTTTAAGTAGCCAAAACACAACAATAATAAAATTAGCTTTAGCTAAAAAGCTAATTATTTAAAACCCTACTTTTATACAATAAGATACTTAAATTATTGAGCTAAAGTATGATAGCTAAAAGCTTAATCAATAAAAAGCTAAATTTAGCTTTTTAGTAATTGACAAAATGATTAAATGACTATAAGTTAAAAAGCTAAATTGATAAATGTATATATGTTAACAATCACCATCACTAGTCTCAGTGGCGGGCAGGGGAAAACAACAACCGCCTTATTTCTGGGTCGGCTACTATCACGTCAGGGATATCCTACATTAATGGTTGATGCTGACCCCCAACACAACTTAACTACCTATCTGGGATTTGAATTAGAACCCAAAGAACCCACATTGCTGGAGTTTATAAAAAAGACAGTAGAAACAGAAGATTGCATCTACCCAACCACCTATAATGACAATTTATTTTTAATTCCCTCCGACGACCAACTAGATACCGTTCAAGACTATTTATCAAATAGTGGAGTTGGTGCAACACTACTCAAACGTAGATTAGAATCAGTTGACAAAATATTCAAAATCTGCATTATTGATGCTCCACCACAACGTTCCCAAATATGTTTAACAGTCATTGGCGCGGCAGATGTACTGCTCATCCCCGCAGAAGCATCAGTAAAAGGTTACGGCTCCTTAGTGCGGACATTGGATTTACTCAACGGATTACAAGATGTTGGCGCAACTAACGCTCAAGTTTTGGGAGTATTACCATTTCGGGACCGCTGGTTTGGTAAAACCCAAGCGCAGGAAAGTCGAGCAGCTGTAGAAGGGATGCGCGACGAAGTAACCGAAGAATTGGTTTTACCTTCCATTCGGGAATCGGAACGCTATAAACAAGCCATCAACAAACGTACAACCTTGGGTGAATTGGGATACACGGAACTAGAATATCCCTTTGAAGTCTTAACCGAGAAAATTAGTAAGTTAATTGGGAGTAAATAACAAATGTCAGAAACAGGAGAAAACAACGTACTCAACCAACTACGTAACAAACGTAACCGTAAAAGCGTTCCACCTAGACTTGATGCGCTCGTTCCCAAGCCAGCAGAAGCGCAAGTACCATCTGATGCAACAGCTAAATTTGAATCCCGCTCCGAACCGATGAATACGAATGAGACGGAAGTACTTTCTCATAGTCAGCAAAATATTGAACCGGAGACACCACAACCAATGACTTCGGAACAAGAACAACAACACCTTGACGACACTACAACCGCAACATCAAAGAGCGACAGCATTACAGAACTCAAAGCCGAATTAGAAAAATATCCCCAAACCAAAAGACATTCGGCAATCGTTTTAGAAAAAGACCTCTCACAACAGCTAACCCAGTTTTGTAAAGAACAGGGTATCACCGTAGAAACTTTTCTAGAAGCTGCTTGGACGATTGTTAATTCAGATGACGAGCAGTTAGGAAAAATCACTACAGAAGCCAAGCATAGATACGACCAACGCAAACGGGTTGGTCAACTTAAACGACTGATAACCATGTTGAGTAACTCATAAACGAAAAATAGTGGAGTATAAAAATTATCTTTTATAAAAAAGCTAAAAATAGCTTTTTATTTTTTTTATTAATTAATCAAATTATTACGGAGTTTTTGAGCAAGATATGAACCCGGTTAAGCTAAATCAAGAAAGCTTTCAACAAAACAATATCCCCACTCGGTTAAACCACTTGGCAGCACACCTTACCCAAATTCAATCACTTGCTACCAATGGAACGGACGAAGATAAAATTGTTAGTCTCATGCGCCAAAGCCTATATTTTATTGAATGGACTGTACCGCATTTCATTGATATTGATATTGATGTCGAACGCTCTGCCGAACTAGTGGATTTGGGGTGCATCCTTGCTCGGTGGCAGTTTAACTGGGAAAAAATCTGGGCTGACACAAATTCCTGAACCGAGATTACCCAAATTGCTGGCAGTTTATCAGAACGTGTCCGGGAAATGTCAAAAGTAGCATAATTATTCGATTTATACATTCACTCCTAATTCGCGCAAATATTTATTCATATCATTCTCAGCGAGGGCGCATTTAGCTTCTAATTCATCCAGATTCATAAGTTCTGTCTCAATATCAAATTCCTTATTTTCAAGATTGCAGGGTAAAACGTATCGATTGATATTAAGCATATAGTCATTAGCAGCCAACTCTTCAAGAGCAACAACCTTCGCATATTCCTCTTCGTTAGTGAAATTTTGGTAGCAAACAATAATGCGTTTTATATCTTCTGAACGTAAATAATTTTGACTGCGGTTCTTTTGGTATTGATTGCTAGCATCAATAAACAAAATTTTATCGTTACGTTCTTTGGCTTTCTTTCTATTAAAAATCAAGACAGCAATAGGAATGCTAATGCCAAAAAGCAGATTACCTGGAAGACCAATAACCGCTTCAATCAAATTATCTTTAACTATTCTTTGACGAATTAAACCTTCTTTTCCACTACGGAACAATACTCCAAATGGAACAATAACTCCAGCTTTTCCAGTTTCTTTTAATGTAGCTAATATATGCTGAATAAAAGCAAAGATATTACTACTTTTTGGTGGAATGCCATAGCGAAATCGGGAATAATAATCAAAATTAGCACTTTCAGAACCCCAATCATCAAGATTAAAGGGTGGGTCAGCAATCACCCGGTCAAAAAGCATTAGCTTATCGTTTTGCACCAGTTTGGGGTCGCGAATTGTATCTCCCAAGCGGATATCAAAATCGAAAATACCATGTAACAAGAGGTTTATTTTAGCAATGACCCAAATGTTCAAATCTCTTTCTTGCCCATAAAGAAGAACATCATTTGATTTCTCTGTCTTATTTCTGACGTAATTAGCGCACGCTACTAAAAAACCACCCGTTCCACAAGTAGGGTCACAAACACTCATTCCTTTTTGTATATTAAGTAAGCGAACTAGTAACTCTGTTACATTTTGTGGCGTATAAAATTCTCCCCCGTTTTTCCCAGTATTAGTAACAAACTTTTCAATCAAAAAATCATAAGCTCTGCCTAATAAGTCTGGTTTAGCAAGGTTACTATTCCGCAAATTAAGATGTGAAAACTCAATAATCAATTCGCGTAATGCCTCGTTGCCATCTCTATAACCAAGAAGATTGTGTTTATTTTCAAAGTCGAAACTAGTAAAAATTCCTTCAAGTCTTGGGTTAGAAGCTTCAACATCTCGAAAAGCTACATTAAGTTCATTCCCAATGTCTGAATAATTAATCAATTTTTTCCACCGGGCATTCTTAGGGATAAAAAATTGATGTGAATTTGGCGTATTCCATGCCAATTCGTGGTTATCTGTTTTCTTTTCAATTATTTCAGCTTCTTCTTCAAAGACATCACATAACCGTTTGAAAAGTAGAAGTCGAAGCAAATAGTGAATATACTCATTTGCATTCAATTTACCGCGTAGAATTTCAGCAGCAATCCAAAGTCGTTCTTCCAAATCTTGTAAAGTAATCATTGCCGTCCTTCCAGAATTTGAGACAGAGCAAATTCGGTTAAATTATTCCGTATTGCCAACACCTCTAAGGTACTTCGGGTATAGCGTTCAGCCGCTATAAATAACTGAGCTATTTTATTTTGCGTATCTAAATCGGGTAACGGTATTTTCATATCGCGCAATTGAGAAATCTTTATCAACCGAGTTCCGCTAGACTGGCTATACAAGGGCGCAAGCTGCAACTCTAGCCATTTTGAACGCATCACTATTGCTAAATACACGGGATGAATATGTGCGGATAAACGCAAAACAGCTAAGTTTTGACCAACCAAAGTTCCTTCAACTTCTTTTGCCACTACTGATGCCTTTAAGGGGGTTCCTCGAATAGTTACAACTACATCACCAGCACATAATCGATACTGAGCAAGATTGGATGCGTCAAGTTTAACAATATTTAACTCGCCCTCTATATGTAGATACTCAAGGTTACGTGTATTAACGACCTGCTCAGAAGAACCCTCGTTGTCTTGGTAGCGACTGAGCGTAATCCCTTGAGATATTTTTTGTGTTATCTCTTCCAGAGACAAAACGGGGTAAGCCATAAATTCAATGTTGTGCTATTATTTATATTATATAGTGCAGTATCGCTATACTGCAAATACTTCAGTATGAGGCTAGTTACTATATCGGAAGCTAGATTGTAAAACAATGAAAAATGCTACGTGGAGGTCCAGTCCAGGTAGCATTCTAAGTTTTCAAAATTTTTAATGCTCCGGTCTAAGTCACTATCAAATGACCGTCAATTAACTATGAGGAAAAAATTGTGGAATTTCCCGCTTATTATCGTAGCTCAAACCAAGCTCAGTCACAAACCGAACCCTTGCCGCACGTTTCTGATTTGTTGGCTCAACCCGACCCCGTAGGGTTTCTAACTAAATACGTTGAAGCACTACAACTTGGTCGCCAGATTCAGCAAGAACAAGTAGAGGTATCTTGCCGCCAAGCCAAAACTGAAGCAAAGGCTTGTAATCGGCTTATTGCCATTATCTTAGAACACGTAAAGCGCCAGGGGGTTAATCCTAGTGAATTGCCCAACCTCAAACATAAAAGCTACGAACAGCTTTGTGCATATATCAATGATTATTGGTCAGAGTTAAATAATCTGGTCTAAGTTTTTTAAGTATAGCTGTGGAATGCCAAAAATTCAGTTAGGAGTTTTGGCATTCCACTCATCTAAATTAATAAATATTAAAAACCCTACGTGCAGAACTTCCATCCCAAATGGGTGCAGAGAAAGGCTCTTCTCGCAACATAACTTAATAATAAGTAAGAAGGAAGGAATGGTTAAGAGCGTACAACAGTAATTTTAACGGGGACTTTCTCACATATATTGAAAAGACCTGTTAAGAATTATTGAAATAGGTACTGTGGTTAGCGGAAGATATGTTAATTGACGAGCCGTGCAACTACCGTGACCGAAAATGCGATGTCCGACGACAAGCCGCAAAGCATCTACGCTAATTATATTTTAAACCCTGAGTCGTTGGCGTTAACTCAACCAGTACCTCTGACGCTACATCCAGCGGAGGTTTATTTGCGAACGCTCGGCGAAGGTTCCCGCCGAACGATGCGCGAGGCGTTAAATACGATTGCTCGGTTGTTAACAGGGGATAAGTGCGATGCCACAACTCTCGATTGGTCAAAACTAAGATACCAGCATACGGCTGCGGTTAGGTCGATTTTAATGGAAAAATACAGTCCGGCGATGGCGAACAAGATGATTTGTGCTTTGCGGCGGACGTTGAAGGAGGCTTGGCGGTTGAAGTTGATGACTACGGATGAGTACGGACGGGCGGCTGATATCGCTTCCGTGCGGGGTAAGAGTTTGTTGAAGGGGCGGGCGCTTGATGCGGAGGAAATTTCTACTCTGTGGGACGATTGTCTTTTAGATAACTCTAATTTGGGAGCGAGAGATGCGGCATTGTTGGGAGTTTTAACGGTTGGGTTGCGACGCAGTGAGGTGACACATCTTGATTTGAGCGATTTTAAGTTGCGCGGTTCTTCGTTGACTATCCGGGAAACTAAGGGGAATTCGGAGCGAATTGTATACTTACCGTCGGCAGCGGTACAGGTGGTGCGGGATTGGTTATTAATTAGGGGTAAGGAGCCGGGACCGCTTTTTTATCCGTTGAATAAGGGACATAAAATTATACCGAGACGGATGAGCGAGCAAGGGATATTGCGGGCTTTGCAGCGGCGGGGTGAACGTGCGGGTGTGGATGAGTTTACGCCCCACGATTTTAGGAGAACTTTTATCGGTAATTTATTAGATGCTGGAGCGGATATTGTGACTGTATCTAAGTTAGCTGGTCATGCGTCGCCAGTAACTACGAGTAAGTATGATAGGCGTGGGGAAGATGCGAAGAAACGGGCGATTGATTTACTAGATGTGCCGCATCAAAAGAAGAAGAAGCGTAGATGAAATTAAGAGCTACCAATCGACCCCATTATTCCGTTTAATACTCAATCATATAACTAATAAATATTTACTAAACTAAATTGCTATAAAATAGTGGCAATTTGTCAATCTATTGATACAAACATTTACATGAACAAAAAGTAAGAAACAAAACTGTCATTAGAAGTTATAAGCCTAATCATTGATGCAAAATGTTAATTTAGCAAATTTTTGGGGAAACCTATAGCTAGAACCTCTAAAATTTGTTGGTTATCAGGGACATGAGGATAAAATCCGTTCAACAATTAAGAAAGTGGATTGTAGAAAAGGAATCAGTCTTTTCTTCTTTAACAGAAAATGGTTCACCGCTTCCAGATAATATCCGACCTGATTTTATGGGGTGTAATTGTAAAGATTCCTCTGGCAAGAAGATATCTGGCTTCTTTGCTGCTTATCATGGAATGAAGTCTAATGTTGCTAATTTTTTATCAACAGGCTTACAAAATGCTGAAGATGGGCAGGCAATTTATGAATTTATACAAAATGCTGCTGATTGTGAATCTGATACATTTTATATTTTCTACGACGAACAATATTTCTTGGCTATAAATAATGGAATTGATTTTAAATTAAAAGATGTAGTTTCTATATTAAATACTAGCCAGTCCAGTAAATCTTCCGATAATAATCAAGCAGTAGATTGTGATAAAATAGGTCGTTTTGGCATCGGATTCAAGTTAGTTCATAGACTAGTAGGTAAAAACGAGGGATTAAAAGAATTAACAGAAGAGTATAAAGGTCCCATTTTATTTAGTTGGTCTAAACTTGAACATTTTGAATCTCTTTTAGAAAATGCTGATGCCCGAAACATAGAATATGATGATAATGTAGAAGGGGAATATCCTTGGTTATTTAAAATTCTCATCACTAATTTCCCTGCTCAACCTATTGAGATAATTAAAGATTTAGACTATAAAAGTAAAATTGTTTTTAAAAAAGATGAATTTAATAATTTAATTGATTTTTTAAAAGCAAATAGATCTAATTTAGACTTATCAAAACTTCATCGAGGGTCATTATTTTTTCTAAAGCTTGGTGAGGGCAAAAGTCAGGCTTTAGACAAACATTATCAGAATGACCTCAAAAAGGGAGTAGAATGCTCTCTCAATATGTTGAAATCACTAAAAACTGTGATTTTAAACAATGAGTATATTGAAAAATTGACTTTAGAGATTATAAAATTTAATATTCCTAAAGATTCCGATTCTTTTCAAGAAATAGACCCAACTGATAAAAAATGTGACATAAAAATTTTATTTGGATATCTACCTTACAAGAAGAGTAGAGAACTAAAAGAGCATCCAAACTTCTATAAATATTTCCCGATGGGTGCCGAAGAGCATGGCTTAAATTTCATTATTCATTGCGATGCTTTTAGAATTGAAACTAATCGTCGAGAATTAGAAGAAGTTCCCACAAATAGAGCTATTTTTAGTTGGTTAACTAATGAATTTATAAATGAACTAAACAAATATATTAAAAATCAGCCTGAAAATTTCAGAGAAGTATACGCTAATTTATTGCTTTCTAATGTACCCTCAAAACCTTGGTTAGCTGATTTTTTATATAAACCTTTACTATTATATATTTCTACAAAAGTTCCTACTATAAAAGGAAACTTCTACAGCCGAGACAGGGTTTGCATTAAAAAGACATCACTCGATATTGACCCTCAAGATTTTGGAATAGAAGATAAAGAATGGTTTTATTGGAACGAAAAAACTGATAGTGAGCTAGTTAAGGATGCAGAAAATAAGTTAAAATTAGGTTCTTGGAAAATCGAAAACTTAATCAAGGAAGGACATGAAGAATTTATCAATAATTGGTTAACTAGTACAGATGAAAAAGATTATTTATTCTTTTTAAAAGAATTAAATGAAATTAGTAGTTCAAAATTGGATTATCTACTTGATAAGATTTGTATTCTTAAAATTTTTAAGTTTACGGATGACAGGTTTTATTCCGTGCGTGAACTCCAAAATAACAGTAACTATTTGCTTGTTTGTTATCAAGATATTTCATCTATCCAAAATACACTTACAACTAAGTTAGATTTTCATCTATCGACGATTAATTTAGCTGAATATGGAGGTTTACTAAATAAACTAAAAAACCAGTTAGAAGAACATTTAGGAGGGAAGCTATTTTCTCGTATTGCCCAAAAAACGAGCGAAATTTCTTACAATTCTCTTTTAAACGTAGAAGATAAACAAAATATTTTTGCTTTTCTGAATAAGTTGAAGGTCAGAACGGAAACATTAAAAAAACTAATTCTTTTTAAAGATAATTCTCAAACACTAAAACCTTTAGAAGAATTGCTTGTTATAAATATTACTCAGTTACCAAAATGGCTGAAAAATTATCAAATTGATGACAAAGAATATTTTTCATTACTAAATAACTATTTACTCAAAGAAGACGAAATTTACGATAAACTTATACATCCTAATTGGGAAATTATTATTCAAAAAGTCCAAAACAAATACGATAATAACACAATTGAAAGTTTTTATCGAGATATTAAGAACTACTTTAATTCCAGTAAAAACAAACGTAATTTAACAGAATACTCGTGTATATATACTAATAATAGTTTCAAACTTGTGCAGGATGTATTCTACAGCAAATATTTGAGCGAGGTTGAATCGTATAATGAACTTAAGGTTGCTATTGAATCCCTAACTAATCTCCAATTACCAGAGAAAAGTATTGTAAAATATTTATCTAAACCACCTTTCCAAACTTCTGAAGACAAGTTAGAAGAGCAAATTGCGGAAGAATATGCCGAATTAGAACAATCTACTGTAGAGAGTTTAATCGAATTTACTACCAAAAATAATGAATCCTTTTTTAATTTTCTATACATAAAGCCTACTAACAAATCTGGAATATATTTAATTACTGACAAAAGTCAAACGGATGTTTATCAATACTACACTGAGAAAATTAAACTCAAAAAATATATAGAACTTAATCTATCCGATAATTTAGCCTCGCTACCAACAGAATTTTATTACGAGAAAGGAAATAATCAAGGACTAATAACAGATGCAAATTTGTACAAAGAGATTTTAAACACTTATTTTTCTGACGAATTACTAGAAAAATTGATTGATGTTATTAAGGAATGCGGGATTAAAGATGTAGAAGAAGAATTTTTGCGAATTATTCCGTCACTTACATTAATTCAAGAAAAAGCTTATAAAAAAAGTTCCTACGAATATCAAGTTTTGGAACTAGCTTGTGAATGTATTATTGATACTAATAACGAATCCTTGCAAGAGGAATTCAAGAGAAAAGTTCAAGTTATAGGCAAGCAAGGGGTAGTTTATCTAGTTAGAGAAGCTGTTAAAGATGAAATAGTATTTGAAATTGACGGTAACACATACGAGCTTTCATTATCAGAGATTTTGCCACGTTACACTTCCACCAGTGGAGTAGTTAACAAAACGCTACAACAGTTTAAAGGATTAAAAACTAAACTAAAAAGTTTATTTGGTATTGGAGAAAATAACATTAGCTATGAGGAAGTTTATGAAGAATTGAAGCAAGATGTTAGCCATTTGCAAAATGCTCATCAAATCGCTTTTGTGGTTTTATATGCAAAATTAAAACATAACGTTGATTTATTAAATAATTTTACAGTAATTACACAAAATGAATAATATATCTAGTAATAAACTAAGCGACTCACCTTTTTATATTAATTCAGAAAAAATTAGCTTTATCGATAAACAAAATATATTAGCATCAAATGAATATAATGGTCTTGACAAACTATTAAAGATTGATAGCGAAAATATTGTATTTAAAATTGATGGTAAGCCTATTATTATTTATGAACCATACATAGATAATGATGAATTATACTGTTACCCCTTAAATGAAAATCTTAAAGATGACTCCGAAACTCAACAGAAACTTTTTCAAACAATGTACGATAAATGGCTATTTAACAAGCCTAAAAATATAGGAATATCAGCAACTAATTGGGTTGACGGTGATACTACTCTGGTTGAATATAGTACTAAAAATATTCAGTTGGCTATTGGTTTTTCGCCTAAAAAATTTGTTTACCCTAATGAATATGCTTTATCAGAGGAAAAGTTACCTGATTGGGTTGAAGAATGGTTAACCGATGATTCTAAATATGAGTTTTTAAATGCATTAGGTGTGCATACTCAAACATCTGACCTTGTAAAGCTTAGAGATTGCTTAAAGAATAAAACTGAAATTAAAGCCAATTTAGGAACAATTAGTGAAAATCCAGATTTATTGATAAATACTATTCGTTGGTTAGACGAAACCAATACCCAATTTAGAGAAAACGATACAGAAGCTTTGCAACTTATTAGGCGTATCTATGACTTAGTTGCAACAGAATCTAGTTTACCTTTACTTGCTATTCAGTGTGTAAATGATAATTTAATTTTCTATAACTTCCAAAATCATGCCAATAAAAAGTATTACATAGATGAACAAAAACTTGAGGAGCTATCGCAATATGAAATTGAATTAAATTCTATTTTAGAAATTATTCAATCTATTGAAGCTGTATTAATAGATAAGAGACGATTTCCAGACCAGTTTGAGCTAGACTCATTTCACTCAATTGACCTTGAAAAGAAGTTAGATATTGAATTACTGTCTGAAAACTCTCAAACTATTCAAGAAGATTATTACAAAGTTTGGAGAATTGAAACTAATAATAAATTTCAAATACAATTATATGACGGACAAATTCCTTACAAACTCTTCTTCGAGGATTTACCCTTACAATCAATTGTCGAAGGAGATATAGTCGTTACCTCCTCCAAAAATACGATTTATATTAACTCACAGTGTTTTGAATCTATTGATGAACTACTCGAACAACTGATAAATAATTCTAACTTTACAGTAGATGACCTAAACTCTTTTAAAAAAGCGAAGAATTTAAATACGGAAGAAATCCAAAGAAAACTTACTGACGAGCAAAATAATATTATTCCAGGTGAAAGCTATGATGATAATTTCAGGATAAATAGATGTAAAAACAATGATTTCAAAGAGAATCGTTCTAATGAACAATTACAATTATTTTTATCTAAATTAATAACTAGCTTAGATAAAAATCACTCACCTTGGAAAGACTATATTTATCACTTTACTCATGTAGAAAATGCAGCATTCATCATAAAATCATGTTCTATTTTACCTAGACAGAAGGTTAAACAATTTAAGGATTCTGCTGGACAATCTTTAATAGGAAGAACCAAAGATTATATAAAGAACAATTTTGCTCGTTTCTATTTCAGACCTCTCACACCAACACAATGGCATAATGAATTATTGGGTAGTCGGACAAATGAAATTCATGCCCTTTGTCCTGTTCCTATATTCTTTCGATTTAAATTAAAAGATGTATTGGAAACTCACGGTGCAAGATGCGCGGTAAGTAATGGTAATTTAGCTGCTGATTCAACACATTACGGTAATAGTGCTGAGTTTTTAGATTATTTTGATTTTGATAACGTTTATAATATGTTCGGAGAAACTGATTATAAAATTGCGTCTCAGCAGGAATTTATAGTAAAAAATGGTCTTTGCTTTACTGATAGTATAGATTTCCAAATTATATGTAGAAACACTCAGGATAAGGAATCTTTAATCAATCTAATAGGACGCGATTCAGAGTTCATAAATAAAATTTCTATA
The DNA here is from genome assembly GCA_035285725.1 of Nostocales cyanobacterium 94392. Lineage (GTDB taxonomy): Bacteria > Cyanobacteriota > Cyanobacteriia > Cyanobacteriales > Nostocaceae > Rivularia. The sequence goes on along the minus strand of JAYKJL010000172.1, from coordinate 2,451 downwards.
GATAGTTCATACTATAACAATATTAATTCGTATGTAAAAGTAGATAAAACAGAAACTTCGATAAATGTTAGTCTTCAGCTTAACCATAACTTATTAAGAGAAAAAATTAGTCTAGTTTTACGTAAAGAAAATTTTAATTTAAAATCGATTAGTTCTGAAACTGAAGATATTATAAATATCCAAGTAGATAAACAAATAGTGGTGGAAGCAAAAACTCATATGAAGTTAGATTTTGATAGGATTGCACCGTTTTATATATATTTTATTGAAGATGGTAAAAAATGGCTAATTTACCAATATGAAAATTAAAATAATTAAGGGTAATATTTTCACATCTCAGTGTCAAACTCTTGTAAACACAGTTAACTGCGTAGGTGTAATGGGTGCTGGTATTGCTTTGGAATTTCGACTGAGATATCCAGAAATGTATAAAAGATATGTGGAATTATGCAAAAGGGATTTAATGCAAGTTGGTAAACTTTGGCTTTATAAATCTCAAGATAGATGGGTTTTAAATTTTCCAACTAAAACCCATTGGAAATATAAATCAAAAGTTGACTATTTACGTTTAGGGTTGCAAAAGTTTGTAGATACTTATAGAGATAAAAAAATTACTTCTATTGCTTTTCCTCTGCTGGGAGCGCAAAATGGTGGAATTGCAGAAGAAGTTTCTTTAGAAATAATGAAGGAATCTCTGTATTTATGTGATATTCCTATTGAAATATATATATATGATCCATTAGCACCAGATGATTTATATAAAGATTTAAAAGCAAAGTTCAGGTCAATAACAATAGAAGAATTAGTCGAAGTAACTGGTTTAGGAAAAGCACAAATTCAAAAAATTCAGGACGCTATGAATAATATTGATATTCATAGTATTGCGTGTTTAACCGCAGTGAAAGGAATAGGTCAGGCTTCATTAGATAAACTATTTCGGCTAATTCGAGTTTAAGCCGAGATGTCTACATATTTGGGAATTAAAGCTGAACTACCTCGTTTTCTATTTACTTTTAATTCTTGTAATCAATCAAAAAAGTTTACCTATTTCAGTAGCCGTCGCTTTTCCTTCAATCAAACTGGAATTAATCGCATCAATTTCAATATGTGATTCTTCTTTATTTACCTGGGAATTCATATCAACCCCATTACCACCAGTACTCACAATCGGTGTAGCAACGGCATACACCGCATCCAATTCCAAAACCAACGCCATAATACCAAAGTGCTTGTCCGCCATATCTCGCGCTATCAAAAAAGCAGAACGCAGCTTCTCCGGCTTACACTGACTATTATATGAAAGGGCGTATGGCAGAAAAGCCATTACCAAAATTTCTCCTATTCTCCGAGTCGCTTCTTCTTTATCTAAACTGTTGAGATAATCAGCAACTTGAGCAAGCGGCGTTTCCTCATAAGGTTGGAGACGCAAACTCAAACTTTTACGTACCCTTTTAGTTTTTGGCATTTTCTGCCTCTCTAACAATATCTTTTAACTGGTCAAACATTCCAAAACAATCAATTAAACGAATTGATTGATGTTTCTTAATCTTCCATTTGATATTAAAAATATTTCCAATTTGTTTTTGGATGTCTTCAACCCAAACTAAATTCGCATGGTTAAGAGAATTCCTGCCGTAATAAGTATCTGTTCTTTCTCCAATTTTTCTTTCTCTATAACTATGACTCTCCGGTTTAGTACCTTTACAATTAAAATATTCTTCTAATTCTGGTTCTAAAAATACCGCTGCTCCTCCACCAATAATTACCTCAGAAGGCATAGAATAGATATTTTTATCCAACCATTTTTTTATTTGATTCCAATAAGAAGGTATCGCTAGGAAAATCGCTTTAACTATATCTTCTTTTTCTAACGCTCTTAGAGTTTCATCTTTAGCTGTTGCTAATGCTGCAATGGCTTTACTTTCTTCCCATTTGGGATGAACGGTACATTCGTCATGGTAAATATGGTGTTCGGAGTAATCGATGGTTTCAAAGATAGAGACTGCTAATTTATCTCGTTCCAAGCCGCTTACCCGTCTACAAACATCATCTAGAAAAGTAGAGAAACCCAACAAAGGACTATCGCCCCGTTTGATAGCACCTCCATCAAAATAAATCGCAGTCACGTTGCGGTGTCCAAACATCAGCACGACAACTTTATTTTCTTGCAGCCATTCCAAACCTTTTTGTTTGATACGAATTGCAGCTAAACCTCCACCTTCCGGACGACATTCAAAAGCACACAAATTAACGTTCCAAGATTGTCCGCGAAACTTGAGGCTTCTAAGCATCAGTTCTAGCTGTTCCTGAAACCGCTTGCGGTCGTTATATTCGTTCCAGGGAAGCAATAACCCGATATACAGATTTACTTTTAGCGATTGGGACTCTGCGTTTTTTCTACGTTTGGGTTTGATATCATGCTTTGACAAAATGACACCAATTGCAGCCAGC
>JAYKJL010000171.1:0-3951 GCA_035285725.1 Nostocales cyanobacterium 94392 | reverse complement strand
TTACCTCCCCAAATCAAAAGCAAACGGTGGTAAAGTCACCTCAACCCCATCCATCAAACTTACACTTACCAAAAACTTCTCATCCCAATTACCCACCACACGGGTAAATATATAAGCATCTTCGCTTTGTGCATTTAATCCCAACTCATCTAAGATACCCGTTTGGTCGCTAACCCTAAGTTTAATATCAGCAGGTAAACTACTCAAAGCAGGTGCGCCTAAAATTAACAATAAACTCCACTCCCGTTGCTCCGATTCTCCCACTAAATGCCAAGTTACCGCATACATCCGCAGAGGAATCCCAACTAACAATATATCCTGATATGCACCCCTTGCTTGTAGGGGAATTTCTAAACCCCTTTCTCGTAGTTGGGTAGTAATTACCTCAAATTCTTCTTCTGGACTACGCATTGGACGCATTCCGGAAGCTGGAACAAAACTTGGTAACAGTACCCAAGAAAGTCCCTGTGCTAATTCATCTAACTCATTAACTAACCAACGTCCAGCGTTAACTGCTGGTTGGGTAATTAATTTGATTAAATCCCGTAAAAAGGTATTTGTAGGAAGAAGATTATCTTGCTGTAAAGTATAAATAAAATTCAGTAATTCTGGATTAGTAAATACAGCAGTTGCTTGTTCCCAGGTTAAAATATCCGCTAATTCCCGCTCAGGAGTTCGCAATTCAGGTAATAATTCAAGTAATTCATTTTGTACGCTTGCTACAATCTCTGCGCGGTTTGTAGGAATTGCGGGTAAGGAGATTGCTGAGACTTCCAAACAACGTAAATATAACAATAAACGGTCTGGATTACTATCAAAACATGATATTGGTAGCTGATAATTCCCATCTGATTGTAGAGACGTTAAATTTTGCCTCTCTAGCAATTCTTGATAGGATAAGAAAGCGTAAACATTCGCACTTAGCCGTTCTTCCAATACTTCCACTAAAACATAAAAATGGGGAATAAATTCAGGTAAATCAATCACGACTCTTGGTAAACTCACTATTTCATCACTGAGACTACCAGTAGCAATCAAACAAATCTTAAATTCACCAACTTGTAGATTAGCAACACCATTAATAAAATGTGCCAAAGCTGGTTGTAAAATTGTACATTTATCTGGATTAATCTTTAAAGATTCAGCCCTTTCATCTAGCCACTTCTCAAAAGCAGATAAAGCCAAACAGTTCAAATAAACTTGCCATTGCTTCAACCGATTGGGAATGCGATCGCTAATTTCGGCGGCTCGGTCAATATCATCATCTGATAAAATAATTGCTGATGTTGGTAAATCGTCGAAGTCAAGGTAAGACATGGATAAAATATTACTTGTAAGGTTATTCATAATTAATTATTCGCCTGTTTTCTAATATCCAGATATTCACATAAACGTTCTGCAAAAATATCAGTTTTTAAATAATTCTTCGCCGTTCGAGACTGGGATTCTGCATTCTCAATAATTTTGCTAATTTCTGATGAAAGGAAAATTGTTAGCTGTTCATCTAGTTTATTCAATGTTTCCATATCAGCATACTTTTTTGCTTGCTCCTTTAGCGAATCTTTTAAAATTATCAACATTTCCTGTTGCACATCTGTTCGTAATTCCTTTAATTTTAATAACTTTGTCACTGTATATTGCGCCCTCATCCCTAATTGCTCAGCAATTTCATTCATTGCTAACTTTTGACATTGGGATAACTCCAGAGCAGTTAAAAATATTCTGGCTTTATCACCCTTTTTTTGTAATTTTCTCACCTTTGCTTCTGTCACTTGGGCTAAAGCTGATTGCAAGCTCACCTGAAATTGATGGCGGTAAAAATCTCGAAATTCAGATTCTTCCTTGCTAGTTTCATCATTTTCCCTTGTAGGAGCAGTTACATTATCTAATAATGAATTAGAATCATCTGTAAAACTCACATCTAGAGAATCTGTTGGTACGTAGCCACCCCTGGCATAAATTCTATATTCACGTAATTGATTTGCTAGTTTCTTCAAATTGATTCTCACAGTTTCATTGTCAAATAATCTCCCTGTTTGATTTTTGATATATACAGCAATATCTTCTAATTGTTGATAAGTTGGCTCAAGACATTTACTCCTAATTTTATTTCTAATATTTTGTAATCTTTGAACCCGATAAATAGTATGATAGCCCTGTAAAAGATATTGTGCTAACTGAATTTCTAATTCTCCGAGAGTATGAAAATCCTTGAGAATACGTTGTAATTGTTGAGGTTGAGTATCATTGAGAATTGCCCAATCGCTAATTAGATATACACCACGCTCCAAAAGAAATTGATTTAATTCTGGGTGTTGTTTTACCTTTATATTTGCCCAAGCAGTCAAACTACCTTGGGTTGCATCAAAACTTTGAAGAATTTGTCGAGAAAAACATTGATAGTTACTTGCTGATGATAACTTCCCATCATCATCCAAGACAAAAGGTAACAACTCACTGCAATGAAAATTATACTTTTCACCAAATCTCCTTGTTAATCTCAGACATCCCTGCTCTAAAATTCCAGATAGGAAGCAAAGTAAACAACGTTCTGCAAGCAAAGTGCTGTCACTAGAACTATCTTGATACAAATCCATCAATTGACGCTGAATATCCCCATCCGGTACATCATCTGTTAATTCACCAAATAATTGCGTTAAAAATGACTTAGCAGTAGGAATTTCCCAAATTTTCCGGTTCCCTCCCCCATCAATCCTCACCAATTTCCAATACCTTGAAGCATTACCCATAAGTATTTTTCTTTAAATATTATTGTTGATTATCACATAGTGAATGCTTCCATACGCAATAAGTTCTATCTTGATACATTTAATACTGAGTAACTGATTTGACAGTGATTTTTCATCCTTATCTTTTTATAATTCTGAAGAAATTGACCTTATGCAATTTCTGAAAATGGCATATCTTCCCAAAGTTGAGAAATACACCTAACCAGCAAAATTATTGTCAGTGCAATTATGAAACGTTTCCTCTCAAGTCTGGTTTTAGCTGGTTGTTTCCTAACTTCTACCAGTGTTCCCCTTATCCCTCATCAATACCGAGAACTCGCGCAAGCACAAACAACAGATGAATTATTTTATACCTTTTATGGGCAAAAAATACCTCTGAATCTAAAACGCGATCGCGTTGCTGTTAGTTTTAAACCAACAACTAATAGCCGCTCTCTCTCTACTCAACCTCTATACTTGCAGTTACAGCAGGATTTAAGACGTGGTAGTGGCAATTCTCGCAGTATTAGCAGTGGGAATAATGGCTTTGATATTGATGTCAAACCTTTAGGGGATAACATTGCTCTTGTAAATTTACCTACTGGTTCTCGTAGTTCCTTAAATTCCATTCAACAAAGGATTCAAAAGCAGTCTTACGTCAAAGAAACTCTACCAATTTTGACCCGCAAATCGGGGGAAGCATCCAAGGAAAAAGAATCAGAGCAAGTTATTGTCCTACCCAACGAAATTGCGATCGCTTTTGACCGGAATATGCCTGAAAGTCAAAGGCAAATGGTATTATTACGTCACGATTTAGAAGTGATTCGTCCCTTGAGGTTTAGTAAAAATCGCTACCTGGTCCGTTCTAAATCCGTATCCGGGACAGAGATTTTAAACGTAGCAAATCAATTAACACAAGTCACAGGTGTACAATCTGCTACACCCAATTTCATCCAAGCCACATCCTACCAACAATCGCAACTATTGGCGAATTTAGCTAATTTACCAGAAACCCCGAATGCTACTCAACGCTTGGAACAGCAATTAGCACAGTTGTCCCAACCAAAAGATACTCCTGTATCTGCGAAATTACTGCCGTTACAATGGCACTTAAATAGCACACCTAAACGCGGTCAACTGTTAGCCCGTACCGATGTTCGTGCGACGGAAGCATGGAAACACAGCAATGGTGGACGGGGAACTGTGGTCGCGGTGATTGATA
>JAYKJL010000170.1:0-2568 GCA_035285725.1 Nostocales cyanobacterium 94392 | reverse complement strand
CACCCATCGGACAAATGATTGAAAAGTTTAACGATACTGCTTTTCAAGAACATCCTTATAAACGTCCGGTAATTGGTTATGACGAAGATATCCGCAATTTAACAACAGAAGACGTACAGCAATTTTTCGAGAAGCACTATGTACCGAGTAATCTAACAATTGCGGTGGTGGGAGATGTCAACCCTACTGAAGTGCAGAAAATGGCTCAAACTTACTTCGGACGTTATGAAGCTAAACCGAAACCGGAACAGAAACTTCCTGTAGAACCAAAGCAAACCCAACAACGAGAATTTACTTTAAATCTACCTTCTCAACCTTGGTATTTAGAAGGTTATCATCGTCCTAGTCTTAACCATCCAGACAATGCTGTTTATGATATTATCGGTGGTTTGCTCAGTGATGGACGTACTTCACGACTATATCAATCTTTGGTAGAAAAGCAACAATTAGCACTAACTGCTCAAGGATTTAGTGGATTTCCCGGTGATAAATATCCGAATTTGATGTTGTTCTACGCTTTAACTGCACCGGGACACACAGTTGATGAGGTAGCGACAGCATTAGGAGAGCAAATTGCAGCTTTAAAAACACAGCCAATTTCCGAACAAGAATTAGAACGAGTTAAAACTAATGCTCGTGCAGGATTATTACGTTCTCTCGATTCTAATATGGGCATGGCGCAGCAATTATTAGAATATGAAATCAAAACTGGTTCTTGGAAGAATTTATTTGCACAGTTAGAAAAAATTCAAGCTGTAACTGCTGAAGATGTGATGCGTGTAGCGAAAGAAACTTTCACCGCAGAAAATCGCACCGTTGGTAAGTTATTACCCAAGGGGTAGAGGATGGGGGGATGGGGGGATGGGGAGACAAGGGGATGGGGGGGATGGGTGATGAGGGAAATAATTAATTTTGATAGACACGCTACGACGCTAATACTTTCAAATCTTAACTTCAATTACCAATTCCCAATTCCCAATTCCCAATTCCCAATCCCCAATTCCCAATTCCCAATTCCCAATTCCCAATTACCAATTACCAAGAAAGAGAGAAAATGAAGATTAACAGAAAAAGGCACAATAAGAAAGTGAAAAGATTGCTTTACTCGCTACTAGTTTGTTTTGCTTTTGTATTAGTAAGTTTTAACTTTTCTGGTGCAATGGCTCAGCAAGTAACACCGCAAGGTAATTATACGCCAAAGCATTACACAGAGTTGGAATTCAAGCCGGTAGGAGAAATCAAGTTACCCGAATACGAACGGTACCAACTTGAAAACGGCATGATAGTTTATTTAATGGAGAATCATGAGTTACCGTTGGTAAATGGTAGAGCGCTAATTCATACTGGTTCTCGTTTTGAACCTGCTACGGAAGTTGGTTTGGCTGAGTTAACGGGTAATGTAATGCGTACTGGAGGAACTCAACAACATCCTCCTGATAAACTCAATCAAATGTTGGAACAACGAGCGGCTTCGGTAGAAACTAGTATTGATGAAACTTCTGGTAATGCTTTTTTTGAAGCACTCAGCGAAGATACAGATACAGTTTTTAAATTGTTTGCTGAAGTCTTACAAAAACCGGCTTTTGCTCAAAATCAATTGGATTTAGCAAAAACCCAGATTCAGGGTAGTATTGCACGTCGTAACGATAGTCCAGACGATATTGCACGACGAGAATTTCAGAAACTGATTTACGGGGAAAATAGTCCTTATGCTCGTATCCCCGAATATACAACCCTGGATAATATTACCCGGGATGATTTGGTTAAATTCTACCAGCAGTATTATTATCCCAATAATATGATTTTGGGTATTGAAGGGGATTTTGATTCTGCAAAAATGAAATCTCTGATTCAACAAACATTTGGTAAATGGAAAGCAAATCCGAAGTTCAAGAAACCTCAATTACCCGAAGTTTCCCAAGCTAAAACGGGTGGTGTGTTCTTTGTTAACCAACCACAGTTAACTCAAAGTAACGTACTTATTGGACATATTGGTGGTAAATTTGCTAACTCAGATTATCCCGAATTGGATGTGATGAATGGGATATTAAATGGATTCGGTGGAAGATTATTTAACGAAGTGCGATCGCGACAAGGTTTAGCATATTCAGTATACGGTTACTGGAGTCCTCGCTTTGATTATCCGGGAATGTTTATTTCTGGGGGACAAACACGTTCGGATGCTACTGTACAGTTTGTCAAAGCTATCCAACAAGAAATCAAGCAGATTCAAACTCAACCTGTAACGGCTCAAGAGTTAGCTTTTGCAAAAGATTCTACTTTGAATTCTTTTGTATTCAATTTCCAAGACCCTGCTCAAACTTTATCACGTTTGATGCGCTATGAATATTACGGTTATCCCCAAGATTTCTTGTTTACTTATCAAAAAGAGGTAGAAAGTACCACAGTAGCAGATGTACAGCGAGTTGCAAAAGAACATCTCAAGCCAGAAAATTTAGTTTTTCTTGTAGTCGGAAATCAAACCGCTATCAATCCTCCACTTACACAACTTGCATCGCAGATAACGCCTATAGATATTACCATTCCTGGTACACCTAAACCCCAAGC
>JAYKJL010000169.1:0-47223 GCA_035285725.1 Nostocales cyanobacterium 94392 | reverse complement strand
GCACGCTAATAGCACGAGCTTGTTTTTCGACATACTGCAATCCTGCAATTGTGGCTTTAACTCCTTGAGGATTTTCTTTCGTCTTGAGCGATATTCTTTGCTGATGAGGTTTAGTCTTCCCAGAATTAGGCTTGGGTGGAAATGTCCCCCTCAGCCATAAAATATTTCCACGCTGCTCAATGGCTATACCAATATTAGAATTTTTCAATCTACCATTAGCTTGTGCGAGGCGAACGCTAATATCCATGATCATTTACCCCAGTTAACTAAAACTAAATCTTCAGGAAAGCCGCTTGTGATTTCCCAAAAGGCAGTAAAAGCTTGGACTAAATTTGGACTAAAATCGTGGGTTGATTCTACCGGATTTGAACTAAAATGGTACAAACGAAGAATCCACTCCTCGAAGCTAGAAGGCGCTTGAGAAGCGGGAAACAACGAAATATAAATAAAGGCGACACCCGGATTTGAACCGGGGGATGGAGGTTTTGCAGACCTCTGCCTTACCACTTGGCTATGTCGCCGCATTTACCATTATTCATATTACCAATATTTTATCTAAAAATCTACCCCCCGCCGTAGATTATTTTATTAAAGATTTTTAAATTCTTACGATTGTATTTAAATACTGCTGACAACATTTAATTGAAGATTTCGTTTACATGGGGAGTAGAAACTTACAACCTTTAACCTTAGACCAAAATTATTACCATGTTTTAAGTTATCCGTCCAGACTTGCATTAACCTACATCTATGCTAGGATTTTCGGTGATGTAGAATACATATTTTTCTCTGTAAAAACAGTATTTATACTTTTTAATGTATAAGTACTGTGAAACATGAAAAATATATTTTTTATGTCTTGCGATAGATGAAAAACATTTCAAAATGTCAAAAAGGTATAAGATATGAAAACTTGATCTCGGTTATTACTTAAAAAAAATCACAAATCAATAAATATACATTACCTAAAAGATATTCAGCTTGAGTGTACAAGTATGTTACAAAAAAAACATTAGCTACTATTACACAAGTAAGTTATGACTAACAAGGAGAATTGGATATTAAGACTCTTAGATTGGTACCATCAAAGATGAAGCAGGTTTATCCGATAACCATCGGTCAAGTAACAGATATCCATCTATTTGCTTCGGAACAGCAACAACTGCTGGGAGTTCCGACGATGGATTCTTTCCATGCAATTATTGAACGCTTAAAAAAACTTCGAGAGGAGCTTGATTTATTGTTATTGACGGGGGATTTATCGGGTGACGGTACCCCACAATCTTATTCCAACTTACAAAATTTAATGAGTTCCTTGTTTCTTCCTAGCTATTGGCTGCCGGGAAATCATGATAATTTTGCGACAATGAGTGAAGTGTTAAATCTGGGACTGGTTTCTCGACGCAAGTGTTTTGAACGTGGGGGATGGAATTTTGTATTGTTAGATTCTTCCGTGGTGGGTAAAGCACATGGTTATCTACGTCAGGAAACTTTAAAATGGCTGGATTTACAATTGAGTACAATTGTTGACAAACCAACAGCAGTAGCGATACATCATCCTCCGTTTAAGGTCAATTCTCCCTGGTTAGATAAAAGCAGTTTGCAAAACTCCGCAGAATTTTTTGCAGTTTTGGACAAATATCCCCAAGTTAGATTAGTATTATTTGGTCATATACACCAAGAATTTTACACTCAGCGACGAGGTGTTGATTATTTGGGAACCCCTTCAACTTGCATTCAATTTCAGCCAGGAAGCAAAAAATTAGCTGTAGACCAAAAACCCCCAGGATTCCGGTTGATGAAGCTTTATCCTAATGGAACTTGGGAAAGTTGGGTTGAACGAGTTCCCTACTTTCACACTGTAGAGTTAGCAGCCAACGGATAGTTAACTACTATGCAACTTTTATTTCCGAAGCAAAACTTTGCCACCGGACAAAGTGAAACGGACCTGCGACTGAACCCCAAATATGTTCGTCTGTTTCTAAATCTCTTCCTCTGTCTTTGCTGATGAATTTTTCTGTATCAATTTCAAATTCGCTGTCAAGGTAAGTGTTTTGTCCTTTACGAAATACAATGCAGTTCTTACCTGGTTCTACAATCCCTTTAAAGCTGTGACCTGTCCATTCTACAATCATATTGCAGCCAGATATTTTTTCCAAGTCATTTGGCTCTAAAGTTTGGAGAAGTTCTAAATTCCGGGATGCACCATAGAATTTTTCGGCATTTTTAACTCTATAGTTCTCAATTTCAATATGGTCGCCTGCATCAACTAATTTATTAACTGCGACTCGATAGGGGTCATTGAGCATATAATCATAAGCTTGCTCAACATAAAAACTGACCCCAGATAATAAATCTAGAGGTAGAGGACGCATACATACTCGAATATGAGCGAAAAAAGGTGGATTTTCAAAAGCTTGTTCTTGATTGCTAAAATCAGAAGCCATCCAGCGAGCTAAGGTTGGGATATCTGTGGAGTGTGTCATTTATATAGGTTTTGGATACTGAAAGAAAATTTTAATAACGTTATATTAGCAAGTGAAGTACCCGCTTGTTTTACTCAGTTTGATCAAACCAACACAAATTAATCAGAAAAACAATGCTAGTTAATCTTTGATACATTAAAAATATTAATGGATAAAAATTTAACAGATATTCGTCAAGTGATTAATTGATATTTAATAATTTTTATCATTGTTAATTCTAATTTCCCATAACCTTAAACCTTTGACCTTTACCCTTTGACCTTTTATGATTAATATCCAACGCTTAAGTATTACCATTACGACAACTCTGACAATTTGTTTGCTTTCGACTTCATTAACATTAGCCAAAGAAAAAAAAACCAGACCACCGAAAAAGTTTGCACCTTCTCCCTTAGAGATTACCGTACCTGACCCATTATTACCAGCTTCAGTTAAGCAAAAGCCCTTAAATGATGAAGAACTCCGTTTTTTATCAGAAGCTTTAGATCAACTCAATCAAGAAGCAACCGCAAAATTGCAAGCAGGAGATACCGAAGGCGCATTTGCAACTTGGAACCGAGAATTACGCTTACGTCGTTATTTGGGTACATTAGCCGAAATTCAAGCACTTGCAAGAGTTGGTGGAGTCGCTTACACACAAAACGATCGCCAACAAATCAGATATATTACCCAGCGATTACAGGCAATTCAAAAGCAATCTCAGCAAACAACTGATTTACAGATATTACAGGCTTTAGGTGATGCTTACCTTCAAGTGCGATCGCCATCTTTAGCAGTGGAAGTTTATAACCAAGTTTTGATTATTGTCCGAGCAAATTCGGATACTCTCAAGGAGGTAGATACACTGAAAAGTATTGCTAAAATTCATCTTGATTGGTTTGATTATCCAGCCGCTGCAACAACTTATGAACAATTACTAAATCAAGTTTCTAATAGTAACGATATTGAAAAATCTTTAAACGATTTAGCTTACATTTATGACCGGACAAAACAGCATCAAAAAGCTATAAATGCACGTCAAAAGTTATCATTGCTTTACCGCCAACAAAATAAGATTACGGAGTTATCAGCATTAAAATTAGGGATGGCTTCTAATTACGAAGCTTTAGCAAAGGAAAATCCCGAACAGCTAGATGCAGCTTTTCAAAACTATCAAGAAGCCTACACCATGGCTTGGGAATTGCAGCAATTTGTACGTGCTGCTGAAGCTTTGCAAAAATTAATTGCTTTATATATTGCCAACGGTCAAACAGAAGATGCTTTACAAACTAGTCAGATTTTATTACAAGCAGAACAGCGAGCAGCTAATTTTTACGGAATGATGAATGCTTACGAACAAATAGGTAAAATTCATCTCCAGCGTAAAGAAAATCAATTTGCGATCGCAGCTTTTCAAAAAGGATTAGAATTAGCCCAGCAGTTAGGTTCTGAAACTAACCTTTTTACACAGCAAATTGAAAAAATATCCGGAAGAAATTAAATCAGTTATCAGTTATCAATTATTCGCTGTTGACTGGTAATTGGTAATGGGTAATGGGTAATTGTTGAGTGTTCCCGAACCAACTTGATTACAAGTGTTTAACCGGACATGATATTATATCAAGTTAGGATGATTAGTTATTATTCCCTATTCCCTACTCCCTATTCCCTTTGTAAAAAATCGCTGTTCTAGGTTAAAATATAAATATTCGATTAGATATTAAATTAGGGAAAATCTCTGGCAGTAAGTTCTATCAAACGGTAAACATTAACTGCTAAGAGTAGCGATGTCTCAAAATAACGAAGCACTGCGAATTGAGGAACTGTACCGATTAAAGCCAGTACACTTTGCTGACTTGATTAGAACTGCACAATTGGTTTTTGATCCCAGCAAAGGAATTAGTGGAATTGAAAGAGAAATCGATTGGAACGATTTTGGTATTCCTGATCCGATTGCTTACAATCTCCGATTACTCGGTGAGGAGTTTCAATATTCATCTCCTCACATACCTGTTGAGTACATTTGGGGAAAACTAACTCCCGAAACTCGGATTTGGTTTGTTGAAAATAAAGATCGATTATGGTTTATTGAGGAAGCTTTCCCGGCTTTGGATGAAGATTAACAGATTGAGAAATGCTCAATGATGGGGCGATAATTAGAAATATTGATAATTGATAACTGGTTGCTGAATATTGAAAAGACAAAAAGCGTTCGGGAGTGTTGCCGTGTTTCCACCCCAAACGCTTTTCGTTTATCACTTGCTCCTCACACACAACCATACTTTAGCATTACTATCCATCAATACACAAGTATGTTGGGTGACAGTTTAAAAATTGGACATATTTTGTAATTATGCGAATAAAATTAAAAAGCAAAAAGCGCTTGGGAGTGTTGCCGTGTTTCCACCCCAAACGCTTTTCACTTTGCTCCTCACACACACAAATATAGATTAGCACTAGTTTGTTGAAATGAAAAGCATTTTAAACAACAATTTGCAAAAATCATCAATTTTTATGGTATAATCTTGTCAATGTAAAAAATGTCTGTTGCCAGTAAACACCATTGTTAAGCCTAGTTCGTTAGCAGCTTGAATGGAATCTTGGTCTCGTAAACTTCCACCGGGTTGAATAATTCCCTTAATTCCCGCAGCAGCAGCGGTTCTAACTGAATCATCGAAAGGAAAGAATCCATCACTAGCAAGAAATCCCCCTGTTGCGCTTTGTGCCGCTTGTTCGAGAGCTATTTTCACAGAGCCAACTCGGTTCATTTGCCCTGCACCCACTCCCAAAGTAGTGCGATCGCAACTCACAACAATAGCATTTGATTTAACGTGTTTACAAACTTTCCATGCAAAAAATAATTCTTCAATTTCTATTTGATTGGGTTTTTTGTCGGTAACTATTTGCCATTTATTAGTCTCGGTTAAAATATCATCAGCTGCTTGGACGAGAAAACCACCTGCAATAACTTTAATAGTTTCTTTCGCTCCACTTTGTAAATCCGGTAGTATTAATACCCGTAGCTTGGATTTAGCGGCAATAATTTCTTGAGCATCGTCTTCACAACCTGGTGCAACTACACATTCTAAAAATGTTTTTGTTAATTCGGTTGCTGTAGCTGCGTCAATTGGTTGATTTAAAGCGACAATTCCTCCAAAAGCAGAAACTGAATCAGCATTAAAAGCTTTTTGATAAGCTTCTACCAGAGTATTTCCCAAAGCTACACCACAAGGATTAGTATGTTTGAGGATTACTGCTGCGGGGGTGTCAGAAAACTCTGTAATGATGCGTCTAGCGGCTTCTAAATCAACTAAATTGTTATAACTGAGTTCCTTCCCCTGTAATTTAGTTGCAGCAGCCCATCCGCTTTTAGCATTTCCTGTATAATACCAAGCAGCCTCTTGATGGGGATTTTCTCCGTATCGTAGTGATTGTACTTGTATTCCAGCAATGCTGAATTGCTGCTTGCTATCTTGATTTTGAGAAACTTGATTGCTTAAATAAGATGAAATTGCTTGGTCATATTCAGAAGTATGTAAAAATCCCTTTAAAGCAGCTTGTTGACGAAATTGTAAAGAAACTTCACCGTTATTTTGACGTAACTGCTGTAAATATTCTGTGTATTGTGCCGGGTCGCATAATACTGTAAGATAGGCAAAATTCTTCGCAGATGCTCTTAACATTGCCGGACCACCGATATCGATTTGTTCGATAGCTTCGGTTAAAGTAACACCCTCCTGAGCAATAGTTTCGGTAAAAGGGTAAAGATTTACAACCACCAAATCAATGGGACGAATTTGGTTATTTTGCAAATCCGTAATATCTTGAGAATTATCTCGCCGTGCTAAAATACCGCCATGAATTCGCGGATGCAAAGTCTTCACCCGTCCGCCCAAAATTTCCGGCGAACCTGTATAATCGGCAACTTTAGTAACAGTTAATCCGGCATTTTGTAAAACTTTAGCGGTACCTCCACTGCTGATAAATTCAAAGTTAAACTCTTCTTGTAGACTTCGAGCAAATTCTACTAAACCTGTTTTATTAGATACACTCAGCAGTGCGAGACGCGCCATAATTGATAATTTTCCTATAATCTGAATTTATTAGCTTGGAAAAGAATATTTTAGAACCAAGCTGGCACTTTATAAAAACTTTATGGTCAGAAATTTTTTAGGAAGTGCGGATTAGGAAGACAAGCAATTTTTGGTTCGGATTAGATAATTCCTCTGGGTACGACTGATTTTTTGTTATAGATTACTGTAGACCCACTACAGATTAATTAATTGATAACTGATGGCTAATGCTTTAGAATCGATCAGCGTACCACCAAAAACTGAGGAAATTGCCAAGGGACTAATTGTAATTTTACACGGTTGGGGTGCTAATGCCGAAGACGTAGCATCGATACTACCTTTTTTACAATTACCAGAATATCATTTTGTATTTCCTAATGCACCTTTTCCTGATCCGGATTCTCCTATTGGTAGAGCATGGTACGACTTGAGCAGGAATAATATGTATAAAGGCTTAGAAGAAAGTCGAAAATTGCTAATCGATTACCTGCAATCTTTAGAGAATAGTACCGGGATACCCTTAAATAAAACAATTTTAAGTGGTTTTTCTCAGGGAGGAGCAATGACTTTAGATGTAGGATTAAAGTTGCCAATAGCCGGATTAATTTCCATGGGTGGGTATTTACATTCAGATATCCAAAATATTGAAACTCCGGCTACAAATTATCTACCCCCAGTGTTAATCATGCACGGGAAACAAGATCAAGTTGTACCTTTACAAGCTGCTCAAAAAACACGAGATGCATTAGAATTAAGAGCAGTTCCATTGGAATATCGTGAATTTGATGGAGGACACCAAATTAGTTCTCAAATGCTGGATGTCGCACGTACTTTCGTTCTTAGCAACCTGACTTAACAGTTATCAGTTATCAGTTAAACACGAGGGCGAAACACCACACTAAGAAGGTGGTAGGCATCTAAGAAGGCGAGTCTAAATCTTTCACCATAAGAAAGTACGTACTCTTTACTGTTCACTGATTTTCTTAAAGTTACAAAAGCTTTACAAAGTACGGTAAATTTCCGGAAGAAAATTCACGTAATTTGCGTCTACTAATGAGTATTATAGGTTGGGTGGCTGCGTCAAACACAGTTAAACCCAAGCTGGATGGTGTTGCTACTTACGGGAGGGGCTTAAAAATGAAGACTTTGACCATTTCTAAAACCGATATTGCCACCATGACTCCAGAGCAAGTGGATTACTTGGCTACTAGATTGGAGCAAGATAACTACAGTAATGCTTTTGAAGGTTTGAATGATTGGCATTTACTGCGAGCGATCGCGTTTCAACGTCCCGAATTAGTAGAATCCTATATCCACCTTTTGGATTTGGAACCCTACGACGAAGCATAATACAGTTATCAGTTATCAGTTATCAGTTATCAATGGGTACGATTAAAAGCCTTGCTCAGCAAGCTTTTTAAGCTATTAAGCTACGACTTTGAAAGCGAAAACCGTGGAGATGAGAAACTGATAATTGATAATTGATTTATGTCTAATTCAAAGTTGAAACGGGTGTTAATTGGTGTTAGCGGTGGGATTGCTGCTTATAAGGTTTGTGAAGTTGTTTCTACTTTGTTTAAATCTGGGGTAGAAATACGAACAATTCTCAGTGATTCCGCACAAAAGTTTATTGCTCCTTTAACTTTCGCTACTCTTTCTCGTCACCCTGCTTATACTGATGAGAATTTTTGGCAATCCACTAACACTCGTCCCCTACATATAGAGTTGGGAGAATGGGCTGATATCATCTTAATTGCGCCATTGACAGCGAATACTTTGGCAAAGTTAGCTTATGGTATGGCTGATAATCTATTATTAAACACCGTTTTAGCTTCTACTTGTCCCATATTACTTGCACCGGCGATGAATACTGATATGTGGGAACAGCAAACGGTGCAGCAAAATTGGCAAAATATTTTGAGTGTTGGTCGTTTTCATGGTATTGAAACAGCCGAAGGATTATTAGCTTGTGACAGAGTTGGTGCGGGAAGAATGGCTGAACCCCAGGAAATCGTTACCTATGTACAATCGTTATTAGAAACTGAAGGTGCACGAGATTTTACTGAAAAGCGAGTATTAATTAGTGCGGGAGGGACGCGAGAATATTTAGACCCCGTGAGATTTATCGGCAATCCAGCTACGGGGAAAATGGGGTTATCTTTGGCACAAGCGGCATTGCATCGCGGTGCGGATGTGACTTTAGTTTGTGGTGCCGTGAGTTGGGATATACCTTTGGGAATCAGGGGTGTAAAAGTAGAGACATCAGAACAAATGCGATCGCAAATGTTGCGGTATTACGGAGATGCGGACGTAATTATTATGTCTGCGGCTGTGGCGGATGTAAAGCCAAGGGAATATAGTGTGGAGAAGTTGCCGAAAAATGCGCTTCCAGAAGCTTTACCATTGGAGAGTGTAGGAGATATCATTGCTGAACTTGCCTTGTGTAAGCAAGAGCATCAAAAATTGATTGGTTTTGCGGCTCAAACTGGGGATATAGTGACTCCAGCTTATGAGAAGTTGCAAAGAAAGAATTTAGATGCAATTGTTGCTAATCCCATAGATCAAATTGGTAGCGGTTTCGGCAGCAATACGAATCAAGCTATATATATAGATAGGCAAGGTAAGAAAATTGAAATTCCTATGTGTTCCAAGTTGGAAATGGCTCATCGGATATTAGATTTGGTTAATTATTCTCAGTAGATTGATCGGAAAAGTTGGACTTGACAAAAATTATATTATGTGATTTTAAATATTGTGTATAGTCTTCTCCTAAAGCTAAGTACTCAGACAAAATTAATTATATATTTGTCATTGCGAGTGGAGCGTAACGTAACGTAGCATTCACCCGTAGGGTGCGGTTCATCGCAATACTTTGAGATTGCTTCACTACCGTTCGCAATGACACAAACTATTTTGTCCACTCACTTAAAGGGTTGAAACTGTCAAATAGGAGTTTATATAATAAGTGAAACCAATTTTAGGTTTAGCGATCAGTTCCATATTCATTCCTTTACCAGCTTTTGCACAGGTACAATTACAACCATTATCTGGGATCAAAATTTTAGTGAACCCAGGGCATGGAGGGCAAGAAACTGGCGCGGCTGGACCAACTGGATACTTAGCTAAAGATGTCAGCTTGAGTGTATCTAAGTTGCTACGTGATGAATTGATATTAAGAGGTGCAATCGTGGTGATGACACGAGAAGATGACACAGAAATAACTTTGTCAGAACGACAAGCCATGATTGATCGAGAAGAACCAGCCATCGCTATAACCATACATTACACAGCAGTACCTGACGACGGAGATGCGGAAAATAGCAAGGGTATTAGAACTTTTTGGTATCATTCTCAAGCTCATAGTCTAGCCGTTTTTCTGCATAATTATCTAGTTAACCAGCTAGGACGTTCATCAATGGGGGTGTTTTGGAATAATTTAGCTTTAACTCGTCCTTCTACTGCACCATCAGTGGTAATGGAACTGGGTTTTATGACTAATCCTGAAGAATTTGAATGGATAGCTAACACCAATGAACAAAAAAAATTAGCGCGAGTTTTGGCAGATGGTATTGTTGAGTGGTTTCAAAGTGTAAACACTCCAGACTAGTTTTGCGATAGCTTCCCTTGCACTACGCGATCGCGAATACCGGAATTCAAAATAGAATTATCTTAAACGGTAAGAATCTTTTGTACAGCTTCTACATAGGTTTTTTTTGACTTCAAACCAGGAATCTGATCAACGACTTTCTTCCCCTGAAGAAAGAAGACAGTTGGAGCAGTGCGTACACCCAATTCCATCGCTAATTCTGGTTCTTCTGTCATATCGATTGTCACCATGTGCATTTTGCCAGCACCTTCATTCACTAGTACAGCACGGCGTAAATAAAACAACCATTTCATTTTTATAAAAAGCTTATAAAATAAGTCTTTCCGCCTTCTGCCATCAGCCCTCTTACTTCTGCCTTCATGTACTAGTTGCTCTAGAATCGGTGTGAGGGTTTTACAAGCAGGGCAGTGAGGAGCAACAAATTTAACTAAAATCGGGTTGGTTGATTGTTGCTGCAACTGTTCTAGGGAATCCCGTCCTTCACTAAAAATGGAATTGGTTAATTCTGACATTGTTGTTTCTCCTTTAATTCACAAATTGCATAAATTGATACATTTATTCCAGACTTAGCAGACGTAGCACTGCTACGTCTCTACGGGTTTTTGGTGCATGACTGATGAGAAAATTCCCAAACACCCAATCCAAAATCCAAAATCCAAAATCTAAAATCGACTCATCCTCCGACAAACCACTGAGTCCCTGTAAACAGGTAATACACCCCAGTTAAAATCAGCGCGACACTACCAAAACGAATAATTCCCTCGGAATGATTCAATAAATTACGACTTTGTTTTGCGAATCCAGTAAATAAACTTGCCAGAAAAATTAATAGAGTATAACCAAGCGCATAACTAACCATTGTCAGCGTACCCAATATCTGCGAACCCGTAGCTGCTGCTGATGCTAACACCGCGAATAATACTGGACTTGCACAAGGGGAACTCACCAACGCAAAGGTCAAACCGACTCCGTATGGTCCAGCTTTCGGCAGATTTACATTCATCTGCGGTAAGGGAATATTCACCACACCCATTAACCACAAACCCATCACAGCCATAATTAAGCCGACAACAATATTAATATAGCCCCGGTACTCCACCATTACTGCTCCCGCAAAGGAAGAAACTAAACCAAATAGACTTAAAATAGTCACCGTACCCAAAACAAATAAACCAGCTTTACTAAAAGCATCCCAACGGGATTTGATATTGAGTGTACCGATTTCAGGAGCAGGTCTAACATCTACCAATGCCATTGTAACTCGCATGGGTAGCAGTAATGATTTGAAAATCTCCTTTGGTGGTGGCATATCTGATTCCGTTGTTCTGAGAAACCAGCTTTTGAGTTCAGATACTAGTAGTTCTTTCTCCAACTATGGGGTTGAAAGCGTTAAATTTAGTGATGGAGCGACTTGGACAGAAGAGAAACTGTGGAATGCTTACCTGACAACGGGTGCATCCTCGAATGATACCTTGTCAGGCACGAATCTTAACAATACGATTAGGGGTGGTTTAGGGACTGATTATCTTGATGGTCAAGGGGGAGCCGATACCTACCTATTCAATCTTGGGGATTGACCGAAGAGGCAGACTAGCTCTCTAGTGGGACGGTTCAGAGAGAGCGCTTCTCTCTCTCCGTCTCAGTGGGATCGCCGATATTGTAGGATGCGTTAGCGACAGCGTAACGCATCACCAAATTATTATTCCCCTGCTAAATTTGGGCAAACTAATCAACAGATCCCAATAGTATCATTCAACAGTTATCAGTTAAAAACTGTAAATCAATTGGGAGTCAGAGTCCCCCACAACGCCTGGGTGGTGTGTTTCAGTCGGGGTTAAATCCCGACTGAAACCGTGATAACTGATAACTGTTGACTGTTCACTGATTTAAGTCTATGCGATCGCCACCAAGAGCAAGCATTGAGAGATTATGCTTATATCTTTGGAGTCTTCTTAAAGCAGACTGATCAGCATCTTGGCAATGTTGATCTATCAACCATCTATCGAGAAGAAAAGCAGTGGGCTAATCTAGGTTACAGCATCCATAATCAGTATTGGAAACAAGGTTTTGGCAAAGAAGCGGTAAAAGCACTGTTGATTGCTGGATTTGAGGATCTTGGGTATCATCGCATCGAAGCTGCTATCAATCTTGACAATCATCCTTCAATTGCTCTGGCTCGCAATGTGGGTTTACAAGAAGAGTGTGTTCGTCGGGGCTTTTACTACGAAAATGAGCAATGGGTGGATCATGTAATTTATGTTGCGCTGCCGTCCGATTTAGGTCTAGTCGAGAAACCGCCAGAGATCGCCGTATAATAAATAGTTAGGGAGAACAAAATGAAGCCATTTTGAAATTATCCCGATGAGGACTTCGGCAGAGGCGGCTCAGCAGATTGCAGATAAGCTCTAGAAGTCTTCTTTGTCGAGGGCAGCAAAAGTTTTCGATATAATGCTAAGTAGACATTTTTCCCTCATGCCAGTTTATGAACTACCGAGACATCATTACAATTGAGCCTGAAAAACGCGGTGGTAAGCCTTGCGTCCGTGGCTTGCGTATTACAGTCTATGAAGTGCTTGAGTACCTGGCTTCCGAGATGACTGAAGCAGAAATTCTCGACGATTTTCCCGATCTGACGCGAGAAGATTTAAAAGCCTGTATTGCTTATGCTGCTGACCGTGAGCGTCGGTTTATGACTGCCCCATTATCCGCATGAAATTACTTTTTGATGAAAATCTATCGCCTAAATTATCGAACCGTTTAAGTGATCTCTTCCCAAACTCGCTTCACGTTCGGGATGTGGGCATGAAAGCGACAATCGACCCAATCGTTTGGGATTATGCAAAAGACAATGATCTAATGATTGTCTCGAAAGATGCTGACATGCATGATCTGAGTTTAGTATTTGGCAATCCACCGAAAGTTATTTGGATTCGCCTGGGAAACTGTTCGACACTACAAGTTGAAAATTTGCTGCGTCGGGAGTTTAGCGCAATCAAATTATTTTACGAAGATGAGACTTTATCCCTACTTGCTTTATCATAATGCCCTGATGGCTTTGGATCTCTTTCCCAGCTTTTAGCCGATGGAGAAAACATAATGGTGATCGCCGCATAACAACGCCCATGCACGCCGACCACCGAAAGGAGTCGGTTATGATACAAAGGCGATCTGCGGCGGGTGATGGGCAACGTTAAACATCTTTGAGAAAAGCGATCGCATAGTTGATTCTGTAGGTATTCTGTGGCTATTTCCTGGCGATCGCCAAAACGAGTATTGTCCCTGAAGAATGACCAATGGCGAATCTGCTTTGTTTGGACGGATGAGAACAATGCTTCGGATGTTGAAATTGTAGATTACCACTGATGCAGGTCAATAATTATGAATAACACCCGTCTGCCAAATATTCACCCTGGAAAAATCCTACAACTAGAATTTTTAGAACCAATGAATATTACACCTTATCGATTAAGCAAAGATATAGGTGTAACTCAGACACGAATTAGTGAAATTTTATCTGGGAAACGCAGTATTACAGCAGATACAGCCTTGCGTTTATCTCGCTATTTTAGTAATAGCGCTCAGTTTTGGTTGAATTTACAAACGCAATATGATATACGTCAAGCTCTTGAAGAAAATGCAGAAGTTTACAATCAAATACCTAAACTTCGGTTTAATGATGTAGCCTGAGTTTGTTAACCAATGCCAATTTTTCAGCCAATTTAGCACGAATCTTACGGAAGATCCTTTTTGAGATTAGCGCGATCGCCAATCTTGTAGGATGCGTTACGCACGGGAGCTAACACATCCTACTGGACTGACTACAATTTAACTACTTTTTCGCCACAGCAGCATTAAGTATTTTGGTGTAATCAGCCTTGTTAGAATTATTTTTATACATAGCTAAAATGTTACCAGTTGCTGGGTCAACAATCGCCACTGTACTTGTTTGACTCTTGTTAGCTTCTAAAAATTTACCCAAACCCATTTCTTTGGTTTATCAGTGGTGATACCCAGTTGTTAACAATCCGGTCAGCATCTTGTAGCAGCGCAGCCCAACTTCACCGTTAAACATATTTGAGAAAAGCGATCGCTACCACCGGATACAACCTTGATAAATAAAAGTGTGTGTGATGAAAGGCGATCACTGTTCTTTAATTAGCAAAGGAAATTCAGGTTTTTGTTACAATATCCCTAGAGTTTAATATTCTGCGAGAAAGTTATGCGATCAATCGAGCAGCTAACAGAAGAACTATTGTCTTTGCCTAACGAATCTAGGGCACTTCTCGTAGACAAACTGGTAGAGAGCCTAGAATTCGATACCGATTCGACCATTCAGGAAGTTTGGGTGGCTGAAGCCAAAAGACGAAGAGCCGAGATTCGGGACGGTTCGGTTCAACCGATTCCGGGGGAAGATGCTTTGGCTCAAGTTAGACGACTGATTGAACCATGAAGTATGTATTTCACCCTGAAGCCCTGACTGAATATGCTGAAGCGGTTCAATACTATACAGCGCAAAGGCTTGAGGTTGCACAAGCGTTCATCAATGTAATCGAGGATACGGTTTATCGGATCAGAGAGTCCCCCACTCGTTATGCTGTGATTGACGATGAAGTTCGACGGTGTATGGCGCGGAAATTTCCTTATGGAATCCTCTATACAATCGAGCAAGACTACATTCTTATTTTGGCAGTTATGCATTGTAGCCGAGAACCGGGATATTGGAAAAGTCGTAAATAGACGAAGTTGCCAGCAGTCTAATAAGGTACTCAGGGCATTAATTAAGTCGATGCCAAAATCTACAAATGGTGATGACTCAGGTTGACAAATTATAACCTACATCCCTCTCCCCATCCCAATATCCCAATTAATTCTTAAGTTTCTTTAAAGTCAAATATCCCCATCTCACACTAAATCCGATCGCCTCCCTCAGTCGTCATATTATATAGACGGCTTTTTTAAGCAAAAATATCTCTGTGCGCGTTGTGGAGCGAGGTGATGACAGAAAAAATATGTAAAACTGGCGACTATATCAGTTTAGACATGGGTTAAAAATTGCATGGAGCCTAAACAACCCCAGATTGTCGGACACGCGGAACGTACAGACCATACAATTTACGGGCGTGAATGTCACAGTAAGTGGTTGGTACGTGACGCTACAAGTCTTATCGCTAGGTTCAAATTTATTTGAAACTACACACCCGTTGCAAAAAATTGTGCCAGTTAGAGTTATAAAAATAAGGCTCTGCGTACCTTTACGTTAAAAAAGCCTTATATTGTAATGAAATTAGCTTGACCATTGGATGTCCTCATCGTATCCATCGAATGGACTTGCTAAGGGATTTTGCTGATTTACAAAGTCTTGCCACTGTAGTTGATTTAGCTGCACGAATTCGTAGTTAAATTCCAAAATTCTCTTGTTGGGAAAGTCGAACCGAAATTATAACTGAGTGTAAAGAAGATAAATTTCATCCCGATTTCATTTTTAGCTGAGAAGATGTTTATAGTTATCCCTATTTAATGATTCGGTATTTAAACTCGCTGAACATAAAAATGAAAAATATTCTTACAGCCCTCGCTATAACTTCGAGTCTGATTTTTACTACTGGTTGTGCTAAGGAAGGTCAAAGTAGTCAAACAGATACTTATAATGGTAATACTGTTGCGAATGCAAATCCTCACGAGGGTCATAATATGGGTGATGGGAAAACCCATAAGATGGGAGAAGATTATATCGAAGGTCATTCTCAATTACAACCTGCAAATGCTGTTACAAAGCTGACTCTTCCTACAAAAATTACTCCCAAGACACCTGTAAATTTGGTGATAGATATTCAAGATAAGCAAGGAAAACCAATTGCTAACTTCGATCAATTTCAAGAACAATTAATGCACTTAATTGTTGTTAGCGATAATCTTGCATATTTTAATCATATTCATCCCACATATAAAGAAAATGGACGGTTTGAAATTCAAACAAATTTTCCCAGTTATGGAGGTTATACATTATTTAGTGACTATAAAGTAGCAGGAAAAGCCGAGCAAGTTTCCGCATTAAAAGTTCAAGTTCCTGGTACAGCACCTAATCCATCCGAAATTGATTTAACAACCTCTAAAATAGTTGGTAATACTCAAGTTAATCTCAAATTACCTCAAACTATTTCTACTAATAAAGAAGTGCATTTAATCTTTAATTTATTAGATAATAGTAATAATCAACCAGTCCAAGATTTGCAAAATTATCTGGGTGAAAAAGGTCATTTAATTATTTTGAAAAAGTCATCAGCATTAACTGAAGCTGATTATATTCATGCTCATGCTATGAATAATACACGAGCCAATGAAATTCATTTTATGGCAACTTTTCCGCAACCAGGAAAATATAAAATGTGGGGACAATTTAACCGCAATGGAAAGATAATTACTGCTGATTTTTGGATTGATGTCAAGTAGATAATTCTATTCAGATATTATTACACCTTTTAAATTTCCAAATAATCTCCAACTCATGCAACAGCTTAATCGACATCAATATAAAATTAAAATTGCATCACTTTCTATATATAGTATTATTTTAAGTATGCTAACACTAACTTTTCCTGTCGCAGTTTTAGCACACGCTGGACATGGAGATGAGTTTAAAAGTGGAAATGATCCAACAACTACAGAAAGCCAAATAAATGTTGACACAGAAACAGCCCAACGCTTAGGTATTAAAACATCAGCAGTTACACGAAAACCTTTAGCTTTGACAATCAAAACTACAGGACAAATTGAAACATTACCTAGCCAAAAAGTCGAAGTCACAACTCCAATTCCCAAAGCAAAGGTAGTAGAATTACTCGTAGAACCCGGTGCAAACGTTACTAGAGGTCAACCCATTGCTGTTGTCACTAGTCCCGATTTGGTCGATTTGCGCGTCACCTCCCAAGAAAAACGTGCCGAAGCGATCGCATCTCTACAACAAGCGCAAGCCGATTTGCAATTAGCTCAACAAAATTATCAAAGATATGTGCAGATAGCTAACGCGGAAATTGCCCAAGCTCAAAGTCTGGTATCATTTGCTCAGGAAAAGTATAGTAAAGATACGCAGCTTGCCGCAGAAGGTGCTTTACCCCGTCGCAATGCTTTAGAATCCCAAACACAACTAGCACAAGCAAAAACCAATCTTACGACCGCTAACAGCAGACGGGATGCGATCGAAGCCGAAGCGCAAATGAAACGCGCTCAATCTGCTGTTAAATTCGCACAGGAGCGCTTGCGTTTGAGCGATTATACTTATAATACCCGATTGCAACAACTAGGAAATCTGCCCAACACCAAAGGATTAGTGACGGTAACTGCTCCCATTTCCGGCAAAATTAGCGATCGCGAAGTCACCCTTGGTCAAACTTTTAACGATGCGGGAGGCAAATTAATGACAATAATTAATGATAGTCAAGTTTTTGCCACAGCGAATATCTATGAAAAAGATTTGGGACAAGTCAAAATTGGTCAAACAGTTAATGTCCAGGTGAGCAGTTTACCCAACAGTAATTTCACTGGCAAAATCTCCCGGATTGGGACATCAGTAGCAGGAGAAACACGGATTGTCCCCGTCCAAGCGGAAATCGTCAACGCTAACGGTCAACTCAAACCGGGAATGTTTGCTTCCCTTGCAGTATTAACAGACAAAACCTCTGCACCAACAACAATAATTCCTAGTTCTGCGGTGATTGATGGGAATGGGAAAAAATTAGTTTACATCCAAAATGGTAATGCTTATCAAGCCGCAGAAGTAACTCTTGGTCAAACCAACGGTGATATGGTGGAGGTAAAGACGGGTTTATTTGAAGGAGATATTATAGTCACTCAGCGAGCAAATCAACTTTTTGCCCAATCTTTACGAGGTGGAAGTAAAAAAGCTGACGAACATAACCATGAAGAAGAAACCCAAATTCAAAGTAATAATCAAGTTAATAATTTACCTGTACCAATGTGGTTGTTAACTGTTGGTGGGGGTTCGCTGATTGCTGTGAGTGCTTTTGCGGCTGGTAATTTTTGGTCGTCTCGTCGTCGGGGGTCGGTGACGGATGGCTTTAATTACACAACTGAGGTTTATGTAGATCAACAACCGAATTTATTGAGTACATCGGTGGTAAAGAAGGAAGGGAAAGAGTAGTCAACCGCCCCATTTGCTTGAACGAGTGATACAGTTCCTTGTGTGGCTTATTTTTGTTGTAGGAGTTCCTTGGTTATATCAACCTGCTGCATTGTCGTTCTGCCTGGACGGTCACTTCTAGAATACTTCAAGTTGGGAACCTTGTTTAATATGGTTTAGATATAATTGAGTTATTACCCAGTGCTACATACCGATAGTAGGCTGTACTTTTGAGAGATGCTGTCATGGCTTGCTTATTTCCGGGAATGAACCCATATTTAGAAAATCCCCTATTTTGGTCGGAAATTCACAATCTTCTCATCGCTGCAATTTTTCGCAAACTTAATCCTCAATTACGTCCTAAGTATAAAGTTGCCATCGAAAAAAGAATATATCAAACAATAGATGATGACTCGCTATTAGTAGGTGTTGCGGATGTTGCAGTTCAAAAATTACAAAAAATTCAGCCATCCCCATCAGCAAATGTTGCAATTGCATCTCCAGTAGTTGAAGCTGTGACTATCGATTTAACAATGCCAGAAACAGTTAAAGAAACTTTCTTAGAAGTGCGAGATGTCCTAACACAAGAAGTTGTAACTGTAATTGAAATTCTTTCTCCTAAAAATAAGCGTCTTGGGGAAGGACGAAATTCCTATATCAAAAAACGCTTGCAGATTTTAGGAAGCAATACAAATTTAGTGGAAATTGATTTACTCCGAGATGGTAAACCAATTCAACAAATACCAAATAATATTCAAACTGACTATCGAATTTTAGTCAGTCGCTTATCTAAGCGTCCCCAAGCAGATTTATATCCATTTAATTTGCAAAATTCTATCCCTTCTTTTCTCTTACCTTTACGGGAAGGTGATGCAGAACCATTATTGGAAATCCAACCTTTAATTAATGATTTATATGATGAAGGAAATTACGATTTGGTCATTGACTATACTCAACCACCTGTACCTGCTCTTTCCCCACAAAGTTGGAATTGGGTTAATCAGCTTTTGGAAACGAAAGGAATAAAGCAGGGGTAATAATAATTACAGATTCTTCGACTAAATTCATATCCGCCAGAAGCTAGAAGTCCCTGTCTAATAGCGAAAGTCCATTCAAATGGACTATATATATAACTAATTTTATTAATGGTATTTTTTAATATCTATTTGTTAATTATAGTATTTATGGGTAAGGTGCAAGATATCAGTTGAGCTATTAACTTCAGAATGGATAATTTGAAGGAAATCGAAGCTGCAATTAAACAACTGCCCGATTCGGATATTCGTAAGTTAGCTGCGTTGTTAAATTAGCAATCTCCTACAGATTAAACCAGATTTCATCCTGATTTCATACCCATCTGCAAAACTGTAAAGTAACTGCTGCGCGTGCTGTTGCAGTTATTTTTGCCGTCTGACACCCATCTATAATTTATGCTCAATACCATCCTCAAATGGTCGATCGCTCAACGTTGGCTAGTTGTCATTGGAGCAATAATAGTTACATTCTTGGGTACGTATAATCTAACCCAAATGCCCTTGGATGTTTTTCCTGATTTTGCCCCACCCCAAGTGGAAATTCAAACGGAAGCATCTGGGCTCGCACCGGAGGAAGTGGAATCTTTAATTACTTTACCAATTGAAAGTGCTGTGAATGGGACACCGGGAGTGGAAACGGTGCGTTCTTCTTCTGCGGTGGGTATTTCGGTGGTGAAGGTAATTTTTAAGTGGGGGACGGATGTTTATCAAGCACGACAGTTAGTGACGGAAAGGTTGCAACAGGTGATGGAGAAGTTACCGTCAGGGGTGGAAAATCCGCAAATTTCCCCAGTTTCTTCGCCGATTGGAACGGTTTTGCAATATGCTTTAACGGCGGAAACGACTTCTTTAATGGAGGTGCGACGGTTTGTTGACCGAGATATTACTAACAGAATCTTAGCAGTTCCGGGTGTTTCCCAAGTTATTGCTTATGGTGGTGATGTCCGTCAATATCAGGTTTTAGTTGACCCAGCTAAACTTAAAGCCTTTAATGTCAGTTTGGAGCAAGTTACGGCTGCTGCAAAGGGTGCAAATGTCAATGCTGCGGGGGGATTTTTAATTAATCCCGACCAGGAAATTATTATTCGTGGTGTGGGAAGGGTTGAGTCGATCGAGGATTTAAGTAAATCTGTGGTGACGGCTCGGAATGGTATACCAGTATTACTTGAAGATGTGGCGGAGGTGAAAATTGGTGCAGGGTTGAAGCGGGGAGATGGGAGTTTAGATGGTAAACCTGCAATTGTGGTGATGGTGAATAAGCAACCTCAGTATGATACACCGACTGTGACTAAAGCCATTGCTCAGGCAATGGAGGAGGTGAAAGCTGGTTTACCGCAGGATGTGCAGGTGACGGAGACTTTTCGTCAAAGTAATTTTATTGATGCAGCGTTAGCAAATGTTACTGCTTCGCTGCGAGATGGGACGATTATTGTCTCTGTAATTCTGCTGATGTTTCTGATGAATTGGCGGACGGCAATTATTACTCTGAGTGCGATTCCCTTGTCAGTATTGATTGGGATGATGATTTTAGCTTTATTTGGTCAGGGTATTAATACGATGACCTTGGGAGGGTTAGCGGTGGCAATCGGTTCCGTAGTGGATGATTCGATTGTGGATATGGAAAATGCTTATCGGGGTTTGCAGAAGAATCAGTTAGCGGGGAATCCGTTGCATCCGTTTCAGGTTGTTTATGATACTTCTGTGGAGGTCAGGGTGAGTGTAATTTTTTCGACGGTGATTATTGCGGTGGTGTTTGCACCAATTTTCTTTTTGACGGGGGTGGAAGGGCGAATTTTTACACCGATGGGGGTAGCTTATTTAGTGTCAATTTTTGCTTCCACTTTTGTGGCAATGACACTTTCTCCGGCTTTGTGTGCAATCTTACTGGCTCACCGTCCCTTACCTACTGATGATACTTGGGTAAGTGCTTTCTCTCAACGAATTTATCGCCCCATTCTCAATTTTGCCATGGGCTTTCCAACTATGATTATGGTGGGAGCAGTAGCATCTTTAATTGCGGCTTTGGTAATTTTACCGAGTTTAGGAAGGGTCTTTTTACCGGAGTTTCAAGAACCTTCGTTGGTAAATACAATACTCCTGTATCCCGGAAGTTCTCTGGAAGCGACAAATCAAGTTGGGTTTGCGTTAGAGGATGCTTTAAAGGACGATAAACGCTTCTCTAGTGTACAATTACGTTCCGGACGCGCTCCTGGTGATGCGGATGCAGGGGGAGTCAACTTAGGACATTTGGATGTGGAGTTGAGTCGGGAAGGACTAGAAAATCGGGAAGCCAGTATTGAGAAACTGCGCCAAGAATTTGCGAAAATACCAGGAGTAGCGCCGAATATTGGTGGATTTATTTCTCATCGCATGGATGAGGTATTATCAGGAGTCAGAAGCGCGATCGCAATTAAGGTTTTTGGTGCAGATTTGGATGAATTGCGACGGATTGGTGCTGAGGTGGAAACTACGGTAAAAGAAATTCCTGGATTAGTCGATTTACAATTGGAACCGCAAATACCAATTAAACAACTGCAAATTAAATTTTTACGGGAACCAGCAGCACGGTATGGTTTAACGGTAGGTAAT
Source organism: Nostocales cyanobacterium 94392 (assembly GCA_035285725.1). GTDB lineage: Bacteria > Cyanobacteriota > Cyanobacteriia > Cyanobacteriales > Nostocaceae > Rivularia. The sequence goes on along the minus strand of JAYKJL010000169.1, from coordinate 25,318 downwards.
CTCAGCGAAACTGTGGAAACGGCATTAAATGGAAGGGTGGTCTCCCAGATTCTGGAACAACAGCAATTATTTGATTTAATTGTTTGGTTAACACCAGAAGCAAGAAATAATTTAGAGGTAATTCGCAATTTATTAATAGACACTCCTACTGGTGAAAAAATTCCCCTCGCGCAAGTTGCTAAAATTGATTATGGAGCAGGACCCAATACAATTAACAGAGAAAATGTTTCGCGTTTAATTGTCGTTTCTACCAACGTTTTGGGACGAGATTTAGGTTCTGTTATTGAGGAAATTCAAGCTAAAGTTCGCCAATCAATTCAGTTACCTACAGGTTACTTTATTCAATATGGTGGTCAATTTGAATCCGAACAACGCGCTAGCCAGAATTTATTGGTCTTTGGTGGAATTGCAATTATAATTATCGCCGTGTTGATGTACTTTGCAGTTAAATCTATTCCTGCAATGTTAATGATTATGATTAATTTACCTTTAGCTGTGATGGGAGGGATATTTTCGATTGCAATTTCTGGAGGAATAATTTCTGTTGCTTCCTTGGTCGGGTTTATTACTTTATTCGGAGTAGCAGTACGAAATGGTTTATTATTAGTGGATAATTACAATACTAAAATTGCTCAAGGAACGGCTTTAAAAGAGGTAATTTTTACAGGTTCAATGGAGCGCTTAGTGGCAATTCTAATGACAGCTTTAACTTCCGCTTTAGGAATGGTTCCGTTAGTAATTGGTCAGGGTGCAGGTAAAGAAATTTTGCAGCCTTTAGCGGTTGTGGTGTTAGGTGGTTTATTTACTTCTACGGCATTAACTTTATTAGTGTTACCTGCTTTATATGCCAAATTTGGTAAGTTTTTAGTTCCGATAAAGACCCAAAAATATATACAAGAAGATAATCAGCTTTCGGAAATATCTGGTTAGTTAATAAGGGAACGGTGAACAGTTAGGAAAATAGATTTATAAATTAAGAAAGATAAAGAAGCAGAAAAAATCATGCGATCGCTCAACCGAAATTCTCAACTAAATTTACAATTAGTATTTATAACTTTGGCGAGTACAGGATTACTTTTTCTTGGTGCTTGTGCAAACAAAGCAGCTAATTCCACCAGTAATTCTAATTCTGAGATAACAACAAACACCACCAAGACTGAAACTTTATCTAAATCAGAAAATATAGCAAAAAGTGAAAAAAATATCGACCACTCCCAAAGTAGTAAAGGTGGTCAAGTTGTGGAGACAGGAAAATATCATCTAGAGTTTGTTTCCGAAAAAGAACAGACTGGAACCCATTTAGATTTTTATTTGCAAACAGGTGATACCCATGCAGTTGTTACCAATGCAAAAGTAACTGCTGATATTCAATCACCAGACGGAAAACAAACAACTATTCCCCTTGCCTATGATGCTGATGGTAAACATTACGCAGCAAAGTTAAATACGGGTGTTTCTGGTCAATATCAGGTGAAGATTAATGCCGATATTGCAGGTGAAAAAGTTAATGGTAGGTTTAATTTTAATCGCTAACATTAAAGTTGTTCTGGATTAATTCCTTTTTCTTGAAGTAAAGCCCGCAAAGCTGCCAATTCTGCTTCCGCTCGTTCAGCACGCTGACGTTCTTGCTCTTTGAGTTGATCTAATTCCAAGAAATTTAAAAATGGTTTTCCATCAGGACGAAAAATTTGCAACTCATTATTAGGTAATTCAAAACGAATACCTAAGCGCGGACTAACCCAACCTACTATTTGCTCAATTTCTTGTAATTCATTATTTGAACGTAACCAACCTGTTAACTCTGGTTTATCTGGATCATATAAATAATATTCTTCCACACCATAACGCTCATAAAACTTATATTTAGCAATCATCTCTTTGTGAGTATTGCCTGGACAAAGAATTTCAAATACAACTTGTGGAGGGATATTATTTTCTTTGGACTGAACGTAGGAACCTCTATCTCCTTTCGGTCTGCCAAAGACTACCATTATATCAGGTGCCCTGCGAGTGACGTTATCATCTTTAACTGGATACCATAGCAAGTCCCCAGCGACAAAAACATCTGGGTTATTAGCAAACAATAAATCACAGTTTTTTTTTATCAACACAATTAACTCAAACTGCTTAGTATTATCTGCCATTGGCTGTCCATCACTATCCGGGTAGATGATGTTGTCTTGGAATGAAGGTGGCAACTGGGTAACCATCGGTGTAACTCCGTTTGCGCGAATCTACTACTAATTTTAGCCCAAACAGCAAGAATCGCTTTTGCTATCTTCTGTAGCAGTAATGCCCTCCAAGGCAAGACCATAACCAATACCCTCATTCACCAAACGCTTGAGTCGTTGGGTTAGGGCAACGCGGGTGTGAATACAAGCGAGCCACCATTCGTATGCATTCTGACTTCAAGAATGCCGTTTTCATCACGATAAAAGTGCAAGTTTTCGTACTTGGTGAAATAGTCAGGTTGAATTGCCATTGTTAAATCCTCCAAAAAGTTACTTGTGTTCTGACGATGTTGAGTTTGCTTTCCACACTTTTCATCTTGATTGATTTCGATTTGTTTGAGAAGCCGAGAAAATGGAATATAATTTATTCGTATTGGGAATTAATAAAGCTATGGATCGCCTCGACTGTATGCAAAGCTTTGTACGGGTTGTTGAAACAGGCAGCTTTTCTGCGGTTGCCCGCGAACTCAACACCACCCAGCCCACTATCAGTAAACAAATTGCGGCTCTAGAAGACTACCTGGATGTGCAACTCTTGACCCTTTCCACTCGTAAGCTCCAGTTGACCCAAGCAGGAGAACGATTTTTTGAGCATTGTCAGGCTGTATTGGATGCGGCTGCCGCTGCTGAGTCCAGTGTGGGACAACGACAACAACCCGTTGGAACGCTGCGGCTCAATTGCCCGGTCGCATTTGGGCAGCATCAAATCATGCCTTATGTGAAAGGCTTTCTAGAGCGTTACCCAGATATCAAGTTAGATTTGAGGTTGAGCGATCGCTTTGTTGACTATCTCACGACTGAATTCACCCTTAATCCTTGGCTATCGAACTATGGCATAAGTCTTTGAGCCTAACAAACCCGCTGCACTCAAACAAATCTAAGTTATCAGTAAGATGCAAAAGATATCTGTCTCTGGTGATTGGATCTATTTTTTAAGCTAAAAGTGATGCTAATTTCAGAAAGTGACTTGGAATTATCAAAGGTTAAATTTGATATGCGCGTGTTATTAGTCGAAGATGAACCAGATTTAGGAATTGCGATCGCACGCACTTTAAATCAACATAAGTATATAGTTGATCGAGTTATCGATGGTTACCAAGCATGGGAATATTTAGAATATGGCTCCGTAGAATATACTGTTGCTATCATCGATTGGATGCTTCCCGGCATCAGTGGGATAGACCTATGTAAAAGAATACGTCAGCAAGGAAATTTCCTGCCGGTCTTAATGTTGACTGCTAAAGATAGAATGGAAGATAAAATTAGTGGTTTAGATGCAGGTGCTGATGATTATTTAGTAAAACCATTTGGAATGGGAGAATTACTAGCAAGATTACGAGCTTTACAACGTCGCTCTCCTCAATTTCAGCCCCAAATTCTTACCGTTGGTCATCTCAGCTTAGACTATAGTCGTAGCGAAATTATTAGTCAAAATCAAATCGGTGATAAGCAAGTAATTTCTCTAACAAATAAAGAATTTCAACTGTTGGAATATTTTATGAAGCATCCTCATCAAATTTTGACAACTGATCAAATCCGCAATCAATTATGGGAAATAAATGCAGAAACAGGAAGTAATGTAGTCGCAGCACAAATACGTTTATTACGTCGAAAATTAACCGTAAATGGTTGTAAAAATCCAATTGAAACTTTGCATGGTTTGGGATATCGGCTGAACTTGACGAATGAATCAGAATAAATTATTTCGAGTTACTCGTATTCGTTTGGCTTTGTACTATGCAGTTGTCATGGGTTTAATTTTAACTGTATGCGCTTTTGGCTTTTATCGAGCCGTCTTTCATGCTCATGTTGTTGCTTTAGATAATGAAATTGAATCGGTAGCTGGAACATTACATGATAGTTTAGAATTGAAGTTAGAAAAACCGGGTGTTTTAGAACCAATTGCTCAACAGCTATTTTCCAATATTAAGTTATGTGATACTCAGATAAATTGTATTCAACAACCACTCGATTCTCAACGTCATTTTTTAGGGATAGTGACTAAAAGCAATTATTATGTACGCTTTTTTGACCAATCGGGGAAATTAATTGCGATCGCAGGTTCCTATCCCCAAGGATTATCCACTACTTTTAGTCCCGAAACTTGGCAGTTTATTCAAAACAATAATGGTCAAGATTACCATCAAATTACGGTAGTTTTGCATACCCAGAATTATCAAGATTGGGGATATATGCAAGTTGGAAGAAATTTGCAAGAGTTTAATAGCTATCTTAATAGTGTTAAATTAACTTTAATATTGGGATTACCAGTAGCCATGTTGATGATTGCGGGTGCAAGTTGGTGGTTATCTGGATTTTCTATGCACCCTATATATCAATCCTATCGACAAATCCAACAATTTACAGCCGATGTTGCTCATGAATTACGTACACCTTTAGCTGCTACAGCTGCAACTGTCGAATCGGCACTTTTGATACCACAATTAACTGAAGAAGAAACAAGAGATATTTTGCAAACCATCCACCGTCAACACCAAAGATTAACAAGTTTAGTGGCTGATTTATTGATGCTATCTCGTTTAGATAAACAACCAATTAAGCAACGGGAATTATGTTGCTTGAATGATATTATCAGCGATTTAATTGAGGAATTTGCTGCAATGGCGATTAAAGATGATATCAAATTAACCTCCATAATGCAAGTACATCAACCTGTAAATATTATTGCTAATTCCGATCAGCTTTATCGGCTAATTTCCAACTTAATTATGAATGGGATTCAGTATACACCCAAAGGCGGAAAAGTCACAGTCTTTTTCAATAAAACTGATTATTATGCGGTAATTCGAGTCGAAGATACAGGAATTGGTATTCCTGATCAGGAGCTTCCTCGCATTTTTGATCGGTTTTACCGAGTCAATAGCGATCGCTCTCGTAGCACAGGTGGTTCTGGTTTGGGTTTAGCAATTGCTCAAGCTATAGTTACAGCACATCAAGGTAAATTATATGTGGAAAGTAAATTGGCTTCAGGTAGTATTTTTACTGTTCAATTGCTGATAAATGCTACATTTCATCAAAAGAGACTGTAAATTTGCTAGAAAAGCACAAGTGCAATCGTCCTTAAGTGTCCGCAACCGTAACCCCTCCCAACCCGAATTTCTGACAAAAACCGAAAAAACTTGTTAATTTCCTCGATATAAATTTCTTCATACACGGTCATCGTTATAAATTATTAATATCCATTACAACCGAATTCAGAGATGAAGAAGGTGGGAGAACAGTTATCGGTGACGCTGATGACTGTAAACTGATAGCTGTCATAAGGTTTTGCATATGTTTAATTCATCAGAAACAGCAATTATAGCTGCAATTGTATTGGTTGCTTTAGGAATTTTGGGATGGGGTTTTGTTCGCGCTAAAGCTTATGGTAAGTTGGGCATTCTAGCGTGGTTTCAATCGGTGGTATTGATAACTCCTTGGCTGTTATTTTTCGGCTTGCTTGCTGCTGGGATTTATATTAATATTGCAGGTATACTCGGACTTGTGATTGCTTCTGCTGCTTTGTATATTGCCCTCGGCAGACAATTGCGAGCCATGGGACAAGAGGAAATGCTCAAAAAAAGAGCGTCTCAAAAAATTGCTGAACAAGCATCTGTGGAAAATTCTACTCAGTCACCAGCAGCAAATCAGCCATTACAACCGGAAATAATGCCGATTTCCGAAGAAGATTTGAGTACTATTAGAAGTATTTTCGGTATCGATACATATTTTGCTACGGAAACTATTGCTTATCAAGAAGGAGCTATTTTTAAAGGTAATTTAAGGGGAGAACCAGAAGACGTTCATAACCGTTTGAGTGCGAGTTTACGCGAACGTGTTGGTGATAAATATCGCCTATTTTTAGTGGAAAGTCCTGAAGGTAAACCCACAATTATAGTCCTACCCAGCCGTAATGACCCGCGTTCCATGACTCCGGGACAAAAAGCTTTTGCTGGTATCCTTTTTTTAGCAACTATTGCCACAACTTTAGAAGCTGGGGGAATCCTATTAAATTTCGACTTCTTTTCCAATCCAGGAAGGTTTCAAGAAGCTTTACCCATTGCAGCAGGCTTTTTCGCAATTTTAATCGCTCACGAACTGGGACATTGGATACTTGCTCGTCGTCATCAAGTCAAGTTAAGTCTACCTTATCTACTTCCTTCGGTGCAAATTGGTTCTTTCGGTGCGATTACCCGTTTTGAATCATTGTTACCCAATCGTAAGGTTTTGTTTGATATTGCTTTAGCTGGACCTGCACTAGGAGGAATGGTTTCATTTATCATTTTAATTATCGGATTACTGCTTTCCCATCAAGGAAGTTTATTCCAATTACCAAACCAGTTTTTTCAAGGTTCAATTCTTGTGGGAAGTTTAGCACGGGTTGTCATGGGTGAGGCTTTAAAGTCACCTTTAATAGACGTGAATCCTTTGGTGATCATTGGTTGGTTGGGTTTGGTAGTTACAGCTTTAAACTTAATGCCAGCCGGACAATTAGATGGTGGTAGAATTGTCCAAGCTATTTATGGACGTAAAACTGCCGGACGTACAACATTCGCAACTTTGATTATTTTAGGAATAGTTGGTTTAGCCAATTCCCTGGCTTTATATTGGGCAATTGTGATTTTATTTTTACAAAGAGACTTGGAACGTCCGAGCTTGAACGAAATTACCGAACCCGATGACGCAAGAGCTGCATTAGGATTATTAGCATTATTTTTGATGGTTGCAACTTTGATTCCTTTGAGTCCCGGTTTAGCAGGAAGATTGGGGATTGGGGGATAGAAGATGGTGATGGTGATGGTGATGGGATGATGGGATGATGGGGAGATGGCGAGATGGGGTGAAAGATCAAAGAGATTGTTAGTTTGGGAGTTTTTTGGGGAAGTATAGAAGAGAAAAGTTGATTCAGGGATTGGTGATTGAGAGATGGGAAGAGAAAGTATTAAGAGTCATGAAGATTTGCAAGTTTTTCAATTGGCTTTTGATGCAGCGATGAAAATTTATGAATCGTCTAAAAAATTTCCTGTTGAAGAAAAATATTCGTTAACAGATCAAGTTCGTCGTTTGTCTCGTTCTGTATGTGCTAATTTGGCTGAGGGATGGAGAAAACGTCGTTACCAAGCAGCTTTTATCGCTAAATTAAACGATTCAGAAGCAGAAGCTGCTGAAACACAAATTTGGATAAAATTTCCTGTCAAATGTAACTATTTAGATGTCGAAGTTGGTAGAGAAATTTATGCTAATTACAACCAGATTTTAGGTGGATTAGTAAAAATGATAAACAACTCATCCATCTGGATTCTTAAATAACAAATCTCTCCCCATCTCCCCATCCCCCCATCACCCCATCACCCCATCACCCCACCTCCCCATCTCCCATCTCCCCACCTCCCACCTCTTCCTACCCTTTCCAACCAGCTAACAAATTCGGATATTTCGCTGGTGTAGTAAATAACCCCCTAAAACCTTGCTGACGCTGTTGTGATGGTTCTTTACTCATATTCCATAAGGTTTCGTAGAAGAAGAAAGATACTCCTGCAAAATTGCGATCGCGAACTTGTTTCACCTGTGCTTTAATTTGTTCTATAGGTACGTGTTTATTTTTTAAGCCACTAATAATGCCGATACTGGTAGGAATATGTTTTTTGGCAGCGATGACTTCGGGATACTGTAATTCATTGACAAATACATTCATATCATCGCGGTAAATTTGAATTACCAAATCTTCGATCAATCCCATGCGTTCCCATCTTTGCCAATCTGCTAAAAAGTATTCATAGGAAAATCTTTGAGGATTTGGTGCAATTGAAACAATACAATCTTTTTTAACCGCTTTGATAGCAAAGAATACTTGCTTCATAAAATCGGTAATCTTATCAGCACGCCATTTTAACCATTCTGGGTTTTTATTATCTGCCGGAGGTGCTTTACCGTTATGCTCTTTTTTATATAGCGCTACCGTGTAACTGTCGTAGCCATACTCCGATGGCAAACCAAAATGGTCATCAAATTGAATGCCGTCGATATCATATTTTTGCACCATTTCTACGATTAAATCTTTGATGAATCGCTGTACATCGGGACGAAAAGGATTTAACCAAACGCGATCGTGAATTCCTTCTTTTTTTATTTTGCCGCCATCAACACGATTAGTTAACCAGTAAGGACGACGCTTTGCTAATTGTGAATCAGCAGGTGCCATGAAGCCAAATTCAAACCAGGGAATTACCTTCAAACCCCTTGCGTGTCCCTCACGCACCGCTTCTTCGAGCATATCACGTCCTAGAAATCCTGGTTCGGGATCTACATTAGTTCCAATAACACTTGCCGCAACTTTACTGGGATACAAAGTATAACCCCAATTCCACACCGCCGGATATACAACATTGAAGTTTAATTGTTTAAGCCGCGTCAAAGCATTAGTGAGATTTTGGCGCTTAAATAAAACATCGCTATCAATATTAGTTAACCATACCCCCCGTAATTCCGTTGCTTGGGTGGGCTTATTAGCAATTGCCTGCTGAGGGCTTTTAATTATAATTTGAGCAGGTGCGGGGAAAGAAAACATTACCCCAGCCATCAAAGAAATAGTAAAAATTCCTGTTAGAAACGCTCGTCTTTGGCTGCGCTGCTGACTTAATAAAAATAAGTCTACACACCACTTAATAAACTTTTTCATTATTTACTGAGTACAAAACTCCACAACAATCATGACTAGGATAACCGTTCTGATGTTGCTTAGTTTAGTCACCAGGTAACATTAGCTTATAAATCTATTTTTATAGTATTTCGCTCAATGGAGTTGTTAAACCATCAATGCTAACGAGATTTTTCTGCTTATGATATTCTTTAATTCCCTGTTCTCCTTTTTTCTCAGCCCAATTTACTAAAGCTTGCCTGTATCCTTGATATTCGTACAAAGGTACACCCATGCCGCAAGATGTTTGGACTCGCTCAATATCGGCTACAATTATTTGACGGGTTCCGGGAATTTGCGGAAACTGTGAAGATAAAAATTCCCAATCTGAATTACCCGGTAAAATAGTGTTTCCCCTACCGTAAAGCCGCAAAATACAAGGTGGTTCTTGAAAAGCACAAAACATCAAGGTAATTCGACCATTTTCTTGTAAATGCGCTGATGTTTCGTTTCCGCTCCCTGTCAAATCTAGATAAGCAACTTTGTGTGGTGAAAGAATCCGAAAACTTTCTAATCCTTTGGGAGAAAGGTTAACGTGTCCGGTAGAATCTATTGGTGCTGTAGCCACAAAGAAAATGTACTGTTTTGCAATAAATTCTTGTAATTCTTCGGTGATCGAATCAAAAACTTTAGCCATTATCATTTATCAGTTATCAGTGATTAATTATCAATGAAGATGGTACTTGTTGATTGAGTTAGTTCTCAAATATCTAAAATCTGTCTTGGAAAGTTTTGGGGTTCGAGAATCTACACCCCCAACTTTCCGCAAAATTTAAAATTTAAAGTTTAAAATCTAAAATCTAAAATCTAAAATCTAAAATTCTATGACTGACCGAATTATCTGGATTCACGGAGATTGTCTGAGTCCCAAAAACCCCGCACTGGATGAATACCCCAATACTCCGGCTATTTGGGTTTGGGACGATGCATTATTAAAAGAATGGCAAATTAGTCTCAAAAGGATTACTTTTATTTACGAGTGCTTGCTAGAATTACCAGTTGTGATTAGTCGTGGTGATGTAGCAGTGGAAGTTTTAGCTTTTGCAAAAGAACATAATGCGAATCAAGTTGTGACTACAGACAGTCCAAGTCCTCATTTTAATAGTATTTGTGATCAAATTGAACGTTCAAAAGAATTAGAAATATTTGAAGTAGAACCATTTTTTGAATACGACGGCTTTATCGACCTCAAACGCTTTTCTCGTTATTGGAAAGTTGCTCAAAAATATGTATTTGATTGAACAATTAAACGTGAGTACCCCACCCAACTACAGAAGTCGGGTTTTTACAATAAATATCTCTCACACCACTTGCATAGTCATAAAAACCCGACTTCTTACCTCAGACAATCATAAAAGTCGGGTTTTGACGATAAATATCTCTCACACCACTTTCAAAGTCATAAAAACCAGACTTCTCAAGATTTAAAATCGCGATCGCAACTCACTGACTGAAAAATGAGATAGCATTACCTATCATGTGTTTGGAAAATTTCCATGCTATTTCCTTGGTTTGGCAAAGTTCGCGGTTCTGATTCAGTAACTTGTAAAACAAAAATGCTTACTCTGAAGCGATTCGATTTCAAATTATTTAAACTAACAGCTAAACTATCAGCGCCAATTATAGCTACATTTGGCAGTTTCGCGATCAATTTACCTAGCAATGCTTTAATCAATCCCTTTAGAAAAAACAACGAATATCGTGTATGTGCTGCACGTCTTTTGAGTGTAGGTATCCCAGCGGAGACTACAGCTAGTGCTTGTGCTGCTGCTCTTAGACCCCTAGAAGTGTCTTCTTGTGTAGGTCAGATTCAGCGGAGAACTCAAATTCCTGCAACGGATTCGCTTTCTTTCTGTGGACAAGCACGTCGTCCTAATGATTTAGCAACTTGCGTTGTTGATATTGGTACCATTCGTCAAGAAGGGGGTAATCCTGCTATTTTAAGCTATTGTAGTCGCAGCTTACTACCAGTTGATTTTGGTCAATGCGTAGTAGGTTTACGTTCTGAAATCGACTTTTCACCCACACAAGCAATGGAAAGTTGTATCAACGCTAGTGATCGCATTAGCAATATTGTACCTTTCTCAAAACCCGGAGTTACTCCCTCTGTAGAATTTAGCCCTACTTTTGAAACAACTCCGATTCGGTAGAGTCAAGGAAGGGGACTTTCGGGATGGGGGGATGGGGAGAAATAAAACAACCACCATCAACTAACCACCATCAACTCTCAACCATCAACTAACCACTAACCACCATCAACCAACTCCGGTAGTACTACAAAAAAATAGGTTGGGTTTACTTATAATAGAAACCCAACCTAATAGTTGTTTATTGAATTTTGTTTTTGGACATATTTTTGCTAAAATGGGGGAATTGGCACAATCGGCAGTCATTAATATGACTGCTGATTTATTATTCTTCTTTTTTACCGAAAACCATTTGTAAAAGCATTGGCGCTCCACCTACTTGATGATATTTATCTGCCCAAGCACGAATTACTTGATCCAATTCTTCTAGGGCTTCATCAATTCTTTCGGGTGGAATATCCATTTCTTCCAAAACTCGCATTGTACTTGGCTGTCTTTCTGACCACTCTCTCATCATGCGGAAAAAACGGGCAGTATCTTCCACCATAATGTAGGTACGCTCCTCGTCATCTGCTGTCGCGTAATACGGACGAGTCAGAGCGTAGAAAGGCATTCCCCAAGGAGAATCAATCCGCGTTACCGTACTAGAATAAAGCAGACGACGTTTGATATGCTCTGCCAAAGCCTCACTTAAAGGCATTTGGTGTCTCGAAGGCATATCTTCTTGGGAACGTTTGTGGAGAAATTCAATTAACTCCAAAAATTCAAAAGAGGTAATTAACTGAGCATCAGGCAGATTGGGCGGCAATTTTTGCTCAATTTGTCTTTTTTCTTCAGATGTCAGACTGGTACCGGGAATACGCGAACGTCCTGGCTGCCAAGGAAATTTTTCCATCCAGACATAAGGAAACTGAATCAAATAGCGCGGTTCCTGAGAACCTAGCATCTTCAATAGTCTTCCTTCAGTCAGCGCTTGTCTGACTTCTTCGACAATGGCTTTTACCCGCTTTGGCTCTAAATGATGCAAATGACCAGTCATTCGCAGGTTTTGACCCTGCTCCAGATAAGTCATGTAAATAGCACACTTAGCAGCAGTTGCAGCTGCATCTAAAAATGCCCCATGTCTGTGCCCGCTAGTTCGCATGGCACTGAAAGCCAAATAAAGCATGATCTGATCCATCGCGCTGGGACCAAGACGTTTGATCAGATCAGTATCGTTATGCATATTACAAACTGTTGAATAGCAGGTTAACAAAATTAATAATTGCAGGAAAGTAAGTAGTATACACCCTATAAGCAGCCTATGTGTTCACTTTAATTTATCTATTATGCGACAACTAAGGGTATTAATGGTAGTGTTTAACAACATTTTACCCGTATTTTTACAGAAAAAAGTTAAAACGAACCTTGTTCGTAAGATTGCTATCGCTTTTTTTGTTATTATCTTCACCAACTTATATAGGGGCAAGAATTCAAGGTTGCTATACCCAAAACTGCCCGTACAAGGAGGTTTCGATTGACACGAAGTTCTCCACCTTGGGGTCAACCAGGTAAATGTGTCCTTTTTACATCCCCTGAAAAATGTATGTTAACAGCTTTTTACTGCAAATGTGGCTTTACTATATACAAGTAAGTAATTGGTAATTGGAAATGGGTTAAGAGTTGCTGGTTAGTTGATGGTTGATAGTTGATGGTTGATAGTGGTTAGTTGATGGTTGATGGTGGTTGTTTTATTTCTCCCCATCCCCCCATCCCGAAAGTCCCCCCATCTCCCCATCCCCCTTCAACTGGAACGAGACGATTTAACCCGGTGTTGTTGTAATTTTTCAATGCTGAAGGCTGCGGCTCCGAAGGTAACTAGTAGAACTCCGAGAACCTGGATTAATGGTAAAGTTTCTTGAATTATGATTCCGGCGAAAATTACAGTTAAAGCTGGAACGGTAGAACCAATTAATCCCGCTCTTGTGGCACCAAGTTTACGAATACCAAAGTTATTTAGTAAGTAACCGCACAGGGTTAGCACTCCTAAAATGAATGCGCTCAAAACCAGTTCTAAAAAGTTTACTGAATTTATGTTTAAGCTCCAAGCGGTCGGTAAGGGCAGCATTAAGCCGATAAAACACAAAAATAACATTGTAACGAAGTTAATCAGTGTAAACGGAACTGGATGCAGCCTAGCGGCGCAAATGCGGGTTAATATCACGTAAAATGCAAAACTTATTCCGGCAATAATTCCTGTAGTGCTTCCTAAAGATAAGTTACCCGTACCGCTTGCGGCTCCCCCTAATACTAAAACTATTCCTAAAACAATTGTCCCGTAAGCGAAAGCGCGGAACTTGCTCGGGCTCTCTCTAAACAAAAGCCATGATAATAGTCCGCTGACAATTGGATAGACAAACAAAAGCGCGATCGCCATTCCGGTGAAAACTTGGCTGATGGCTATGTAAAGCATTACCTGGGATAAAAATAAGAAGCATCCACTGATAACTGAGAGCATCAGTACTCTTTTACCCGTAATATTTGCAGGGGTGCGATTTCCTTTAAGGGATTCTATTAAATTTTGTAAATCTTGCCAGACTCTTGGATAGAGGATGGGTGCCAAAACTAACATTAGGGGTACGACTACCAGCATTCTCAGCATTAAAATTAAGAAGCAATTGCCTAAAGTTGGCGAAATTAGCTGTTTTAATTCAAATACACCGAATATTTGAGAATTAGGCTCGAATATTACTTTAATTGCAACATTATAAATAGATGTGGCTACCGTGGAGAGGATAATCAACAGTAATCCCTTGGGACGCTGCCAAAATGCTTTTATGTGTCCTGAAAGCGGTTGTTGTATTGTGGTAGCTGGTCTGGGAGTTTCTGAAGCCGTTTGAGGGCAGGTTTCTGGTAAGGAAACGTTAGCTCCTCGAACGGTAGAAGTTGCGGTAGTGGTATCCACAGGTGGGGGAATTATTTCGTCTTGTTCTTCAAATAAACTTGATGGAAATGTCTGTTGCTGGGGGGTTTCTGTTTCCGAATCGAGAAAATCTTCTAAGGGATCAATTCCTTCAACTTCTTCAACTTCTTCCAATGGTTCCTGAACTTGAAATTCCGTGAGGGGGATTCTTTTGGTGGTACTTTGCAATTCTTGACGAAGACGATTTACCAGTTCTACTAAAATCGCTTCCCCTTGCTCTTGTTGCAATGACATTCGAGACAACTGCTGGGAAAGACTACTTTGATAGTTATCTAAATCTTGTTGCAGATGATTAAAAGCCGCATTAAAAGCATTACTTACAGATTCTTGATAGTCAGTTTGGGTGTACGTTCCCGATTGGAGAGTTGTGCTTCCCGTTGAGCGATTAGCAAGTTTTTCAAGTGAAGCTTGCAACTGCACAGAAATGTGATTTCCTAAAACTTGTGCTAGCTGACGCATCAACACCTGTAACTCATCTATTTGCCTTCCCCCTTGTAATTGCTCCCTTTGTTCTTGGAGACGTTTGATATCATCAGCTAAGCGGATTTTTTCGCTCTGTAGACGCTGGACATCATCCTGCAATGATTTGAGCAAATTCCGCTGGATAATTTGTAGTTCCTCAGTGAGAGCCTGCAAAGCAGATTCTGCTGACCCGTATGGCTCATCTGCTCTACGTGGCTTGTCTGGTCCGTGATCAAATCGTCCCATTATGACCTATCCTCTGCCGCTTGTTTGACCACCTTTGTGGCTTGCTATTGACTTATTCGGCGCTAAGATTGTTACTAGTTTTCTGTATTTTCTCAGATAAACTCTCTTTATTTAAATCAATTGATAGCAAGTAGTATAAAAGGTCTTTTAAAAAATATCATTAACAAAGGAATTTACAAAACTTATTTTTATAATTGTAAATCAAGAAACAATTAGTGGTTAGTTGATGGTGGTTAGTGGTTAGTGGTTAGTTGATGGTTGGTGGTTGATGGTGGTTGGTTGATAACTGATATACGAGTATTGCTATTGTATCTTTTATATCTAGCTCGTAATTACACAACTGTCATAATACTTAGTAAAATGACTTGACAAAAATAAAACATAAATATTCGATGCAGCTACCTTTTATGGTCTCAAGTATTTGTCAACAATAACTTTACAGTTTTTTCGGGTTAGTTAGATTTGATTTCATGGTTCAAATATTACCTTCATACTTAACTAAACGCACTGAAATTCCTGATACATCTTACACTCAGAATATCAAAAATCCGTATTAAAATTCGAGATTACCTCCAGCAACAGCAATCCTCAAAGACTTGGCTACTTATTCAGGAATAGCCGCAAGTGCCACAATCGGTGGTTGGTGCGTGACGCTACAAGTCTTATCGCTGCGTTCAAATTTTTGCGAAGCGTCACAGCACCCTACAATAAAATATGCCAGTTGCGTAAGTCCTGTTATTGTGTGATGAATTTTTAAATAAATACTGGCAAATTAACTAGAGTGTTGATTTAGTGGTGATTGTCATCCCACAATAGGAATAAATTTAGAATAAGGTTAACTATAAGTTTTGCAACCACCTGAAGAATATTTTAGAAAACTAGAAGCCATATTCCAAAAGCACGCTGAAGCCCTAGAATCTGAAGTTCGGGCTTTACAACAAGCAGACGAAACCGCACAATGGAGTTCGGCATGGAAGAAGATTTATAATTTGCGTTTTTCTCAGGCTTTTGCACGTCAAAAGGTTTTCCGTAATTGGGGTGCTGATGCTGCTGGGTGTGACACTTTGAAGGATTTTGAATGTAAAAATAAGGTTTGTAGTGTCACGCACCAATGGGTTATTGTGACATTCTCCCAGGTTAGTGCGGTTCCGAAGCGGCTATTACTGAAATTGTATAATAAATCATCCGTAATCTTGAATAATTGAACTGTTATAATAAATATAGGAGACGTTTATGTTGTTTAGGACTTACGCAAAACCGAGCGAGAGTAGGGGTAATTCATTAATTACCCCTACCCAAAAAAAACTGTTTGAGCTACATATTGCGTAAGTCCTATTGTTTTCAAAGCTAAATCATTAGCTATTTTTGGTCAAGATAAATAGTTATTTTGAGTATAGTAAGAATAGCTCTGATTACGCGAATAAGTAAGTATTATAGCTTTTCTAAGTACAACAGGAAAATTAAAATAGTGAACAGTGAACACGGGCGTATGGTGAGGGATTTAAACCCGTCACTAACGCCGACCACCTTCTTTGTGGGGGACTAGTCCTTTTATTGTATAAACGTTACTGATAACTGATAACTGTTAACGTCAGATGCTGAGGTGCAATCATTTAGTTATAATCCTAAATAACTTACAGAAGTAAAAATTAAAAACGAGTGATTTTAGTAATATTTGTCGTTAGATTTCACTTTTCGGAATTGCTTTTACCTTTATTGCTTGATTACAATACTGTAGCAACGAAAGTTTACCAACGCCTATCTTGTAATTTGATTATTTCGTCTTATTTTATTTAGTTAATAACTGACAGTTCTAAGGGTGTTGTTCGCACGATTCACTACATTTACGCTAATTGTTTATTCTAAATGACTAGTTAAAGATAGTATAAGGCAAGGATACTTGACAGGAAACGTTTTGCTCTCTGATTTCTAAGTCGGGCAGTAGGCAGTCGGCAGTGGGAAGAAATATTAAGACTTAGACAATTGGTGGTGTAAATTGTTTTTCATTGGGACTGACTTCTAAGTAGTTCGTTCGAGAGTAGGAAAATTATACTTAGATAATTGGTGCAATTTTTTTATCGGAACTATTTAAATACTAAATAGTTGTTTTCCTCGTGTTACTAGTTAACAGTATCTACCGCCCTATTTATCTCATCGCACAACTATTTTTTATCTACGACAAAAGTCCTGAATTGTAACCAGAGTAGAAGTTTTTTGTGACTCATACAAATGATAAATAAGTCGGCAACAATAAATCTAACTATGTAACAAAATATAAATTGGCTTTAAAGCCTTACCCTACTCCCTTACCATGATTACAATTTTCAACGCCGACCTACTTATGGCGATTCAATTTACGGCAATCTCTCGTTGTCTGATGCTCGCATTTGGTCAAATTAATCTGGCTGCGGAAATCAAGCTCAAGGAATCCAAGTAACAGAATTAACTACCTATAAACTTTAAATTGGTTATCTAATGTCTAAAGATAATTGTAACAGAGAAGAACGCTTTTCGTACTTGCTTGATAATTTTTCTGCACAATATGAAATTGAGGACACATTACCAATTTCCAGCAACGATTTGAATACTATCATACCACTTTCTGACAATATTTCAACTATAGGTACAACTTGGGAGGAGCGAGATCAGCATAAACCTGAACAATTAGTTAGTGCGACTTCGTTTCTAGAACTTTATCCTTTGGTGAATACGACAGGTTCGGATATAGAAATTCATACCTATGGTGAAATAGTTTCTATTTCTGATGAAATTAATATCGCTCCTCAAACCAATATTTCTAATTCATTAACTAATATTAATGCTTTCCGCGCCGATACTCGGTTTACTGCTATTGATGGCAGTGGTTTTGCAGCTGTCATTTTAGATACTGGCATTGATTTAGACCATCCCTTTTTTGGTGCTGATCAGGATGGTGATGGTGTCGCAGACCGTATTGTCTATCACTACGATTTTGCTCATCAAGATGCCGATGCTAGGGATTTTAACGGACACGGCTCTAACGTATCTAGTATTGTTGCTTCCTCCGATACCATTTATACGGGTATGGCACCAGCCGCAGATATTATTCACTTGAAAGTTTTTCAAGACAATGGTTTCGGGAGTTTCTCTTATGTGGAACAAGCTTTGCAATGGGTAATAGCCAATGCTGACACATATAATATTGCAAGTGTCAATATGTCTCTAGGAGACAGTAAAAATTGGAACTATCCTCAATCTAGATATGGTATCGGCGATGAACTAGCAATACTGGCTGATTTGGATATTGCAGTTGTTTCGGCTTCGGGTAACAATTTCTACAGTTTTAATAGCGTTCAGGGTGTGAGCTATCCTGCTGTTGACCCTAATTCTCTCTCCATCGGTGCAGTATTTGATAGCAATATTGGTAGTGGTATTACCTGGTCAAGTGGTGCAACTGCTTACACTACCGGAAGCGATCGCATTACTCCCTTTTCCCAACGTCACGAGACGTTAACCGATATTTTTGCTCCCGGTGCAGCGATTACTGGCGCTAATGCTTATGGGGGTATATCAACGATGTATGGCACAAGCCAAGCTGCACCGCATATTGCAGGTATTGTTGTCTTAGCGCAACAGTTAGCAGTGGAAAAATTAGGTCGTCGATTGACTGTTACCGAATTGAACAATCTTCTAACTTCTACGGGTACCACTATCAATGATGGAGATGATGAAAATGACAATGTAAGTAACACTGGATTAGATTTTCAGCGCGTTGATGTCTTGGGTTTAGGAGAGGCTATTCTTGATATGGCTGATTTACCCACTACTAAAAAAATTGGTGAAGTCGGGAGCATTACCAACCTCTCTAAAACCAGTCAAACTATCATTCTTTCTGGTAATTACAAAAATCCAGTAATCTTTGCTCAACCCTTATCTTACAACGGTACTGACCCCGCAACAGTTCGCTTGAGTAATATTACCAATAACAGCTTTACTATCTCGATTCAAGAACCTAGTAACAAAGACGGTATACACTGGATGGCTGAAAATTTTAGTTATATCGTTTTGGAAGCTGGTAATTGGGAATTAGAGGACGGTACAAGATTAGAAGTAGGCACTTTAAATACTGATGGACTTGTAACTTTGGGTGATTGGAACACAGTCAACTTTGAAGTTAGCTTCGATACAAATCCAGTAGTTTTCAGCCAAGTGCAAACCTTTAATGGTAAAGACTTTGTGGGTACTCGTCAGCGTCAAACTTCCACTAACAGCTTTGCAGTAGGTATGGAAGAGGAAGAAGCACGCAAATATACCGGACATATCAACGAAACTATTGGTTATTTTGCAATTGAATCAGGTAGTGGTAATTGGAGTGGTTTGCAATATCAGGCTGGACAAACAGTCGAGACATTCACCGATAAATGGTCAACTCTCGACTTCAGTCTTAACTTTAAAAGTGCGCCGCAATTGCTAGCTTCTATAGCTACTTACAATGGAACAGATTCAGCAGGATTGCGCTATCGCAACAAAGATAATGATTCTGTAGAAATAAAAATTGAAGAAGAAACTTCTCTTGATGCGGAAACTACTCATACCAAAGAATCTCTCAGCTTCTTAGCAATTACAGGTAGCGGTTTACTGGAAGCCAAAACTTATGATCCTTTAACAGGTTTAAACATCGCTGTCAATGATACTTCCGAAAACTACAACTTTTCTTTTGAAAGCGAGCAACTTCAAAGAGATTCTGGGGAGAAAATAGATTTTAGTAGCGACAATATTGTTTTACAATCTGATTTCTCAAGTATTGCAGAAGCAGAAATTCACGGTATTTATAAGGAAACGAGTAATATCTTATCCGCCGAAATATCTGTGATTGCTAGCGAAACAAAGCAATGTCCTGCATTCGGAGAATCTGTGCTGGACGATACATATGCGTCGTTTCACTCCATTCCACTCGCAATGACATATTATGGGTGATTTGCTTACGCAACCCGCATAATTATTTTGTAGGGTGTGTGACGCGATGAAAAAATTTGAACGTAGTAATAACTGTTGTAGCGTCACGCACCACCCGTATATTGTGACAATTGCGGTCATTCCTGACTTATAGCGTCAGTGCAATTCGCAGTTAAAATAGATTGTAATTGCCGTAAGTACAAATTTATATCAAATTAATATATTTTGTTGATTAATTTTGTATCTATTCGATATTTAACATTTCAGTTTTCGGAAATTTTTACCCCAATAAAATTATCGTTATAAGAAACACGAAAAAAATATTCATTAGGGTTCGTTATTACGTCCGCATAACGTATCATCCACATATAAAAATTAAGATTAATTGAATCTAATTTAGTACAGGCAAGCTTAATTGCCGTAGCTAACCTGTTGTATAATGATTGCATAAAGATTTTAAATGTATCCATTATATAATTGTTTTTATAAATAAGTAAATAGTCAAAAAATATTTTAGGAATAGAAAATTGAAAAATATTTTTTGTAATGTAAACACCTTTATTTAATAAAAGTTATCTGTATTATTCATAGAGGATAAGCATTTAATTGCATGATTATTTTCCTAAAAACTTGATTTGCTTATTATTCATGAGTGGATTAAATGCGTAAGACTGTAAAACTTGATTTGTAGATATGTATTTTTTTGCAAATACAAAGTTTGTTGAAAATTACGCCTACAGTTTATCAATGACTGTTTGATAGTCTACTGAAGATTAGTAAATTAAATTTTATTCGCAAGTAAAGGTGGAGCCAATTAAGTAATTTTAGCTCTCTCGAAATATTAAAAGACTGTTTTTTCGTAGCGAGTCATGTTAATGAAGCGATTTTTTTTTGAGGAAGTCGTTATGTTCTCATGCTCGCGTTTAGTTACATCTAATTGAGCTAATTGATTCGCAGAACGAGGGGTGCTATTTACGCGATTAAGTACATTAAATAAGGAATAAATTCAACAAATGACAACAGATAATTCCACTTCCATTTCCTTAGAACAGGATAGTCAAGAAATACCCGAACTAGAAGTAATGTCTGGTCAACTTGTGGAATTGCGAGCCAAAAATCAAGATGCTTTTACTCAGGTTGGTACGTCATCACCTCAGATATCGTTAGAGAATGCTCAAACCGCAACTATTAATGTTACTTACAATGGGTTTACTCCGGTAGCTCAAGCAGCTTTCCAATACGCTGTTGATATCTGGGAAGGTTTGATTGAATCGAGTGTTCCGATTAATATTGTTGCCAACTATACGCCTTTGGGCGCTGGGACTCTAGGTTCAGCTGGACCAGAAAGTTTTTATCGCAATTTCTCTGGCGCTCCACAAAATAATACATGGTATCCAGTGGCATTGGCGAACAAACTTGCAGGTACAGATTTAGATCCTAGCCGAGCAGATATTACAACCAACTTCAACAGCAATTTCTCCAACTGGTATTTTGGTACTGATGGTAATACACCAGCAGGACAATACGATTTTGCCAGTGTTGTATTACATGAACTGGGGCATGGTTTAGGATTTCTTGGCTTTATGGACTACCAAAGTGGTCAGGGTAGTTGGGGATTTGGTACGGGTTTTCCAAGTATTTACGATCGCTTTACAGTTAATGGTTCTAACCAGAGTCTTATCAATACAAGCTTATTCCCCAATCCATCTACTGCTCTGGGAAATCAATTAACCAGCAATAACCTCTTTTTTACTGGTTCTAATGCTGTAGCTGCTAATAGCGGTACAAAGCCAAAATTATATGCGCCTAGTATTTGGAACCCAGGCTCGAGCTATAGCCACCTTGATGAAGCTACCTATGCTGCTGGAAACCCAAATTCGTTGATGACTCCTCAACTTGGAACTGCTGAAGCAATACACCATCCAGGTGACATAACCCTGGGTATCTTTGAAGATATGGGGTGGACAATTAATGACCAACCAAGTTTGGGAGAAATTAGCGGCATCAAGTGGAATGACTTAGACGGAGACGGAGTAAGAGACTCAGGCGAACCTGGGTTACAAGGTTGGACAATTTACCTAGACCAAAACCAAAATGGTCAGTTAGATAGTGGGGAAACATCTACTACCACCAACGCTAACGGAAATTACAGCTTCACTAACCTAGCAGGCGGTACTTACTACGTCGCTGAAGTTTTACAAAGTGGTTGGGAACAAACTTATCCAGGTAATAGTAGTGGTTCTTCTATTGACGATCCTGGTCAAATAGTAATTACAACCACTAATTCACAAGTTCCCATGGTTACATATGGTGAAATTGTTGCTCCCGATGACAATAGTGTTACACCTCAAACCAATGTTTCTGGCTCGTTAATTAACATAGATGATTTCCGCGCAGATTCTCGGTTTACAGGGATAGATGGGAATGGTTTTGCAACTGTAATTTTGGATACTGGTATTGACTTAAATCATCCTTTCTTCGGTTCTGACAGCAATAATGACGGTGTAGCTGACCGTATTGTTTACCATTACGATTTCGCTGATGGGGATGCTGATGGCAGCGATGTGAACGGACATGGTTCTAATGTTTCTAGTATAGTTGCCTCCTCAAATAACACATACACTGGCATGGCACCAGGAGCAGACATTATCCATCTCAAGGTGTTTGAGGATAATGGAGGGGGAAATTTTGGATACATAGAGCAAGCTTTGCAATGGGTAATAGCTAATGCAGCTACTTACAATATTGCTAGTGTCAATATGTCTCTAGGTGATAGCGGAAATTATACAACGCCTCAAACACTCTACGGCATCGATGATGAGTTAGCAGCCCTTGAAGCAATGGATATTATAGTTGTCTCAGCTTCGGGGAACGATTTCTATAGCTTTAACAGCCAGCAAGGTGTAGCTTACCCATCAGCAGACCCCAATTCTTTTTCAATTGGAGCAGTATATGACTCTAACTCCGGTAGCTGGAGTTACGGTAATGGTGCAACTGCTTACTCCAGTGGTGCGAACCATATCACACCATTCTCTCAGCGCGATGATAATTTAACCACAGTTTTTGCTCCTGGTGCTCCGATTACTGGTGCAGGTCCCAATGGTGGTACTGTTACACAGCATGGTACTAGCCAAGCTTCACCTCATATTGCTGGTATTGCAGTGTTAGCACAACAGTTAGCAGAGCAAACATTGGGGCGGCGTTTGACTGTAACAGAATTCAACAATTTGCTAGTTTCCACAGGTGTTACCATCAATGACGGCGATGATGAAAATGACAACGTTAATAACACAGGATTAAATTTTAAGCGTGTCGATGTACAAGCTTTAGGAGAAGCCATTCTTAACATGGCTACTTCCTCTGATATCCATGTAGTTAACTTATCTCCAGGTCAAACAGTCACCGATATCGACTTCGGAAACCGCCAAGTTGTTCCCAATGGCTCAATTAGTGGTACCAAGTGGAATGACTTAGACGGAGACGGAGTAAGAGACTCAGGCGAACCGGGGTTACAAGGTTGGACAATTTACCTAGACCAAAACCAAAATGGTCAGTTAGATAATGGGGAAACATCTACTACCACCAACGCTAACGGAAATTACAGCTTTACTGGCTTAGCAGCAGGTACTTATCACGTTGCTGAAGTTTTACAAAGCGGTTGGGAGCAGACTTATCCAGGTAATGGTTCTTCCATTTCTTCCGAAGAAACTATTTCACCAGCAATTGCATACGCTATTGAACGTGCTTCTGATTTGGAAGCCATAGAATCCGATGAGTTAAACGCTACAACTCAATGGGTTATTGGGCTTGCTCCCAATCAGTCTCCTGATGAATTAGCAGCAAGTTTGGGAGCTAATAATCTTGGTGAAACTGGATTTATTTCTAATACTTTCATTTTTGAATTTGCAGATGATATCAAGCTTGCTGAAATACAAAACCAATTAAATGTTTTAGAAAGTGTTGAATTTTCCTATCCTTTAGTTGAGCAACAGTACCAGACTCAATCTGTTGTAAACCCTCAATTTCTTCCCAATGACCCACTTTTCACTGACCAATGGCATCTCAAGAATACTGGTCAAACTGGTGGTACAGTTGGTGCTGATGCCAATGTTGAACAAGCTTGGAATTCAGTTCGCGGAACAGGAGTAGTCATTGGTATTGTTGACGATGGTTTGCAATATACTCACCCAGACTTGAGCAGTCAATACTTACCAGGCTTAAGCTATGACTTCTACGATAATGACCCCGACCCAGCTCCTACTTCTGCTAATCCACATGGAACAGCAGTTGGTGGGGTAGCAGCAGGTAAAGGTAATAATGGCATTGGTGTTAGTGGTTCTGCTCCTAATGCCTCTTTATCTGGGTTACGGTTGATCGCTGGTCCGATAAGCGGCTTAGATATAGCTAATGCCCTAACTTACCAGAAACAGGACATAGATATTTACAATAACAGTTGGGGACCAGGAGCGTTACCAGTTCTCTCTGGTATTGACCCTTTATCTTTGGCAGCTCTACAAGATGGAGTCACTAATGGTCGAAGTGGGCTAGGCAATATCTATATTTTCTCCGCAGGTAATGGTCTGCAAAATAACAGCAACGTTAATTATAATGGCTTTGCTAATTCCCGCTACACCATTGCTGTTTCCGCGATAGACCACAATGGTATCCAATCTTTTTATAGCGAACCAGGAGCGCCCATTTTAGTTGCGGGTTATTCTAATGGTAGTGGTGTAGGTATAACTACCACTGATTTGTTAGGTAGTAATGGCTATAACGGCTATGTTTCAACTAATGATTATACCAACGACTTTGGCGGTACATCTTCGGCTGCACCTTTAGTTTCCGGTGTAGTTGCTTTGATGCTGGAGGCAAATCCCAATTTGACTTGGCGTGATGTGCAGCACATCTTAGTAGAAACAGGCGAACAAAACGATTCATCCGACTCAGATTGGACTACCAATGGTGCAGGACATCTGGTTAACCACAAATATGGTTTTGGCGCGATTGATGCTCTTGCGGCTGTGAATGCTGCTACTACTTGGACAACAGTAGAACCAGAAGTTTCTACCACTTCCGGTGAGATTAATGTCAATAGAGCTATCCCCGACAATAACTTTACTGGCATTAGCAACTCATTTACAATTACCGATGACATCAACATTGAATGGGTTGAAGTAGTTTTCGATGCAAATCATACTTATCGAGGAGATTTAGAAGTAGTTCTCACTTCTCCAGACGGTACCGAATCAATTTTGGCTGAACCTCACATTGACTCTAATGATGACTACAAAAATTGGGTATTTACCTCAGCGCGTCACTGGGGCGAGTCATCTTTGGGTGATTGGACGTTGCGAGTTTCAGATGAATTTAGTTTGGATACTGGAACTTGGAATTCTTGGGAAATTAATCTTTATGGTACTGCAAACGATACTCCACCAGCAATTCCAGGAACACACACAGTTAATCTCAGTCCAGGTCAAACTGTCACCAATCTCGACTTTGGCAACCGCTTAATTACTGAAAACGATTCTTTCATCGGCGAAACCGGAAGCATCAGTAATCTCACCCATACCGCCAGAACCATCAACCTTTCTCGTAACTACCAAAACCCCGTAATCTTCGCTCAACCCCTATCCTTCAACGGTACCGCTCCCGCAACAGTCCGCTTAGACGACATCACCAGCAACAGCTTCACTGT
>JAYKJL010000168.1:0-6111 GCA_035285725.1 Nostocales cyanobacterium 94392 | reverse complement strand
AATACTTGATTTAATTGACCGGGGAAACATTCAACCTGGGGTAAATTTCCGTATTCTGTAACTATTTCAATAGCTGGACGTTGGTCGTTGGCTTTAAGGCGATGTTTAAGGATTAAAATTGTACTATCAATGCCTTCATGGAGATTAAATGGTACTTTGTAGTCTCGATCGGCACGGGAAAAAGTTCTTAAGCTAGTACTAATATTCTTTAACCTTTCACAAGCCATTACCATGGCATCAAGCATTTTTGGAAAATCTTCTAGGCTGTAATCAAGGTCAATTTCTTCAGCGTGTTCGATAATTTCTGTACTGGGATTAGGAACAGTTTCTTGATATAAATTAAGGTGTTCGGTAATATCAGTAAAACTAGGTTTAGCTTGTTGAAGAGTTGCGGAAATAAATCCTAAAGGATTATTCATTTCATGGGCGACTCCCGCAACCAAGTTACCTAATGCCGACATTTTTTCATTTTGTACTAATTGCAGTTGGGTGTCTTGGAGATGTTGCAGGGTTTCTTCTAATTGTATTGCTTGTTGGCGAGTTTCAAGAAGTAAATCGGTTTGTTGAAGTGCAACTCCCATTTGTACAGCAATTTGTTTGGCAAATTCAATTTCAGCAGATTCCCAGTTACGTGAGCCATCGCATTGATGAATGCAGAGTAAACCCCAAAGTTCGTCATTTTGCATAATTGGTATAACTAATGAGGCTCGGACATCAAATTTTTGTAATATTGCTCGATGACAATCTAAAACTTCGGCATTTTCTACATCTGGCATTGCACAAAACCGTCCCTTTTTATACAGGGTGGCGTAGTTTTCACCAAAACAGTGGTCTTGAATTTTTATAGCTAAAGCCGAAGTAAATTGAGGTAATACATCTTCAGCGATAAATTCCCCATATTGATAATTTTCTCCCACATGAAACTGGTATATTCCGACACGTGAAGCATTAAGAATCTGACGAATATTTTGGGTGACTGCAATAAAAATTGCATTTAAATCTAAAGATTCTCGTATTTGATTAACAACATTAAATAAGGTTTTTTGTTGCTGGAGAGATTGTTGGAGCAATTGCGCTTTTTCTTGAGATTCTTGATAAAGACGGGCATTTTCTAGAGAGATACCAGCTTGGGCTGATAGCATTTCAATTACTTTGATGCGATCGCTAGTAAAAACTCCTGCCACGAGTTGATTTTCTAGATACAAAATCCCGACTAAATGTCCTTGATTAATAATTGGTGTACAAAATACACTCTTAGGTTGATGAGTGAGCATATATTCACTAATTATTCCAGGTGTATCGGTTTGGCAATTATCTACAACAATTTTTTGTTGAGTATTTTTGACGTAGTTAATAATTTTTATGGGGATATCTTGACAGATTTCTAGTAATTGTGATTCAAGAATAGTTTCTATTTGAGTTTGATGATTAATAAAAGTAATGGCTCGTACTTCCCAGATATTTTGCTGGGGAAGAATTAATACGGATTTTTTGGCACCGGAATTTTCTAAGATAATTTTGGTGAGACTGATAAGAAGTGGTTCTAATTCGATGCTGCTAGAAATTGCTTGTGCAGCTTTGAGCAGCGAGGAAAAATCGAGCAATTCAGAAAAATTGGTGCTGCTATTCGTGGAAGTATGAGTAGATGAAGATGTGCGAGAAAAGGGAATGTTGGCAATTGTTTCCCAAGGATTGAGGCTAAGTTGTCGCTGTTGGAGGATGGGTTTGAGTAGTTGGGGATAGCGTTTTTCTAAGTCGTCAGTTTTGGCTTTAGCTCCCCATTTGGCATAGCAGTAGTATGCTTCTTGCATATAGCCTGCGGCAGCTTTTTCTTTACCCCAATTGAGATAGAATTTGGCGGTGAGTTCGTTGGCTAGGGCTTCTTCTTGGGTATAACCGTTTGCTTTGGCTTCCCGGATAGCGCAATCATAAAAATCGAGAGTTTCCAGATGTTTGCCTGTAATTCGTGAGCGTTCTGCTTCAACCAACAAATACTTGTGCAAGAAGTTTTCTGAACAGCTTTCTGACCAGATTTTGAGTTGAGCTTGATTCGTTTCGATCTGCTGTAATACTTGACTGTGTTCCGCTTCTGGCAAACTCGGATAGAGATTGCACATGATCAGAGAGCCGTAGTAATAGTAACCAGCAGAAGTGGTAAATCCGGCGCAACCATTCAGAAATTTATGCGCCTGTGTTAGATAGTGAATGTCCGGCTTAATTCCCTCAACCAGGCATGCTCGATGCATTTGCAGAATGTAATAAGTACCGAGGGCTGTATGCGACTGCATTGTTTCAGAACGTTCCACCCAGGACTGTTCTACTGTTGCGAGTATGTGTTCTGGCTCATCTAAAGCTTGAGAAAGTTGATTGACAAAGAAACGGCAGGCGGCAAGAATACTTAGCAAGAAATCATGTTGTAGTTTCTCTCCAATCAGCCAAAATTTTTCGATATCGATGGCAATATCGACCAAGTTTTCACCTTGAAACAGCCGATTACAAATATTGCTGTAGAGGTTATACCCAGCATGGGGTACCTCTCCAGATTCTAGTCCGGCTAAAAACCCTTGATAATTAATTTCAGCCGCTCCTTGGATTGGTTTTGCCCACACTTGAATACAGCAACCTAACATAAAGCAAGCTCCAGATTGCTGGAATTTACTATTGAGTTTATAGCTCAGTTGTAGGGCAAGCTCAGCAAACTCAAGCCCTCGCTGGTATTGACCGTGCATTAATCCAATCAGAAAACCATAGGTGGCATATGCTTTGATCGATTCGGCAGTGTTCCCCTGTTCAATTGATAAGCGAACGGCTCGGAAGCTCGCAAAACTGTACAAAGCAAAATCGGAGATAATATAGGCGGGTGGTTGCAAAATAATCAATAATTCGATCGCGGCTTGAACCTCTGGATCTGTTGCTGTTGGTAAATCGATTAAGGTGGCGATTGAGCGATGTTTCAAGTTATCTTCAACAACAGCAAACTCTTCTTGAGCAAGTTGGTTTAAAACATTTCGGTCAATAGTAATGCCTAGACTTTGTAACCCTGCCAAGCCCGCCTGGATAGCTTCTGAAAATTGCCCTTGCAAGGAATACTGAGCCACCCTTAGAACATAAATTTTAGCACGGTCAATATTTGAATTTGCAAATTCGAGTAGCGCTAGTACTGTCTCCTCCAATAAGTGGAAATCTCCACTCATTAACGCGGCTTCTGCTAAATTAAAAT
Source organism: Nostocales cyanobacterium 94392 (assembly GCA_035285725.1). Taxonomy (GTDB): domain Bacteria; phylum Cyanobacteriota; class Cyanobacteriia; order Cyanobacteriales; family Nostocaceae; genus Rivularia. The sequence continues at coordinate 2,891 of JAYKJL010000168.1, read as the reverse complement.
GCAGAGCAAACGCAAGATTATAGGTATCAGTCCAAGGATTATTTGTCAGTAAATCAATCCCGAAAAGAGAATAGGTCTTTGCTACTTCATAGGCTGTTGAAGCTTTCGCCTTTTTACCGGCATTGAGATTGAGTTCGGCTACCTGTATTCTCTCGCTTTCATCCTTGAGTAAAGGTTTGCCAATATTAATTTGGTTGACCACATCAAAAATTCTCTCCTCCCGTTCTGCGATCGATAGATTCCTCAATAGGAGTTTACCGATTTGATAATGGGTCACTTGCTTTTGGTTTTCTGGAATCAAAGAATAAGCAGCTTGTTGAACCCGATCATGCAAAAATCGGTAAATCGGATTTGCAGCTTTTTCCCCACCAGCTTGCTCTATCTCGTCAGCTTGAAAGAACTTATAAACCCGACTAGTAGGAATGACTAACCCTTCGTGCAACACATCCCACAAAGCGATCGCCACTTGATGAATCCCTTGTTGAGAAACGATTGCCAAGGTTGCCAAATCAAACTGATTCCCCACACAAGCAGCTAACTTCATCATCTCTTGAGCTTCAAGGGAAAGTTTCTGTAACTGCACTGCCATAAACTCCACCACATCATCCGTTACCGCTAGGGCATTCACCTGGGCAATATCACATTCCCAATAACAGCGATCACGATTAAAGCGGATATGCCCCTCACCATGCAAAGCTTTGAGAAACTGCGTGATAAAGAAGGGATTGCCTTTAGTCTTGCGATAGATCAATTTTGTTAAGGGTTTTGCTAGGTCGCTCAAACAGTTCAAGGTATCTGCAACCAGATGATTAGTATCATCCAAGCTCAAGGGTTTTAAGATAAGGGTATTAATCACCTGTTCAGCTTTCTTCAATTCCTCCATTGCCAAAATGAACGGGTGGGTTGGTGAGACTTCATTATCACGATAGGCTCCTAACATCAACAGATAGCCATTGTCGCTCATCAAGAATTTGAGCAATTGCAGCGAAGCCAAATCTGCCCACTGCAAATCATCCAAAAACAGCACCAAAGGATGCTCAATGGTGGTAAACACTTGAATAAACTGTTGGAACAACAGATTAAAGCGATGTTGTGCTGCACTACCCGACAGTTCCGGAGCTGGTGGCTGCTCTCCAATGATCTGCTTTAGTTCGGGAATTACTTCAATTAAAATCTGCCCATTTTCACCCACTGCTGCTAAAATATTAGCTTTCCAGAGGTCTAGTTGCACATCGGACTCCGACAATAATTGTCCCATTAAATCCCGCAAGGCTTGGACAAATGCCGAAAAAGGAATATTGCGATTAAATTGGTCGAATTTTCCTTTGATAAAATAACCCCGTTTTTTGACGATGGGTTTTTGAACTTCGTTAACCACCGCAGTTTTACCAATACCGGAAAAACCAGCAACTAACATCAGTTCACAACTTCCTTGGGAAACTCTCTCAAATGCTGCGATTAAAGCTTCTACTTCCTGCTCTCTACCGTATAATTTTTCAGGAATAATAAATCTGTCACAAATATCCCGTTGAGCGATGGGGAATGATTCGATTTTCCCGGTTTCTATGAGTTGGGACAAACATTGTTCTAAATCATACTTTAATCCCAATGCACTTTGATATCTATCTTCGGCATTTTTCGCCATTAATTTTTGGATAATATGATCCAAAATTTCTGGTATTTCACCATGGTTCCCTCTTGACTGTTGACGGTTAACACAAGGAGGTATTTTGGCAATGTGACAATGTACTAATTCCATCGCATCTTCACAGGTAAATGGTAATTCTCCTGTGAGTAATTCATAAAATGTCACACCTAAAGAATAAAAATCACTACGGTAGTCGATTCCCCGATTCATTCTTCCTGTTTGTTCGGGGGAAATATATGCTAAGGTTCCTTCTAACACGTTGGGACTTTTGATGTCTTGGGTTTCTCTTGGTAGTAATGAAGAAATACTAAAGTCGATTAATTTAACTTCTTTGGTTTGAGGGTTAATTAAAATATTCGCACTCTTAATATCTTTATGAATAATTCGTTGATTATAAAGTATATGTAAAATATCGCATAGGGATATGGCAATTGGCAGGAATTCTTGTAATAGGGAAGATGTGACCTCTAACGTCCCTAGATTTGTGAAATAATCGTTGAGAGAAATGCCCTGCATATCTTCCATCACTAAGATATAACCATTTTGGAACGGTTCTAGGCTGTAGGTTTGAATAATCCCAGGAAAATTGAGATTTTTCGCGATCGCATATTGATTACGGAATTGGACGAGTTCGCTAAAGCTGGGATAGGGATTTTTCAGTAGTTTAATTACTACTTGTAAGTTGTCATTTTCTCGATATCCTCGATAAACCTCGGTTCTTAGACCATCGTATATTTGTTGAGTTATTTCGTATCCGGGAATACTAGTATTGATATTAATCATATTGAGTTAAATCTTAATGCTTTGCACTTAGTATTCCCAGATGCGTGAATAAATTTACATGATAATTACAAATATTTACTTCATAATGAAAGTTCTAGGAGAAACTCTGTACCGATACCTAAGATAGAATTGCAAGTTAACTTTCCACCATGAGTTTCTTCCACAATTTGTTTTGCGATAGCTAATCCTAATCCTGTACCTTTCCCGACTGCTTTAGTAGTAAATAAATGGTCGAATATTTTCTGTTTAACTGATTCACTCATCCCCTTGCCGTTATCAACAATTGAGATTTTTGCTTGATGATTTTCAATTGATGTTTTGACCGTAATTTTATTAGGATTGGCTTTAATTTCCTCAAAACTACGTCCTGTATTTGAATCATCTAAAGCATCAATAGCATTTGCCAAGATATTCATAAATACTTGATTTAATTGACCGGGGAAACATTCAACCTGGGGTA
>JAYKJL010000167.1:0-3432 GCA_035285725.1 Nostocales cyanobacterium 94392 | reverse complement strand
AACTTGTTTATGAATAGTTAAAGCTTGTTGGAAGTAATCTAATGCTTTGGGGTATTCTCCCAAATTACGGTAAACTTCCCCAATATTGTTGAGAATAGTACCTTCCCCCGCTTTATCTCCAACTTGTTTGCTAATAGCTAAAGATTGTTGGTAGTAATCTAATGCTTTGGGGTATTCTCCCAAACTAAGGTAAACATTCCCAATATTGTTGAGAGTAGTAGCTTCACCTTGACGCTCTCCGATTTCTCTAACAATAACCAAAGCCTGCTCAAAATTATTTAACGCTTCTCGATATTCACCTCTATTCAACTGCTGCAAACCTAATTTATTCAACCGCAACGCTTCATTATTACGCTGTTTCTTCCCTTCACCCAGCGCTATCTTCACTTCTTCGCTCGCAACAGATAACCCATTCGCTACCACAGCTTCCACAGGAAAAGTAACTAAAAACACACCCGCAAAAGCAAGCAATCCCAAACTGTAGCGCATGATTCGATCCTCCACTACCTTGTATCTGCAATTATTCATACCTCTGGCTAAGTAGAAGGTATGCAATATTTTTACCAGTCAAGCAGAGAATTTATTAGTATTTTTGATACCCTTCAAAATAAACCTTTACGCAAATAAAGATTTATCCTTCTTACGGAATAGGTAAAAACACTTTGATTGCAAAATATTTAGATAGATAACTAAACCGTCCAAACAAAAAAAATCATAAAATATAATTAAACACCGAAAATATTTACATCATTCAATAATTTTTATACATAAATTTAAGCATCTCAATTTTGCAAGAAAAATTGTAGTGGGAGCATCTTGCTCCCTAATATCCAAGAAGCGGGCTAGAAGCCCGCACTACGAAAAAAATAAACTTACACCCGCAGGGATGCTGCCTAAACTTATCGGACAATAATATGATTTTTAGCAAAAATGAAAAAATGGGCAAAGTCACAACCACAATTAAAGTTACTAATCAAATCGACCAAACTTTAGCAGAAAGAGGATTTATCCCAAATGAACAAATCCGCTCAGTAACATTAAATAATGTTTTAGTTGACACCGGAGCAACGAGACTATTTTGTAGTTTATAATGCATAATCCGAAGGTTTTTGACAATATTTTTTTTTGAATTAGACTGAAAATTTCTCAGTCGTCTTTAGACGACTTTTGCTATTAGCAGGGGGTTTACAACCTCCTGCTATATTGAATGCACTCTACAAGTACTTTCATACAATTTGATACAATCCCACTTCCGAAAACAGAAAAATCGAACTTATGTAATTTACTTAGCCTTGATATTTCCATAACAAAGTCTAAAATGTGACACAAAAATACATATGCTCTGGAATTCCCAGTTAACTTAATTTATCTATCTAATAAAGAGAGTTTAATTATGCCTCGTGTCAATCGCCGTCATTTTCTGCAATTCGCCGGTTCGACTCTCGCAGCTTTGGGTTTAAGTCAGTTTGACATCATCCGTCAAGCAAACCGTTATGGTCAGGTTTTGGCTCAAGATACCCCTCGCAAGTTAGCTTTGTTAGTGGGAATTAACAATTATCAAGCAGGTATCAGTCCATTACGAGGTTGTTTGACTGATGTAGAGATGCAGCGAGAATTGCTGTTACATCGTTTTGGTTTCAATCCCCAGGATATTATTACTCTGACTGATGAAAAAGCAAACCGTCAGAATATCCTCGACACCTTTGAAAATCACTTAATTAAACAAGCTAAACCGGGGGATGTAGTAGTATTCCATTTTTCCGGACATGGTTCGCAGGTAATTGACCCCGAACCTATCAGTGAAGATGGTCTTAACAGTACTATGATACCTTATGACCGCTTTTCCCAAAACAGCCGTGATGCTGGTAAAGTCCAGGATATTATGGGCAGAACGCTGTTTCTGTTGATGTATGCACTGCAAACCGAAAATGTGACCGTAATGCTTGATAGCTGCCATTCCGGAGGTGGAACTCGTGGTAATTTGGTAGTGCGAGCGGTAGATACACGTTTGGATGGTAAAAATGCTCAAGCAAGTCCCGAAGAGTTTGAATATCAAAAGAAATGGCTTTCTCGTTTAAAGCTTGATAGCAGCGAGTTTCAGGAACTACGACGCAAAGGTATTGCTAAAGGTGTAGCATTGGGTTCAGCACAACGCGACCAATTAGCGTTAGATGCACCCTTTGATGGTTTTCATGCAGGAGCCTTTACTTATCTATTGACTCGTTATCTTTGGCAACAGTCTATTAACCAGTCCGTTGAGACAACTTTCGTTAATTTACAGCGTAGTACTGAAGATGTTGCGAAATCGGAAAATGTGAATCAAGTTCCTCAGATTGAGGTTAAGTCAGGAAGTAATCATCAACAAAAACCTACATACTTTCTCAATCCAACCAGACAAACAGCGGAAGCTGTAGTTCGCAGCGTAAAAAATGAACAAATTGAGTTTTGGTTGGGTGGAGTTTCTTCTGAAAGTCTAGAGTCTTTCACCAAGGGAGCAATATTTAGTTTAATTGATGCGAAAGGAACGACCTTGGCGGAGATTGAACAAACATCTCGTGTGGGTATGGTAGGATACGGCAAGCTAAGCAGCGGACAAAGAGCAGTTATTCAACCCGGTGCATTGTTGCGGGAAAGAATACGGGGTGTTCCTACAGACCTCAGCTTGCGAATTGGAATTGATGCATCTTTAAGTAATAAAACTGAGATAGCACGCAAAGAATTACAAAAAGTTGACCGAGTAAAAACAGTAGCTGTTAATCAAGAGCAAGATACTGACTTTATTCTCGGTAAGATGACATCGGGATATCTAAAGCTGGCACAACAAGAAAAAATCACACCCCTACCTCCGGAAGGAAGCATTGGTTTGTTTAGTTCTGGACTCATCCCGATTCCCGATAGCTTTGGTATAGTTGGGGAGTCAGTAGATGCAGCCATTCAACGACTGCAACCCAAATTTAAAATGTTGCTTGCAGGTCTGATTTTGCGCTCCGTACTCAACAAAAATACATCTAGCCTCAAAGTGACCGCAGATATTAAACCCGTCGGAACCAGGGGAGACTCTAGTACAGTCGCTAGTCGTGGAGCAGAAGAAAGCGGTATTTTAGCGCAAAAGATTCAAACCACAGTACAAACATTGAAGCCAAAAACCGAGATCAAAATTCACGTAACTAACAAAGAAAACCGCAATCTTTATATTGCAGTATTGGTAATAGATAGCAGCGGCAATATTGTCTTGCTATACCCAGCAGATTACGACTCACCGGAAGATGCATCTCTGGTAGCACCCGGAAAGGAACTAGTCGTACCCCCTATTACAGCCAACCCGCAAAACGACTTCAAGTTTATCGTTCAAGGTCCTTCAGGCTTCCTAGAATTACTTGTACTAGCAAGCACCGAACCTTTGAGAAATGCACTTCGGGGCTTAAAGCAAAT
>JAYKJL010000166.1:0-9957 GCA_035285725.1 Nostocales cyanobacterium 94392 | reverse complement strand
TAAACATCGTTCACACAAAAAATTCTCATAAAAACCCGACTTCTATGATTATTGTCGGGGAAGCATCGTTGGGTATATGTCGGGTTTTTACCCAGCACTTACGATATTGTCACAATACCCAGTTGGTGCGTGACACCACAAACTTGATTGTTTTGTTCAAAATCACTCTAACTCATATCTTGCACCATAAAAAACTATAGTCAAAATTATTACGAGTTATTTGGCTTCGTTTTAAACCGCCTGGGACTGCAAGTCCCAGTCTAATAGCAAAAGTCCATTAAAATGGACTAAAAAAACACAGTATTTGAATAGTATTGTTTTTAACTATTAAATTTATTTAATTAGTAATTACTCATAAGATGCAAGATATGAGCTAAGTGTCACACACCCGTTGCAAAAAAAATCTGCTTTTTTTTGCTAAGTTCTATTACCATCTAAACATCACTCACACCAGAAACTCTCATCAACACCCTAACACCCTACTCCCTAATCCCATATAAATGAAAATAAATTTACGAATTTCCCTTTGGTATTTACCCTTATTAACTCTTTTCACCTTAACTACCACTAAAGTTGCTGCTCAAATTATTCCAGATAATACTCTCGGTAGTGAAAAATCTGTGGTAACACCGCTTAATTCCCAAGTTCAACGCATTGATGGAGGTACGATTCGCGGAATTAATCTATTCCACAGTTTTCAGGATTTTAATATCAGGGAAGGTAATTCTGTTTATTTCGCAAATCCAGCAACGATTAACAATATTTTCACTCGTGTGACGGGAAATAATTCTTCTCATCTATTGGGAAAGTTGGGTGTTTTGGGTGATGCTAATCTCTATTTTTTTAATCCTCATGGAATTATATTCGGACAGAATGCTAGTTTGGATATCAGAGGTTCTTTTGTCGCCAGTACTACTAATAGTTTAATCTTTCCTGATCATAAAAAGTTTAGCGCTACTAATCCGGAAGCTGCACCTCTGTTAAGTAATTATGTTGCGGCTCCTGTGGGTTTGCAGTTTGAAGGAATGTCTGGAACAATTAGTAATGCTGGTAATTTACAAGTTGGACAAGATTTGACTTTAGCAGCTGGTAATCTCGATTTACAAAATCAAATTCATGCAGGAAGAGATTTGACGCTTCAGGCTACGGATACTGTAAAGATTAGGGATAGTAAGGATAATCCTTTTATTGCTACTGCTGGTGGTAGTTTACAAATAACTAGTCTTTTTCTAGAAGATTATTGGAATAAAAACCGCAGAGACGCTGAGAGCGCTGAGGAAGGAGGTAAGGAGAGATTAGACATTTTTGCTTTAAATCATCCTAATAGCGGTTTATTCTCTGGTGGGGATATGGTGTTACAGAGTGAGAAGCAGGTTGGAGGGGATGCTCGTTTTGCTGCTGGGGGGAATTTTCGGATTGAAAAGTTGGATGGAAGTTTGGGAGATTTATATAGTCCTTATGATCCAATTATTTTTGCAGCAGGAGATGTGAGTTTAGCTGATTATTTTGGAGCTTCTTTACACATTCTGGCTGGGGGAAGTGTCACTTTGGGTAATGTCGATATTTTATTTGCTGACTCAGCGGATAATACAATTAATCCTGATAATAATACTCTTTTCAACAACAGCGATCGCATTGCAAGTTTAGCGGATGTCAGTTTATCTGATGGCACAGAATTAATTATCGATGGTAGTAGGAAACCAAGTTTAGATGTAAGAGCAGGTATAGATTGGTCAAGTTTTGAGGGAGGAGTTCCTGCTAATATTAATACAGGTTTTATTATTCCTAATTTTAACGATACAGCAACCAGCGCCGATATTAATGTGGGAAATATAAATATCTTTTTACCTTTTACTGATGGTGGTAAGGTATTTCTGAGTAATCAATACCGTCCTAATAGTTCCTTATCAGGTAATATTACCGTCAACGGGGACATTGACACAACAGATTTTGCTGATGGTGGTGCTGTGACTGTTGATTCTCGTGGAGGAATTTCTCTCAAAGGTAATATAGATGCTTCTTCATTTAGTAATTCAGGTAAGGGTGGTGATATTACTTTACTTGCTGAGCAAGATATTGCTTTAAATCCGGGAGTTAACATTTTCTCTCAGGGAGCAGTCGGTGGGACAATTACATTTAATAGTGGTGGAAATATTTTTCTCACAAGTAGCTTTATTGATAATCGCAGTTTTAATAGTACACCAAAGGATATTACACCTCAAGGTGGAGATATTAATATCACTGCTAATTCTTTATTATTAAGTGAATTTTCTGAATTGAATGCTAGTACACAAGGATTTGCAAACGCGGGTGATGTCAATGTTGATATTAGTGGTAGAGCAAAAGTCGATTATTCCAATATTTTCAGTCGAGTCAATCTAGATGGTGTGGGTAATGCAGGGAACCTCAATATTACTGTAGGTTCTCTTGAAGTCACAGACGGAACTAATTTGCAATCCCGTACAAGGGGACAGGGAAATGCTGGAGATATCAATATTGTAGCCAGAGATGAAGTGAAATTTGCTGGCATACGGGATGGATTTATCCCTATTGCTACGAGTGAAGTGAGTAATGGAGCTATCGGTAATGCAGGTGATATCAATATTACAGTTACTAATGGTTCTGTAAATATTCAAGATAGCGCTAAACTATTAACCAGAACTTTGGGTACGGGAAATGCTGGAAATGTAAATATTGATGTTTCCGACAGCCTCAAATTGGATTTTGCTGATATCTTGACAAATGTAATATCGCAAACTGGTAATCAAGCAGGCGATATTAATATTAAAGCCAATTCCGTTGAAGTACTCAATGGTGCAAATCTCAGTACCGATACTTTTGGTAAGGGAAATGCCGGAAATATTCATATTACTGCTACAGATAAAGTTAAATTTGATGGAGTTAGCAGTGACGGAGAGTTTCGCAGTTCTGTTTTTGCTGGTGTCGCTTTCGGTGCTGAAGGTAATGGGGGAAATATTAATATTGATACTCAATTATTCGAGATGAGCGATCGCGCTTTAGTTAGTATCAGTAATAATGGAATCGGAAATCCTGGAAATATCAGTATTAATGCTCATACAGTTTCTTTAAATAGCAGCGATATCAGCGCCATCGGTTCTTTTGGAAATGCAGGTAATGTTGAAGTACAAGCTAGGGATTCTGTCACTTTAAAACAGAGTAATATTTTAAGCTCTGTAACGTCTGAAAATGGTAACGGTGGTAACATTAACATTGATGCAAAATCGCTGTTGTTAACCGATGGTTCTCTGCTCGGAGGTTTCCAAACTACCGATACAACAAATGCAGGAAGTGCTGGAAACATTAGTGTGAAAACCGACGAATTTGTTACTATCGACAACATTAGTACTATTTCAGCTTCAGCTTTTACAGGTTCTGGTGGTGATATTTTAATTGAAACAGCAAAATTTAGTCTACAAAATGGCTCTCGAATCACAGCCTTTGTATCAGGAGATCAACCAGCATCAAGCTTCACTATCAACGCTACAGATTCAGTAAAATTAAGTGGTGATGATAGTTTTTTGTCCATTGATACTTTAGGAAATGGAGATGCAGGAACTTTAACAATTAACACCGGAAAATTGATTGTCAAAGATGGAGCAAGTATATCAAGTTCAGCGGCTTTAACTCCAGGATTAAGTGAAGAATTTGGTTTCCCATTACCAACAGGAACAGGAAAAGCTGGTAATTTAGAAATTAATGCTCGCGAGTCAGTACAAATCATTGGAACTACACCTGATGGTTTTGCTCTTAGCTCATTGAGAAGTACTGGAGGAGGTGGAGACGGTGGTAATATCAAAATTACTACTCCTAAATTAACAGTTACCGACGGAGCAGAAATAACTGCTATTACTACAGGTACTGGGAAAGGAGGAACAATTCAAATTGATGCAACATCTTCAGTTGAAGTCACTGGAAAACATCCCGTTTTCAACATAATTCGTAGTAGTATTACAACTAATAGTGGTGGAAGTAATTTAGCCACAGGAGATGCTGGAAATATCCAGATTACTACACCTAAATTAACAGTTAGCGAGCAAGCACAAATATCAGCTTTAACTCGAGCAAGAGGAGAAGGAGGAACTATTGAAATCAATTCAAACTCAATTTTGTTAAACAATGGTGCAGAAATCACCGCCAGAACATTTGGAGAGAAAAAAGCTGGTAAAATCAACTTGAGTGCAAATATTCTAGAAGTCAGCAACGGCGCTCAAATCACTACCTCTACATCTAGCAGTGGAGACGCAGGAAATATTATCCTCCAAGTCAAAGACGATATTACCCTCACAGGTGAAAAAACCGGCATATTCGCCAACACCGCCGAAAATTCCACGGGTAAAGGCGGTAAAATAGACATTGACCCTGTAATTGTAACAGTAAAAGACGGTGCAACCATTGCCGTTAATAGCCTGGGAATTGGAATTGGTGGTGATATCGAACTTCAAGCAGACACCCTCAACCTTGATAATGGTTTTATAAATGCTAAAACTCGGAGCAATACAGGCGGTAATATCACTCTCAAGGTAGATGACATAATTTTGATGTTCCACAACAGCCAAATATCTACCACAGCAGGAGATGCACAATTTGGTGGAAATGGCGGAAATATTATTATTAATACCCCCTTTATAGTTGCCTTCCCTGTAAAAGGTGAAGGAAACGACATCACAGCGAATGCATTTACAGGAAACGGTGGTAGCGTCAATATTAACAGTCAATTCTTATTTGGTATTGAATCCCGGAATAAACCAACCTTCCTCAACGATATTACGGCTAGTTCTGAATTTGGTCTAAATGGTAGCGTAAATATCAACACCCCTGGAATTGACCCAACTCGTAGCTTAACAAACTTACCACAAGAGAGAGTTAATGCAGAAGTAAGCCAGAATTGCCAAGCAAATAGGGGAGGTACAAAAACTGAATTTTACAACATTGGAACAGGTGGTATTCCCTATAATCCAGATGCTTTACATAATGCAGAACCATTTATAAATCAAGATTTGATTCCCCTTCAACTGAATGGGGAAAGTAAGTTGAGTAGTGAGAATGTGAATACGCAACAGTTAACCTTTATTAGAGAGAGTTTACTTTGTGAGTAGAAAGGGAACAGGGAAGGGTGATAAATCTTATAAGTGGGTAAGCAAAATTAATTGTGTCATTGTGAGCGACAGCGAAGCAATCGCAACACTTTGAGATTGCTTCGTTTCACTTCGTTCCACTCGCAATGACAACTATACAATTAATTTTGCCCAAGTACTTAAAAACCCGACTTCTCAACTCACGTAGAAATATCTTACTCCTTTCCCGGCAGAAGATTACGGATAAAAAAACCGCCCCAGACGCTCTTAGCGCAGAGGAAAAAGGTTTCATAGAGATGGGTAATCTTAAAGCGGTTTGGGGGGAGTAATTATTTAAAAAATTATTGTTCCCGTACAACTTGTTTTACAGTTTCCGAATCTAAACTCAACTGTTGGGCAATTTGCTCAACACTTATTCCTGCTTGTAACAACAAAGGTACCGCTGCAAGCTTACCTTTTAATTCCCCTGCTTGTTGCCCTTCCTCTTTACCTTCTTCAAACGCTTCTTGATAAACTCGCGTTTGCTTGAGTTCACTTAATCCCAACATAGCTTCTATCTCTTCTCTTCCTAAATTTGGAAATTTATAAACAAACACAGTCTCTATTAATTGTATAAACTTTCTTTGCTTTTCGGCATCTTGAAGCTGACGAGTTCGTTTAACTAATTCTCTTGCGCTTTCGGTAGCAATTTCTTTTCTCAAACTAATCAACTGTAATAAACTTAATCCTAATGATTGGTTGGGTTTTGCTTCTAATTCATCTAAGTAAATCCTGATAAAACGAGGACTATCAGCAAAATCTTCATACTGAATGGGTAAGCGTGGATCAAGACTGCGTTTAATAAAAATTAAAACGGCGCACCAATCATTTACAGGTTGGTAATCGTGTAAATACAAGAATATCTCACTAAACAAGCTGGAATAAACAACTTTCTTTGTATCTTTATATCCTTGTACTTCTACAAATACAATCGGTAAATCTGTCGCATAAATCGGAGGTAAAAGTATACCATCCATGCGAAAACTAGTTTGTTTGACTTCAAGTGAAGCAAAAGTGTATGTTGTATTTCTAGCAGATTGTTTACCAATCAGTTCAAATACAATGTCTGGATCTGTTTGAAATATTTCGTAGAAAAGACTATCGGTTTGCATTGCGGATTGTACTTTAAAATCGAAAAACTATAGGAATAGGATGTGATTAATGTTAGCAGGTTGATGGTGCGTGACGCTACAAGTCTTATCGCTACCTTCAAATTTATTCTAAACTACACACCCTACAAGAAAATATGCCTTTTTGCTAACTCCCATTACCCTTAAAGTTACAAAATATAACCTATAACCTATAACCTATAACCTATAACCTACTCCCTGTTCTTTTTGATTTTTATACATTTCTTTAAAAGCCTTTTGTTGCTGTTTATGCTCTACAATTGGTTCGGGATAATCAACAGCTTGACGTTCTAAAGGAGTAATTTTTCCTGTTACTAAATATTCCGTATCTATTGAACGTAATTCTGGCAACCATTCTCGAATATATTCCGCTTCGGGGTCAAATTTTTGTGCTTGAGATGCAGGATTAAAAATTCTTACTGGTTTCGGATCCATTCCACTAGAAGCACTCCATTGCCAACCACCATTATTAGCAGATAAATCCCCATCTATTAATCTTTGCATAAAATATTTTTCGCCTAATTGAGGATTAATTAATAAGTCTTTGGTCAAGAAACTAGCAACAATCATTCGACAACGATTGTGCATCCAACCAATTTGATTTAATTGTCGCATTGCAGCATCAACAATTGGATATCCGGTTTTTCCTTCACACCAAGCTTGAAAATGTATTTCGTTAGTTTCCCAAGGAAAATTTTTAAAAGTATCACGATAAGCACCCGATGCTAATTCTGGAAAATGATACATTGCGTGTTGATAAAATTCTCTCCAACCTATCTCTTTTTGCCAAGTACGAATATTATTTGCTAATTCATCACTACGACTATTTTCTAATGCATCTTCGGTGGCTTTCCAAACAGTACGAATTCCGATGACACCAAATTTTAAAGCTGCACTTAATCTTGATGTACCATCAATTGCCGGAAAATTTCTTTGTTCTTGATATTCATTAATATTGGTAAAACAAAATTCTTCTAATCTTTCTTGGGCTGCTTTTTCCCCTGGTTCAATTATTAATTCCCCATTCCAGTTAAATCCTAATTCCTTCGCTGTGGGCAATTCAACAACTCCCGCTTTGGTTGCAATTTCTTGTTCTTCTGTTGTTAATCCCTCGAATTTATCAACAATTTCTACAGGAGAATCTTTAGGTTTACTAATCAAATTCTTCCAAAACGGAGTATACACTGTATAAGGATTATTTGAACCAGTACGAATCAAATCTGGTGAATTTAATAATTGGTCCCAATTTTTTTCTAAATACTCAATACCTTGCTCTTGTAGCGCATTAATTACATTAATATCTCGTTCCTGGGAATAAGGTTCCACATCCCAATTCCAAAATACACCTTTCACCTGCAAAGCCTTTGCTAACTTGGGAATTGCTTTTACTGGATTATCTTGTACAATTAATAATTGACTACCCATGTGGCTATATTTTTCTTGGAGTTTTTGTAAACAACCAATCATATAAGTCACCCTTACGGCTGCAACATCATCCCCTTTGAGAATATTTGGATCGAGACAGAAAACACCCACCACCTTACGAGTTTTTTCCAACGCTGCGGCAATTCCGGTATTATCACAAATGCGTAAATCGCGACGATGCCAAAACAAAATTAAATCGGACATAATATCTTGATTCAATAGTTCTATTGTACTAAAATGTCATTGTACCAATAATTGGGTCAAAGGTTAGAGGTTAGAGGTTAGAGGTTAGACATTAAAGGTCAAAGGTCAAAGGTTAGAGGTCAAAGGTTAAAGGTTCAATTACCAATTACCCATTTCTTGTTATAAGTGGGTAAGCAGAATTAATTGTATATTTACTACTGGGTTATATCGCTCTTCCCTTTTCCCTCTTCCCTATCAAACTAAAATGTTAAATTAATTTGCACGGGTACTTATGACTTTAGATAGTTAGAACTGGGTACCAATTATTGTTAACATTTGTAAGGTAGTTAACAACTTATGTATTAATAAAAATGCCAACAGCCTTAATTACTGGTGCTTCCGGTGGTATCGGTAAAAGCTTTGCTCTTAAACTTGCTGCACAAAATACAAATCTTATTATTGTTGCACGTTCGGAAGATAAATTGAATGCTCTGGCTCAACAGTTACGGGAGCAATACAATATTCAAGTCGATGTGATTGTCAAAGATTTAACTCAACCATCAGCGACGAAGGAAGTATTTGACGCTACTATTGCCAAAGGTTTGAAAGTAGATTTACTGATAAATAACGCTGGTTTTGGGGACTATGGTGAATTTGCTCAAACCGATGGCGATCGCCAAGTGCAAATGGTGCAATTAAATAATGTAGCGCTGGTGGATTTAACCCACAGATTTTTACCACAAATGCGCGATCGACGTTCGGGAAGCATTATCAATGTATCGTCAATTGCAGCATTCCAACCGATACCATATCTATCAGTTTACGCTGCTACTAAAGCTTTTGTTCGCAGTTTCAGCGAAGCATTATGGGCAGAAAATCGTCAATATGGAGTCAAAGTTTTAGTAGTTTGTCCGGGACCTACAGAAACAAACTTTTTCAATGAAGCCAATTTTCCTCCTGCACTAGCACGTAATTCTCAAAGTATGTCTACTTCCGAAGAAGTAGTAGATCAAGCATTGAAAGCTTTAGAAGAAGGACGTGCGACGGTTGTAGTTGGAGGTATTGCCTCTCATTTTATCACCAAATTATCCTCAATATTTCCTAGAGAAGCTTTATTGAATGTATTAGAAAAACAGTTTAAGGGTTAAAGGTTAGAGGTTAAAGGTTAGAGGTTAAAGGTTAGAGGTTGGGTTAGACACGAAAGTAATATTCAATAGTAAAAATCATATTTCTTTATCGTGTTGTAACCCAATATTATTATCTCAAGTAAATTGAGTAGTAATGTCATAAATCATCATTCATAGTTAAAGGTTAAAATTGTAGTCTGGGTTAGACAGGAAAAGCATATTTAAATGTAACCAGAATATTTATTAATCCTCTCGTAACCCAACATCAGTATTTAGGATAAAGTCATAAATCAATATTCACAACGGAGCATCATTAACAAGTTGTTGAGTAGAATTAACTAGCGATGCTTGAGATTGACGATATTCTCTAACCGAAATTAAAGAATCAATAATGGGATTTAAACAGCGTTTTGCATCTTCGTATCCTTGCTGTTTTAATTTCGTAATTCGCTGAGTGCTGAAATCTAACCAGCTATCCATTACACCAACAACTGGAACTTCAGATTTATTAATCGCTTTTTCCGGTCTAATTTCAATAATTGTTTGTTCGGGGAAATCATTCCGATTCCATACAGAACCATTTTTTAAGTGAATTACAATAACATTTTTACAACCACGTTTTGCTAAAGCTTTCAAACGTACATTCTCAACCAAACCACCATCAATATAATTTATTCCATTAACTTCTCGACTGGGAAATGCTAAAGGAAGTGCTGCACTTGCTAACAGTAAATTATAAATAGTTTCATCATCCCTACAGTCTTGTAAGCATAACCAACAAGCAGTAGCACCCATTTTTGCCCGAATCAAATCAATTAATAAATCGTAACCCAAACCGGGAATTTTCAAAGAAGGAAACACCGTTACCCATAATTCAATATTTTGTCTAAGAGTATTAGGATGAACTGCTTGTTTTAAAAAATATTCTATAGGTTCGGGGTCAAAAATAGAAGCGTT
>JAYKJL010000165.1:0-6323 GCA_035285725.1 Nostocales cyanobacterium 94392 | reverse complement strand
GGGGGGCGCCCGCCCCCCCGGGGCCACGGCCACACGGGCACCCGCGCCGCGCGGACGAGGGGGCCGCGGAGCGGGGGGGAAGAATAATTGCTAATTCTTCAATCCAAAATACTATTTCCTATGCCGAATTACCCAAGATTCACCGCTTCTGGGAAGAATGTTTGGAGGATGTGGCGAATTTTGCCACTGTGTATTTATCGGAGTTGTCTGAGGAGAATGATGGGGTGAATTTAGCGGCTCGTTCCATTCCGGTGACTCCCCATGCTTTTGCAAAGTTAGCGGAGACACTGCGAGGAGAACGCGATGCCTACGGCGGGCAGAGCCTACGCAATTTTGCGATTTGGTTAATTTCGGCACAACCTTCGCGATCGGTTTCACTCTTACAGGAACACGATTGTCCGGCTCAGTTTATTCCTAATCCCCGCGATTTTCAAGCGATTGATCGGTTGCAAGTTAATCACGTTCCGGTGGCTTTAAAATATTCAGGACTTGCCGAACTTGAAGGTTTTATTTTACCAACTTATCGTTTAGTTGTTGTCACTGACCGGGAATTTTATGGACAGCATACTCTGGCGACTCCCGGTTACGTCCGTAAGCGTCGCAAAGCAACTTCTAAACAAGTTGACCCCAATAAGCTGCGTCCAGGAGATTATGTCATTCACCGTAACCATGGTTTGGGTCAATTTGTCAAGTTAGAAAGTTTGACGGTAAATAACGAAACCCGTGATTATTTGGTTGTTAAGTATGCTGACGGACTATTACGGGTAGCAGCAGACCAAGTTGGTGCTTTATCTCGCTTCCGTACTACTACCAACGGGTCGCCACAACTGAATAAAATGACTGGGAAGACCTGGGAAAATACCAAGAATAAAGTCCGTAAAGCTGTCAAAAAATTGGCTGTGGATTTACTCAGGCTGTATTCAGCTCGTTCCCAACAAACTGGTTTTAGCTATCCCCAGGATTCCCCATGGCAAGAAGAGATGGAAGATTCCTTTCCTTATCAACCCACAACTGACCAGTTAAAAGCAACTCAAGATGTCAAACGGGATATGGAAAGCGATCGTCCCATGGATCGTTTAGTCTGCGGTGATGTGGGTTTTGGTAAAACAGAAGTGGCAATTCGAGCGATTTTTAAAGCTGTAACTGCTGGTAAACAAGTTGCTTTACTCGCTCCGACTACTATTCTGACTCAACAGCATTATCACACTTTAAAAGAACGATTTGCACCTTATCCAATCCAGGTGGGATTGCTCAACCGTTTCCGTAGCGCTGAAGAAAAGCGCAATATTCAAAAACGATTAGCAACCGGGGAGTTAGATGTAGTTGTCGGTACTCATCAGCTTTTAGGAAAAGGTGTGCAAATCAAGGATTTAGGACTATTAGTGGTAGATGAAGAACAGCGGTTTGGGGTTAATCAAAAAGAAAAAATTAAATCACTCAAAACTCAAGTAGATGTATTAACTTTGAGCGCTACACCAATTCCTCGTACTTTGTATATGTCCTTATCAGGAATCCGGGAAATGAGTTTAATTGCCACACCACCCCCATCAAGAAGACCGATTAAAACTCATCTTTCGCCGATAAATCCCGAAGCTATTCGCACCGCTATACGTCAAGAATTAGACCGGGGTGGACAAGTATTTTATGTAGTTCCCCGGATAGAAGGAATTGAAGAAATATCCGCTGGAATTCGAGAAATGATACCGAGTGCCAGAATTGCGATCGCCCACGGTCAGATGGATGCGAGCGAGTTAGAATCGATCATGCTTTCTTTCAGTAGTGGGGAAGCAGATATTTTAGTTTGTACAACAATTATTGAATCTGGCTTGGACATTCCACGAGTCAACACCATTTTAATTGAAGATGCACATAAATTTGGTTTAGCCCAACTTTACCAACTGCGGGGACGTGTGGGACGTGCAGGAATTCAAGCCCATGCATGGTTATTTTATCCCAAACAACGGTCATTATCGGAGGCAGCCCGCAAACGGTTGAGAGCAATACAAGAATTTACTCAACTCGGTTCCGGATATCAACTAGCGATGCGGGATATGGAAATTCGCGGAGTTGGCAACTTATTAGGAGCAGAACAATCCGGGCAAATGAACGTCATTGGCTTCGACTTGTACATGGAAATGCTTGAAGAAGCTATCCGCGAAATTCGGGGACAAGAAATTCCCACCGTTGACGATACTCAAATTGATCTGAATTTGACAGCGTTGATTCCAGCAGATTACATTCCCGATTTGGATCAGAAAATGAGCGCTTATCGTGCGGTAGCGGTAGCTAAATCGAAATCGGAATTAGCATTAATTGCAGCAGAATGGAACGATCGTTATGGAAGCATACCACCATCAGCAAATCAACTTTTACGGGTGATGGAATTAAAGCAACTAGCGAAGAGTTTGGGATTCAGTCGCATTAAACCGGAAGGAAAACAGCATATTGTTTTAGAAACCCCCATGGAAGAACCCGCTTGGAAATTATTAGCTGAAAAATTACCACAAAATCTGATGAGTCGGTTTGTTTATTCTCCCGGTAAAGTAACAGTAAGGGGTTTAGCAGTGATGAAAGCAGATATACAGTTACAAACCCTGATAGATGCTTTTATCAAAATGCAAAATGCAGTACCGGAAGTAGCGGTGATTTAATGGGGGAAGAAGGGAATAGGGAATAGGGAAGAAGTCGGGTTTTTTCGATGATTGTGTTCTTCAAGAGATATTTACCTAAAAACCCGACTTTTTATTATTCGCAATATGTACAGAAAACTCGTTCTTCTTCCCCCCTATTCTCTGTTCCCTGCTTGCTGCTTCCTAACCCCCATAAGTTATATTGTTGCACCAGGATATTCCTATAAATAAAAATAGAATTGATGCCGATAGTACTGCTACGCTGTTAATTAGAGTAAAATTATTTGATTTTTAAAGCTTTTATATAATGAATTATCTCGTTGCAGTATTCCCAGACAGGATAATAGCAGAAGAAGCTTACACTGCCTTAGAAAAAAAAGCCATTAAAAGTACCATACTTGGTAAAGGCTATAAATCTGCCGATGAATTTGGTTTAATTGATCCCAAAGAAGAAGCCAAAAAGCAAGCCAAGTTTATGTCTTATTGGTTAGTACCTTTTGGTTTTTTCGCTGGTTTTACCTTTAGTTTAATTACCGGGTTAAATACCTTTGCTTGGGCAGGAGAAATCGGTAATCATTTTATTGGAGGATTATTGGGTGCGCTTAGTGGTGCTTTAGGAGCCATCTTTGTTGGTGGAGGAGTCGGTTTGGTTGTAGGTGGTGGTGACGCTTTACCTTATCGAAATCGCTTGAATGCTGGTAAATACATAGTTGTAGTTGAAGGTAGCAAAAGCCTCGATCGCGAAACAACCAGAATTTTACGTCAGTTTGAACCTGAGAATATTCAAGGTTATGCTGCGGAGTGAGGAGATGGGGGGATGGGGGGACAAGGGGAAAACTTATTTTTAACTCATCACTCTTAACTCCTAATTCTTCACTCCTAACTCCTCACTCCTCACTCTTCTAATCCAAAATCCAAAATCTAAAATCCAAAATTGACAAAATGTTGCCCAGAGAAGAACTGTTAAAACACGTTGAAAATCGAGATACTGTAGCTCGTGTAATTGATTGCGCGGAAAAAGCAATTAAAACTTGGGAAGTTGTATTCACAGACTTTCTTTCACCCCCGGAATTGGCTGAAGCTACTCTAAGTTTTAGTCGGTTAACGGAAGTGAATTTGTTAGGTTGGGGTGGATATCCGCAAGCTGAACGAAAGAGAATTGCGATCGCACGTAGCGATCTTCCTCTAGATGAGTCGCAAGTTGAACTTGTTGCTTTGGATATTGCTGGTAATTTCTTGTTTGATACCGCAACTCACCGCGATTTTTTGGGTGCAATGTTGGGAACGGGAATTGTCCGCGAAAAAACTGGCGATATTATTGTACTTGGTGAACGGGGAGCGCAGGTTGTTGTTGTACCGGAATTAGCAGATTTTCTAGAAGCAAATTTAACCCAAGTACGTTCGGTTCCTGTCAAGACCCAAAGGGTAGATTTAAGCGAATTAAAAGTCAGAGAACCGAGAAAAAAAGAATTAACAACTGTGGAAGCATCCTTAAGATTGGATGCAATTGCTTCCGCTGGTTTCTCCATGTCTCGGAGTAAAATGGTTGATTTAATTAATGCTGGTGACGTGAGAGTTAATTGGAAGGAAATTACTCAAGCTTCTCACCAATTAAAGACTGGAGATTTGATTGCAATTCGTGGTAAAGGACGTTTAGAAGTAGGAGAAATCGCCGTTACAAAAAAAGAGCGCTATCGGATGCAGTTAACTAAGTTTGTTTAGACAATGATCAATTATCAATTTCGTAGGTTGGGTTAAAAGCCCACGATAAAATTATGGTTTATCGAATGTTAAGATGCGCTTTTAGCCCAACATCACCGCTTTAATTTTTATTGTTAACATTCTCCTCAAACCATAATATTGGGTTACGACACGATTAATAAATATTTTCGTTGTTCAATATTGCTTTTCGTGTCTAACCCAACCTACAGCTACTTTTGTATCTTGTAACCTAATACCCATCATTTTAATTTACCAAATTCTCTGAATTGAGTATGCATCAAACGCTGAGTCTACACCTATAACGGGTAATTGTTCTACCATTGCTTGGGCAATTAATAATCTATCAAATGGATCTTTATGATGCAATTGCATAGTAGCAACAGTTGTAACATGGTCTATTTCGATATTTAATAAAGCCATACTATTCTGTTCCATTTGTTGTCTCACAAATGTTTGCAGCGGTAAATTAAATGCTAACTTGCCAAGACTTTGTTTGATAGCCATTTCCCAAATGCTAGCAATGCTGAAAAATTTTTCGTTATACTCATCTTCAATTAATGTTTTAGCATTTGAACTTAATTGAGGACTATCTATTACAAACCAGATAAAAGTATGGGTGTCTAATAATAATTTCATTCCATATATTCTTTAAAATCTTCCAACGGTTCATCAAAATCATCTGACATCCATACCAAACCTTTGGCACTACCAGCCTTTGCTGGATAACGTTTGACTTGTTCTATTACAGTAAGTTTAACAACAGGTTTCTCATCTTTAATAATTATAATTTCTTCACCTTTAAGGGCTGCATCAATAAATTGAGCCAGATTCTCAGAAGCTTCTGCTAGGGTTACTTGTTGCATGAAAACATTTTTGTCAAATTTATACTTTTATTTTAATGTATAACGAATCAATAAAAATTAACATTAACCACAAATAATTTTACATAATTCAGCAAACATTGCTATCAAGGTGGGTTACGTTCTGCAATAACATACCCTACGACTGTATTTTCACTGATTGCATTATGATTGTTATCGGCAAAAATGAATGTAAATGAATTATTAATTTTGATTTAATTTACATTTATACAGGATAAATTATGGTGGCTGAAGTACTTACTCCCAACGTACAAGAATTGCAGCAGGACGTTATTGAATTATTAGGGGAAATTAGCGATTTAATGAACCGTGCGAGTACTGCACTAAGTTCCGATAACGTTGATAACAAGTATGCTGACTTTGAAAAACAAATAAGAAACGAAACCAGTAAGGTTGAAAATTTGGAGTTGAGAATGGCAATTGTTGCTCCAATGAAAGCGGGTAAATCAACTATTGTTAATGCAGTTGCGGGACAAGATATTCTCCCCAGTCGCAATTCTGCAATGACTACGCTTCCTACTGAAATCATTTTTGATGCTGAATTAGATCAACCTGTTTTAACTTTGAGTGCTGAAGTTTTATCGGTTTTTCAAGATACTTTAGTTTCGTTACGAGATAAGATTAACGAGCAGGGTTTGGAAACAGTCAAAGAAAGACTTGCTAACTATCCTCCCTTGCAAAAAATGCCTGAATCCATTCAAAAATTTGCAATTGGTAAGTCAATACCTGGTGAATCAAAAGGACATAAAGATATTGCTCATACTTTAACTAGTTTGAACGATATTGTTAGGCTTTGCAGCATTTTAGATCCGCAAGCAGATCCAATTCAATATCTTGAAGATGTTCCTCGAATTAAAACACCATTTTGGCGTTCTTTACAGGATAATAATCAAGCGAAAACTCAGGGAAAACTCGTAATAGTTGATACTCCTGGACCAAATGAAGCCGGAGAAAATTTACGACTTCAAGCAGTTGTAGCGGAACAATTATATAAAAGTTCGATAGTTTTAATTGTTTTAGATTTTACCCAATTAAAAAACGAAGCTGCGGAAAAAGTTAAACAAGACGTTCAAAGAGTTATTGATATACG
>JAYKJL010000164.1:0-16455 GCA_035285725.1 Nostocales cyanobacterium 94392 | reverse complement strand
TTTTAACAGTACATCGTTTGAATCTATTAGTTGGGGCTTCGGTATTGACAGCGATAAAGTCGGCAACACTTACACTACAGGATTTTTCTCCGGCACTGTCGAATTTGGCAATAACAGCCTTACTAGTGTGGGTGATTCTGATGTTTTCGTCACCAAGCTTGATAGTAACGGTAATGTCATCTGGGCAGAGCAGTTGGAAGATACAGGAGTAGGGGTAGACTTTGGGATTGGTGTTAGCAGCGATGATTTAGGTAATGCTTATGTCATAGGAATCAAGGATATTGATCCAGAAACAGACATATTTGACATAACAAATCCAACTTCTGTTGACGGTGAAGGATTCATATCCAAACTTGACAGTAGTGGTAACTTAGTTTGGACTCAAAATTTTGATAGTACATCATTAAGTTCAGGCACGGACATTGCTACTGATCAAGTAGGTAATAGTTATGTTATTGGAACCTTTTTGAGTGATGTAACTCTGGGAAATCAGACTTTCTTGAGTTCTGGAGATACTGACGTTTTCATAACTAAACTCGATATTGATGGGAATATAGAGTGGAGTCAAAACTTAGGTGGTACCTTGTCTGATACAAGTAGTAGTATTAGTTTGGATTCAGCAGGTAATATTTACGTCACGGGAAGCTTTGAAGATACAGTCAGCTTCGGTGATACTACCCTTACTAGCAATGGTGAAAGCGATGCTTTTATCGCTAAGCTTGATAATAATGGCAACATAGTCTGGGCGCAAAGTTTTGGAAGTACATTATTAGACTCTGGAACTAAGATTAGCGTTGATGAGCAAGACAAAATTTATGTCACCGGAAGCTTTGAAGATACAGTGAGTTTTGGCGACACCATCCTTACCAGCAGTAGTGAAAACGATGGCTTTATCCTCAAATTCGACACCGACGGTAATATCTTACAAGCTGAGCAATTGGGTTACTCATTGCTAGATATAGCTGCTAACAATGCAGGAAATGTATATGGCACCGGAGCATTTGAAAATACTGTAAGCTTTGGTGACACTACCCTTACTAGTCAAGGGCTTACAGATGGTTTTGTTGTTAATCTTGCTTTCAATGAACCCAACGACAATCCAAATCCCATCTTCACAACAGATATCAATGGAGTTACAGTTGAAGCGATTGACTTAACTGGTTTCGCTACCGATAAAGTCACTGTCGATTACACCATCAGCAGAGAAGCTGACTTCAATAATCAAGTTTATTTCTACAAAGTAGATGATATTACTGGTAGTGTTGGTGGTGTCGCAGTTGGAGAGAGCGGTTATCTACAAGCTGCTTTGAACAATCTGGTTTCTCCTATATTCTCTACTAGCGATGACAAGACAGAAAGTGGAAGCGTTCAGGTTGAGGCTGGTTCTATAGTAGTTCCCTTAATTATTGCTGATGGTGATTTAACTCAAGCTCTCAAGGGTACAGCAGAAGTTTACTTCTCATACTTGGGTGCTAATACTAATAACGATAATTTCGACCACATTAAGTTCTTGGATAGCAACACTTTCGGTTTTGAAGACTTACCTAATGGTGGTGACAAAGATTTTAACGATATCGTAATCAAGATTGACAGAATTGCTTAGTTGAAGCAATACACTGACGACAGAAGTCGGGTTTTTTAAAGATTGTTTATGACAACATATATTTATCCTAAAAACCCGACTTCTTACCCCATGATTATTTCTCAGTCTAAGCTACACCATATCCCGTATAAGGACGCTTTAATGGTGGCTGCAAACCCAACACAATATCTTCTTTTTCAACTCCTAAATCTAAGAGTTCTTGTGCTAAATCTACGTCAGTCATATTTTGCTGAATCCAAATTTTATTATCTTTAATATCAAAATGCATAACACTGTGATAAACACGGCTTAAACCATTCCAACCTACATACATTAACTGATAATGGTCATGTGTTGTATCAAAAATCAATTCTTTTTCTACATCTTTATGCTTTGGTTTTAAGCTACCATGTTTAGTTAAAATTTTTTGAATGCATTGGCGATAATGCTCTAGTTTTGCCATTGTACAATTATCTCCATAGCTGGTTGATATATAATTAGTTTTAATTTATGTCTTTTTACAGCGATTTGTGCAAGTCTTGTTCTAAAAAATGTTTCATAAGCATCGATTGGAACGGCTAAATATAGCTGACGTTCTGGTTCATTTTCTTCTAATGCTATTTTATAATTCAGAAATTGCCCTAAAGCTGTATGAAAATCACTAACAGCAGAGTTACTTACAAAGCTTTTTATTTCAACAGCTATTTTTTCTCCCTCTTTTTCTGCTGCTATCAGTCTTTCTGCACCCAAATCAATTTTAAGCGTAACTTCTTCAAATTCTATTTCTAATGGGTCATCTGTAATTAACCATTCTTCTTTCTCTAATGCATTTTTAACCGCTTCGTGAAATAAATCTCTAGCTGACATTTATTTAGTATTTTTTAGTTTATTCCCTTTCTCCTTAGTCTAGCCTCTATCTACAACTCATTAAAACCCATATTCCCTTTGGGATGCGAATTTCCCCAGTGACTTTACTCATAATATGCTAAAAAATTTCCTAACTACTACTCTCTCCTCCCTCCTCCCTCAACTCCTTAATTATTTCCAGCTTCCAATACCATTCGTGGAATTAATAATTCCTCTTTCAATTCACCAATTCCTAAAAAAAGCCCTTCTTCATTGTAAATTCTTGCTACTTCCGATACCTTATTATCTAAGCAAATTTTCTGACCCTGACACCATCTCCGCGCTTCTATTTCACCTAAAGTTATCTCGGAAAGATGCTGTAAAGGTGCATCAGCAGTCATTGGTTGAAAAGTTCCGGCTTCTAATTTTGCTTCCAAGTCATTAAAATTCACACTATCGCCTAAGTTAAAACCACTACTTACGGTACGTTGCAAAGCTGCGAGAGTTCCACCCGTTTCCAATACAATACCCAAATCGCGGGCGATCGCCCTAATATAAGTTCCCCCACCGCAAACTATATTTACATCTAATTCAGGAAATTCACTTACTCGCCAATCTAAAATATCAATATTAAATACTTCTACATTCCGTACTGGTACTTGAACTTCCTCACCTTTGCGGGCTAAATCATACAGTCGTTTTCCATCAACTTGAATTGCGCTGTAAATCGGAGGAATTTGCTCAATTTTACCTTGAAACTGCATCAGTGCTGTTTTTACGGTAGCCAAATCTAACTCGGATGCAGACTTTTGATTAATAACTTCCCCTTGTAAATCATCAGTCGTAGTTTGCATCCCCAAACGAATCGTAGCTTTGTAAGCTTTATCAGTAGGAAGAAATTGTAACAAGCGAGTTGCTTTACCTATCGCTATTGGTAAAACACCCGTAGCAGCTGGATCTAAAGTTCCGGCGTGTCCGATTTTTTTGATACGCAAGAGTTTGCGTGTTTTCGCCACGCAATCGTGAGAAGTCCAGTCAAAGGGTTTATCGAGATTTAAGAAACCAAACAAATCAGTTAACAGTGAACAGTTAACAGTTATCAGCAAACAGTTAACAGTGAATATTAATAAATTATCAATATTTCTTGTGTTTACGCAAGCAAAAACCTGAAGGGCTTTCCTTTCTTCTCGACACGCTGCGCGTTTACGCAGTATAGCGAAGCTAACGCTCCACTCGTAATGACAATATACAATTAATTTTGCGTGAGTACTTATTGATTAACTGTTCACTGTTCACTGTTAACTGTTAACTGTTCACTGTTGACTGTTAAGTGCTCGTGCAACCTCGGTAGTGGTTAAATCCTGAATCAGACTCAAATTCATCGAGTTTGTTGAAATAGATTTGGCGTAGGCTGCTGTGAGATAAGGTTTGTATTGAGATTTTCCAGATACATGAGTTTGGAAGAAAGGCAAACTGAAAACTTTCATATAACTCTGTGCTTGTTTAGGATTATCTCCAATCAATTTCGAGGGTAATCCAACTGCTTCAGAACCTGCTTTTCCATCTCCAATAGTAGAAAAGTGAGTTGCACTCTCCATTTGTACTAGATATTTGTGCGGATTTGCAATCCAGGAGAAAGGTAGAATTTGTTCGTATAAAGCCGGTGCAATGGTATCTTCGCTGCTTGTTACCATCATTACTGGAGTTCTGATTTCATTTAAGCCAGTTTTACCAAATATGCTGCTGGTAATTGGGTTAACTGCAATTACTGCTTTTACTCTCTCATCAGATAAATTATATTGCTCAATTGGCTGCTTTATTTGTAGTTCCTGGATTCGACATTGCAGCAGTAAAGACATATTCCAGGTTTGTTTTAATGTCTGTTGATTGCAATTTTTCTCTATTGTTTCTAAGTTAATTTTTGCACCGGCTAAAGCTAAAGCTGTATAACCACCGAAAGACTGTCCGAATACTCCGACTTGTTGTAAGTCTAGACGTTTCTCAAAACGAACATCGGTTTTGTTAAGTTTTTCTAATTCATTGAGGATAAATTTAACATCCAAAGGACGATTGATAAATTCTTCCGGTTGTGCTATTTCAGAAGCGCTGCCATTCAACAAAGATTGTATTTGCTTGGTGTCACTACCCGGATGATTGGGAACAACCACAGCAAAGCCGTATGTGGTTAAATAATCGGCTAAATATCGAAAGTTGCTACTGTCGGTACCGATACCGTGAGAAATCACGATGACTGGTACAGAGGAGGGAATATTGGGAAGATAAATGTCAGTTGTCAGCAATCTTCCCCGAATTACATCAAAAAGCTTTAGTGTTTGCTTTTTAGCAATATATTTTCCCCTACGGTTTAATGTAGCTAGATTATTAACTTCGACATTTGCAGCTTCCGTATCAGATTTAGCTGAAACTGCTGCAACTGCTTTATTCGTTTCACTGACTAATCTTTCTAATTCTGCTGATATTTGCAAAGCCCGGGCTAAATCAATATTAATAGTCGAATTAGGATATTTTCTCAATATATTTAATAACGTTAAACCTTCTGGGTCGCCAGCAGCTAAAATTAAAGCGGAACGTAAAGCATGAAATCCTGGCTTGTTTTCACCGGATTTAGTTCTAATTACTTCTCCCAAGCGTCGTAACATGAATTCACCTTGGGAGGTATACAGAAACTGTGAAACCGCTACTGGATGGACTTTTATCTGACTTGTTAAAACTTGTCGCAACTCAGTAATTTGTTCTGGTTGCAAATATTGAGCATAAACTGCCAAATCTTCAGTAATTTCGCCGTTTTCGGCAAATTTTTCTAAAGCAGTTATAGAAATAGAACGTTGAAAAGCTGAATAAGATGCATAAATTCGCTCCGCAGTCCGAGCATAATTACTGATACCAAAAACCGATATCAGCACAGATAGAACTAACAACAACCAAGATTTTCTCACGTTGTCAGTCCATTTACCAAACAAGCTGTTCATCACTCGTAATTTGCCAAAAATGTGCTTTAACTAGACATATTTGGTAGCTCAAACACCCTGGATGGAATTAAATCAGTTAACAGTTAACAGTTATCACGGTTAACTGCTAACTGATAACTTTTAAATATTAGTTGCCCTACGAATAATCTATTTATTGGTTTAATTAAGCAAGACTAGGTAGGTAGAATGCTATTTCAATTTTCAACTGTGTTCATAAGTAAGTCAAATCACTTACTAGTAAACAGATTGAATTAATTTCTTTATATTCACCATGACATGATAGCAGATAAAAGAAACATCTGCTTCAGTAGATAAAGTTAAACTTTTAAGTAATGATTAATTTGATTTTTATTACCAGTAAAAGCACGGTTAAAAAGTTGCCATTTATTATCTTTTCCCTAATGCGATTGCCGTAGAACCACATACAACTAAAACGGCTCCTACTATTCCTAGTAATGTAAAATGTTCAGTGGAAATTAAATTTGGTGAAAATTCTGATACAAACCAAGATGATACTAATGTCACAACAGGAGTTAAAGCTAGTACTGCACTGACTCGCGATGCTTCCCAATGTTCTAATGCTTCAGCAAAAGCACCATAAGCAATTAAAGTATTTAAAGCACAAAAAATCAACATTCCACTTTGTAATAAATTGAGTGTAAAAATGATTTTAGGATTAGCAAACAGTGTGAATAATAAAGCACATCCGCCATAAATAATCAGCATAATATGAGCAGAAGATAAACTTTGCAAAAGCTGTTTTTGAGCTAAAGCATAAATAGACCAAGTAATTGCAGCTAGTACAATTAAACCACTACCAAATAAATATGTTGATTGTGCGGTAATCAAATTTGATAATTGTTCGTGAAAGAATAAAACAAAGCCGATAGTAATAATACTTATACCAATCCACTGAGGTAAAATATAACGTTCTTTAAAAATTACCAAACCTCCCAACCCCATTAAAAATGGTGCTAACTGGATTAAAACTTGAGCATTTGCAGGAGTGGTAAGAGCTAAACCTTGGACAAACAATATGTAGTTTATCCCCAGAAAGATAGTTGCAATCAATACCAGCTTCGGGGATGTAGAACCTAATTGTGAAACAGTTGGTAAATTCCCGTGCCATTTTAAATAACCAGCGAGCAAACAAAAAGATCCCAAGAAGCGAAACCAAGTCAGGGTATAAATATCTAAGCCCTGTAGTACTATCGACAAGCAAATCGGTAAAACACCCCATAAGATAACCGTCAGCAAGGATAATGCTAGCCCTAAACGCCAACGTCCGGAAGTTTGATGCATTTATTAATTTTGGATTTTAGATTTTAGATTTTAGATACATTCGTGAAGCGAACGTACAAGCTTTAGATTGGGGAAATAAGTTAGAATTTAAAGCATATTTCCCGACGGATGAGGCAGATTCGGACGGACAGGGATGCCCATCCCACCCATTGCTTTATGATATAATCCTGTGCTTCATTTATATGCAAAATGCTGTAGGTGTATAAAAATATAATTCTGCTGTTCGCTGTTCCCGAACTTCAAAACTTTAATCAAGATTTTTGTAAAATTGTATAACTCTTAACTGAATATTTTCCTTCATTTCTCATTCTCAATTATATTAAAATACATCTAACAGTGCGTATTATCAATATTTCAAACCTCTGGTTTCAGATATGGGAGTAATCCAAAGCTTGTACGTTCGCCTCGCGAATGTATCCACAATCTAAAATCCAAAATCGAATGACACCATATTTACTGTGATTAGGAGACTTTTAGGTAATTTCCGTGCTGCATTTTTAAGAACTCAATCGGGTACTTTGAGGGTAAGAGATGACACTCAGCGTCCTCAAGTCGCAGATAGCACCCGTAATATTTCTATTCAAGATTCGACTCCTAATAATTGGTTGCGAACAATTTTGGTGACTAGTTTGGGTGTTACTGTTTTGGTATTGTTAGCACGGGAATTAAAATGGTTGCAGCGATGGGAATTACGTGCTTATGACGAAATGATGGTTTTGCGTCCCTCACAACCACCCGATAAGCGCATTTTATTGGTAACTGTTACTGAACGAGATTTACAGCAACAAAAAAATCCTCTTTCGGATGAAACGATTAATCAATTATTACAAAAAATTCAATCTTATCAACCGCGTATTATTGGTTTACATACTAGTTTATATATTCAAAATATCCACAAAACTAATTTAGCAGCAGGAATACCCAAAGATAATATTATTGTTGGTTGCGTGTTTAAAGGTATGGACGAAACAGCAACAGAAATACCACCACCACCCAATTTTGCTGAAGATAATATCGGTTTTAATGATTTGGTTCCTGACAATGATAATGTTATTCGTCGGGGTTTATTATTTCAAAAACCTTATCCAGATAGTAAGTGCAATACTAGTTTTTCTTTTGCTAACAGACTTGCTGTAGATTATTTAGATAAACAAGGAATTTATCCTGGTTTTACTAATAAAGATAATCAAGATGATGTTTTTTATCTCGGTCAAGTTTTTTTTCATCGTTTGAAAACAAAATCTGGTGGATATATAGGTCTTGATAATGAAGGTTCTCAAATTTTAATTAATTACCGCAATCCACATCATATTGCCGATACTGTTACTTTAACCCAGGTTTTAACAGATAAAGTAAATCCTAATTTAATTAAAGACCGTTTGGTAATCATTGGTACTAGCGCTCGTAGTCTTGACCGTGGAGTACTTACTCCTTATAG
Source organism: Nostocales cyanobacterium 94392 (assembly GCA_035285725.1). GTDB lineage: Bacteria > Cyanobacteriota > Cyanobacteriia > Cyanobacteriales > Nostocaceae > Rivularia. The sequence continues at coordinate 8,297 of JAYKJL010000164.1, read as the reverse complement.
TACCTCCGAAGACCAAGCCGCAACAGTTCCTCCTCTGTTTATTCACGCACAGATGACCAGTCAACTTATCAGTGCTGTGTTAGATGGTAGACCGATTATTTGGTATTTACCCGAATGGTTAGAATACCTGTGGATAGCCAGTTGGTCTTTAGTTGGTGGTATTTTGGCGTGGTACGTGCGACGACCTATTTTATTACTACTAGTATCCGGTGTAACCGTAACTGGTTTGGTGATAATTTGTTACTTATTGATTGTACAAGCTGGTTGGGTTCCGGTGGTTCCTTCCGCTCTTGCCTTGGTTTTTACGAGTATTGGAGTACTCGGTTATACGAGTTATCAAACGGAATTACAGACGAAAGTGATTATTTTAGAAGTTGAAAAACAGAGAGAAGCAATAGAACAATTAAATACACTTTTAAATGAAACTACTGGCATTCAAGACGCACCTCGAAAGCAAATTTTAGCCTCTACCCCTACTTTTTATACTGCTTCTTCTTGCTTATTGAGCAATCGTTATCAAATTACTAGAGTTCTTGCTCAAGGTGGTTTTGGCTGTACTTATTTAGCCAAAGATACCCAACGTCCTGGTTCACCAACTTGTGTAGTTAAGCAATTAATGCCAGCGAGAAGAGATACGAGATTTTTGCAAGTTGCTAGAAGATTATTTGACTCAGAAGCAGAAATTCTCGAACTATTAGGAAAACATTCTCAAATCCCAGAATTATACGCCTTCTTTGAACAAGAACAAGAATTTTATTTAGTACAACAATTTATTCCCGGACATCCTTTGAGTGACGAATTACCACCTCATCAAGATATTAAAGATGAAACTTATGTGATAAATATGCTCAAAGAACTATTAGAAATCTTGGCATTTATTCACCAACGTCAAGTAATTCATCGCGATATTAAACCAGGAAATATTATTAGATGTAATCAAGATAATCGTTTAGTTCTGATTGATTTTGGTGCAGTCAAATTAATTCAACCACAGTCAAAAGAACAAACGGAACTAGCCACTGTCGCCATTGGTACACGCGGTTATACACCAGCAGAACAATTTGCAGGACACCCCCGTCTCAGCAGCGATATTTATGCCCTAGGGATGATTGCCATTCAAGCATTAACCGGCTTAAATCCCCACGAAATCCCATTGTCCGATAGGGGTTCTCTAGAATGGCGCGAATGGGCGCAAGTTAGCGATCAACTTGCTGCAATCTTGGATAAAATGGTAAGCTATCACGCTTCCGAACGGTACAAATCCGCCGTCGAAGCCTTAGAAGCGATTAAATTAATTAGGTAATGGGTAATGGGTAATAGGTAATGGGTAATGGGTAATGGGGAGTAGAGAATAATTTTTTCAGTCAGATATTGCGTAAGTCCTATTTATTATATTTATTTATTCAACAAGCCGTAATTAATACCCTAGTTAGTCAAACCGGGGGCTTGAAATAATCAAGAATAAGAATCAGCTTTTTTTAACCCACCTAAATAAAATAAACGTCAATTCGACTACTAGCACAGAAGTCGGGTTTTTATCACGATTACATGTGACTACAGACATTTATCCTAAAAACCAGACTTCTTATCTTTTCCCAATTACCAATTCCCAATTACCAATTCCCAACCAAAAATCTTAAATCTTATATTACATCTGATGTCCAAAACAGCATAAACTATGCAGATGATAAAGCTGTAAACCAAGGGACGATAGAAACGTGGCTAAATTTCTTTTCGTAACGGACTTAGACAATACCTTTGTTGGTGATGATGACGCACTTAAAGAATTATCACAATTATTAAGCCAACATCGCCAAGAACATGGCACTAAAATTGTATATGCTACAGGGCGATCGCCATTTTTATATCAAGAACTTAAAAATGAAAGAAATTTAATGGAACCGGATGCTTTAGTCTTATCCGTAGGCACGGAAATCTATTTAGACAAAAGCGATACTCCCGATTCTACCTGGTCGGAAAAACTTTCTCAAAAATGGAACCGAGAAGTGGTATTATCTAAAACTGCTAATTTCTCTGAGTTACAACCACAACCAGATACAGAACAAGGTGAATTCAAGGTGAGTTTTTTCCTTGAACAACCTGTAGCGACAAAGGTTTTACCACAATTGGAATCTATGTTGAAAACCAGTGGTTTAGATGTCAAATTAATCTACAGCAGTGGTATTGACCTTGACATTGTACCCAGTAACAGCGATAAAGGTCAGGCAATGCAATTTCTCCGCCAAAAGTGGAACTTTGTAGCAGAAAGAACAGTAGCTTGTGGAGATTCGGGTAATGATATTGCTTTATTTGCAGTTGGAAAAGAACGAGGTATCCTTGTGGGAAACGCTCGTCCCGAATTACTCCAATGGCATAATGAAAATCCTGCTGACTACCGTTACCTGGCGAAAAATGTATGTGCAGGTGGAATTATTGAAGGTTTAAAATACTTTGGTTTCTTATGATTAGTTATCTCAAAGGAATCGTCGCTGCTATCGGGAAAAATAGCGCTAATCGTCATATTCTCACCTTAGAGGTGAACGGTATCGGGTATGATTTACAAATTCCTGCAAAATTGGCTCAGCAATTACCGGAATCTGGGGGTGAAGTGCAAATCTTTACCCATTATCAAATCCGGGAAGAGGTGCCGTTACTTTACGGATTTAGCACTCCAGCAGAACGGGATTTATTTCGCTTTTTAATTGGTGTGAGTGGAATTGGTAGTGCTTTAGCAATCGCTTTGCTCGATACTTTGGAATTACCAGAGTTAGTCCAGTCGATTATTGCTGCTAACGTGCAATTATTAATTCAAGCTCCCGGTGTAGGCAAGAAAACCGCCGAACGCATTTGTTTGGAATTGAAAAACAAATTGATTGATTGGCGCAAAAATGCTGGTTTCTTCGTGGCTACAGGTGGCCCAGCACCGGGAATTCTCGAAGAAGTGCAAATGACTTTACTCGCTTTAGGTTACACTGCGAACGAAGTCAGCTATGCTCTCCACGTCGTCGGCGAAGATATTGGACTACCCAAAGATGCTTTTGTCGAAGATTGGATTAAACAAGCAATCGCACATCTGAGTAGCACTGAATCAGTTAACAGTTGACAGTTAAGATTTTTTCACCTTTAACCTTTAACCTTTAACCTCTAACCTTTAACCTTTAACCTTTAACCTTTAACCTTCCGAATGCATCCTTATGCTTGGCTAGAGCAATCTTTGGCAACTATTCACCGGGCTGATTGGTACCGCTCGGTACAATCTATCCACGGCGGTGGTGGTGCTACTGTGGTTTTACAAGGATGCGAGGTAATCAATTTTGCCAGTAATGATTATCTCGGTTTGGCAGGGGATGAACGTTTAATTCAGGCTGCAACTACTGCTATTCAAAATTTCGGCACTGGTAGTACTGGTTCTAGGTTACTCAGCGGGCATCGAGAATTACACAGTGAATTGGAAATGGCGATCGCATCTTTGAAAAAAACAGAGGATGCTTTAGTCTTCAGTTCGGGATATTTAGCAAATTTGGGTGCAATTACTGCCGTCGTTGGTAAACGTGATTTAATTTTATCTGATGAGTACAATCATTCAAGTTTGAAAAATGGGGCAATTCTCAGTGGTGCTACGGTTATTGAGTATCCCCATTGCGATGTTACGACTTTGAAAAGTAAGTTACAAGAAGTCCGCCAAAATTATCGCCGTTGTTTGATAATTACTGATAGTGTTTTTAGTATGGATGGGGATTTGTGTCCTTTACCGACACTATTAGATATTGCTGAAGAATTTAGCTGTATGTTATTAGTGGATGAAGCCCACGCTACTGGAGTATTAGGACAAACTGGTGCTGGTTGTGTGGAATATTTTGATTGTACGAATAGACAGTTAATTCAAGTTGGTACTTTAAGTAAAGCTTTGGGTAGTTTGGGTGGTTATATTGCCGGAAGTAATATTTTAATTGACTTTTTACGAAATCGCGCTCCCACTTGGATTTATAGTACTGCATTATCACCCGGTGATACTGCTGCGGCTTTATCAGCAATTAAGATTGTTAAAGAAGAATCTACTCGTCGGAGTCAATTGTGGGAAAATGTTAATTATTTGAAAAGCTTAATACAGCAGCATCTACCAAATTTAAAAATATTCCCATCAGAATCAGCAATTATTTGTTTTGAAGTAGCAAGTGCAGCAGAAGCATTAAAAATCGGCAATTATCTTAAAACATCGGGAATTTTCGCTCCAGCAATTCGTCCCCCGACAGTTCCCACGAGTCGGATTCGCATTTCCTTAATGGCAACTCATCAAGCAAGTCATATTGAGAAATTAGTAGAAGTATTAAATAATTTTAATTCAATAATAATGTAGAGACGTAACACTGCTACGTCTTATTGCAACATCTGCATAAGAATAAAACCCAACACAGAATTAGACGTAAGTAACCAATAATCACAGAATTCGGGTTTTTAGGGTAAATATCGTTAACTTTCCTGATAACAGTGATAAAAACCCGACTTCTTACCCCCACAAAAAATTAAGGTTTTATAGTTTCTTTTGTTGGGAAATAGTAATCAAGGAACGTTAATTAAGTAGGTTGGCGCTGAAAATTGTAATTAGGGCATAAAGTCGGCAGTCGGCAGTGGGAATAAGGGTTTAAGGGTAGTTTACCTAACCGTTATATAGTTGTATTTTTTTCTGCCGAATTACTTAACTTTTATATATGTCTATCCAACAACTGCATAATAATCCCATTTTGACACTAATACATAAATAAGGTTTTAAAAAACATCTTCCCTAATATGAATTAAAAGAGGGAATTATGAATATACGTTGGCAAAAATTATTAGTAAAAACGTTCTTTTGGTTAGCAACCGAAATTGTCCTGAATCTGATTGGAATTGACGATTTAGCTGACTATAGCGAGTTTATTTTTGAGAATAAAAACTTGACCACGAATGTGGGATGTATCTCTATTGTCTCTATGATTTGAAAAATATTTTAATCAACTTTCAATGAAGAAATTGGATTTTTATTACTATTATTGTTAATTGTTCCCTATGCCTTAATATGATCAATTGATAATTCGCTCTACACAAACAGAAACATCATTGAATGCTAAGGGTTGAATCGTTCCGGTGGAGAGTGTAAATTTAACCGCATAATCTCCATCTAATGGTTCTCGGAATACCACCAAATGCAGTTTTTTGAGATTTACAACCCAATATTCCTTAACACCTGCTTCAGCGTAAATTTTACTTTTCCTCTCCAAATCTTTCTCTAAGCTGGAGTTAGAATATTCAATTAACCAAAAAATATTTTCCACATAGGGGTGGTGTTGTCGGTAATCTCGTCCTAAACGTTGGACTACTGCTATATCCGGTTCTGGTTCCGAATCGTTAGGTAAAGTGATTGGTTTTGCTTGGCGAATTGTAACACGCTGACCTAATAGCTCGCTTAAATATTGACCCGCTTCATGGCTACAATAAGCATGGGGTTCTCCTTCCGGTGACATTTCGATAATTTCTCCTTTGAGTAATTCTACTTTGCGCTCATCTAGAATTCCAGCAGCAATCATCCGATGATATTCGTCAATCGTCCACTTTGCAGCAGTATAAGTCATATTGCGATCGCCTCTCCCGATAATGATTTTATTTTCTCATGTTAAAACATTTTAAAAATAAAGATTGGCTACTCTATTCACGAAAAAATTTAATAATTAAACACACGAAAAAACAGGACTTAACTAACTGTAAGTCCCGTATATCTGCCTTAATTAAAGTTATCAAGGCAAAAGGCTGTCTTGCAAAAAGCAAGTGTCAACTGTCCACTGTCAATTGTCAACTGTTCATTGTTTACTCAGGATTAGTAGTACCTTCTGCTGGATTTGTATTTTCATTTGCACCAGCAACATTAGCTTCTACATTCACTCCTTTAACACCTTTAACACCTTTAGTTAAAGGTTCAATTTGCTGGAGCTCTTCTTGAGAAGAAACTGTACCACCAACACTAACAACCCCTTCTGCTTCTTTTACTTCTAATTCGCTAGTTGGTAAGTTTTCTTTGAGTTTTTTACTAACTTCTTTTGATAATTCGCTTTCTAGCGGACTTTCTGGGTTAGTAGCACCAGTTGGATCTACAGGTGTAGTTTCTGCTCCGGGAACTGCTCCAGGCTGACTTAAACCTTGTGTTTCACTAGCTTCTCTTGCTGCGGGTTGTACAACCCCATTTGTAGCGCTGGGATTTTCTGAATCAGTCTTAGCGGCTTCTTCACCACAACCAACTGCACCTGTTAATAAAATACCGCCGATTAAAAAAGGAATAAACTTTTTCACTTGAATCTCCTATTAGAGCCAGATGAAGCAACTAAATAAATAAGTGTGTTGTGTTGAGGAGCGAATGTTTAAAAAACAATCGAATATAAAAATCAGCAAGTACCATGATAGATACTAGCTTGAGTAGAAAGTAAAGAGTTTTATTGCTTCTTCTAGAAGCATTTTCTTTAACTTTCAATTTTGAACCACTAATAATCGCGACATCCCATACTGATTGACATTTTATCTACTTAACGAAGGTTGTTAAGAGCCTTTAAATGCATTTATGCAATGCCGCCGGACAGCAGCTATTTGATGTTAACAAATTTGTGAAATTTAGCCACATTTTTTCCAAGTTTTTATTAACTTAATAATTCTAATTGAGAATAAAACTGCAAAACATCTACACAAGCTTAATACAGCAAATTATCTATCTTTATACTGAAGTGAATTACTGCATTTTTATTGCTCTCCTTTGCGCGTTAACAACTAATTCATAGTTAAAAACAATATAAGTATATATCAATATTTAATAAATAATTGCACGATTGATTAATAATTAACAACTACTTACTACTTTAATGGCGATAAGAAGATAATTAGTTGTTGAAATTTAGTTATTTGTGAATGCTAACGTCGAAAAAAAAGATTAATATTTCACTCTTTACACTCTTGACACTTGCGTTTTTTTTTGATAAAGAAAAAATATTATGATTGAACATAAATATCAAGGAAAAATTTTGAAAAGTTGTTTGATCAGACCAACTTCTGTTAAATCAAGTTCCTATTGAATAATTTTATAAATAATCAGGAATAGCCTGAGTACAATCGGTGGTTGGTGCGTGACACACAGTAGGCTTATTTCAATGCCCAGAGTTTTGTGATCGCAGTAGCGCTGTCTTCGCCTCATCCACCAGGAATCCGGAGGGGAACTGAGCCCAACTACAAACCCAGCATACGTTTGGCTAGGGCTGACTGTGGTGTGAGATATTCATAACTCATTAAATCATCTAAAATATCTTTGACATTATCAATCAATCCTTGCTCTTTTGCTAAGATAATCACTCCAACTAAACCAATAATTGGCAAGCCTCTACTAATAGCAACTTTTCTCCCAGCTTTTTCATCAATTAAAAGTTGATCTGCTTTTAATTCTTCTGCCAAAATAATTGCCGAACATTCTCCTAAATCTAAGTCTGTTTCTAATTGTAGTTGTTCAATGAGTTGGTTATTACTTATAGAACGAACTTCTAGCCATAAGGCTGATTTTACAGCTAAAACTGCGGGAGTAACCGTTCACGGGATTAGACGTGATACCAGAAAAAACAGGTACACATAGATGGTAGATTAAGAGGCATGGATAGAAACTGCCTCGTTTATGGAATTGAAATTCCCAATACGGATTGGGATAATACTCCAGCTAGTGTCAGAGAACTGGTGGAGAAGTTGGGGCAGCGCATCAAAAAATCAGAAGACGATTTAGCGAATTCGGAAGCACGCAATCAAGAGCTTTTAGAAAAAATCAATCGTACATCAAAGAATTCATCATCTCCGCCATCGAGTGACTTACCCAGCACCTCAAAATCCCCAAAGAAAAAAAGTAGTGCTAAAAAACGTGGAGGACAACCAGGTCATAAAGGTCATAGTCGTCCGAAGTACGATGTTTCTGAGTCTTACACAAGAAAACTCTCAGAGTTTTTTGCAGAAATTTGGACGAGCTGCTAAAAGTGATTTATGCCAAGAAGGGGGAATGCTGAATCAGCAGTGGAAGAAATGGGGCGATTTGGATAATAAGGATGCTGTGGAACGCTTGGGTGCAGTGTTGGTAACGATGGGTTTTTCGGGGGATGTGTTATCTCCTTTAGTTGTTGCACTAACGGTGATTATTATTCACATTGGATTGAAAGCTTTTTGTGAAGATTATTCTTCGGAAGTGGATAATAAATGAATTTTGTCTCACGCAAAGACGCGGAGGCGCAGAGAGGAAGAGTTTTAAG
>JAYKJL010000163.1:0-8996 GCA_035285725.1 Nostocales cyanobacterium 94392 | reverse complement strand
GCGCGAACGGTGGGATTCTCCCCCAAACCCCCGATTGGGGGACGGCTGCGTCCCCCAAGCCCCCTCCAGAAAAGTCAGTCTGTTCGATCGCAATATTAATTAATTTTCTTAACTGAACTGTATTGGGGTATAAACAAATCTATATTGGTTTAGAAATACTCATAATCATGATTGCGAGAGCAGTAGGTATTGGTTTTGAACTCGTTATCTATCTGGTAATCGCTAAAAGCTGTTTTTTATTAAAACTAAAAAAAGTAATTTTTCTTACGATAATATCTGGAATATTCGTTTGAATTCCCGTTTGAGCAGGTTTGTTTTTTGTAGTTCAAAGGCTTAACTGGGAAAGGCAGTAATGTGTTCCTTTCATACATCGTGAAAGCGGAAAACGCTTCCGTGGTTATAAACCTGGTTTTTCTCTAAAAAATCATCCTCTGATAAACAATACTTTTTCAAATCTGCTAATCAATTAGTTTTCTGTATTCATATTCCGTTACAAATCCGTTACCGAAGTTTACACAAAAATTTTTATTGACAAAATTCTCAATTATTCAACGAGATTACAAGAGGTGTGACTGTAATATGCTATTGTTATGCTTAGGGAAGCAGTTTGTTTAATTTTGAATATTTCTTCTGATTAACAGTTAAATAAGCAGCAATTAACTTGATATTTAAAATATTTAGATGATTTTTGTACTACAAAATCAGATAAACATTCAAGAATGTTCCGAGCAAATATGAAGCGATGTAAATTCTATTGTAATTAAAAATACATTTTTCGTGGGAGAAGAATACGGCTATTGACAAATGATTATTTATGTGGGTGAGAATCATTGAATTATGAAGATAAATATAGTGGTTTTCAATTGAATGGAATAGAAATTTTCCATATCCCAAGATATGAATGATAATTTTTGATTGGTTTAAAGCAAACGTAAATTAGATGATGAGTGTTACGTTTGTACTTTTCTTAAGGAAATTCTAATCAGAATGTTTTGCTGATATCTGCTTATATAGGGAGTAACGGACTACAATCAAGGCGGATAATTTCGCCGAAATCAATAAGGGAGGATTACTTATTATGTCCGACTTAAATAGAGGAATCATGAAATTTAAAGATGCGGATACCCCTAAAGCTGTAATTATTTCTACCGTTCTGGTTTTAGGTTCGATTGGATTACTTATCTTTTGGGCATTGCAGGTAGCTTACACGGTAAACTAGGAAACGAAGCTCCTCCAGAATCAGGGTAGTTAAATGTATTACGGATGTGTTTAGCCGCAACGACAAGATTAACTTACTTTTTTGTAGGGGAATATTGAATGGGAACACAAAAATAATTATGAATTCTTGTTTATCAGTAGCAATTCATTTTTAGCTTATGTAGGATTCTAAGGGGTGCCGATTATATTATCATTGCCCCTTAGACCGTTATCAAAATCTAAAACTAGAATTTTAGATTGAAGAGAAACCAAAAACCAATCATATGCTTGAACTCTGGGGTGCTTTAGTTATTTTGATTTTCTGCCCCATTTTGGGAGGATTACCAGTTATTTCCTGGATTACCAATGCTTCTTCTAAGCGTCGGTTAGACCAAATCGGTACTGGTAATATTGGCGTTAGTGCTGCTTTCTATCACGGTGGAACCTTGGTAGGAGTTCTTGCTGTTTTATCGGAAGCTGTTAAGGGAGTTCTCGCTGTTTTAGTAGCTCGTGCTTTTTTTGGTAATGGTTCCTACTGGGAGTTGATTGCTTTAATTGCCTTGGTTATAGGTCGATTCTGGATGGGAAAGGGTGCTGGAACTACAAATGTTGTTTGGGGATTTGCTGTACATGACCCAATGGCAGCTGCTTTTGTATTTTTAGTTGTTTTTATCAGCTTTCTGCTTTTACGTTCTAAGGAATTAGCAAAATATGGGGTATTGGTTTTATTTCCGTTAATTGTAGCTATATTGCATTTTGACGATTTGACGAAAATTTTGGCAGCGGTTGTCTTAGCAGTGTTACTTGGCTGGATTTACCAACAGATTCCGGATGATTTAAATTTAAAAGCATCTGAAGCCAAAACAGAGTCCCAAGCGATGTTTCAGTTATTACGCGGCAACCAAAAAATTCTTTCTCTTGATGATGAATTGGATGCTGCGATTGTGGGAAATAAAGCAGCTAGGTGTTCAGAAATCAAGCGTATTGGTTATCCGGTTCCCAAAGGTTGGGTACTCACCCCAATGGATGAACCTGAAATGTTGATCGATTTTCTGCAACCGTCGGATTTATCTCCTCTTGCAGTACGTTCTTCGGCTTTAGGAGAAGATACGGAAGAAGCTTCCGCAGCCGGACAATATCAAACCGTTTTGAATGTCACGACAAAAGAAGGTTTATTACAAGCTATTAATACAGTTCGTGCTTCCTACGAACATCCAGATGCTGTTCAATATCGTCGCGATCGCCATCTCAAAGAAGCCGCAATGGCGGTTTTGATTCAACAACAAGTCCAAGGGGTATTTTCTGGAGTTGCTTTTAGTCGCGATCCTATTACTCAAGAAAGCGATGCTGTAGTAATTGAAGCCACAGCGGGAAGTGCGGCTCAAGTCGTTTCTGGAAGATACACACCGGAACAATATCGAGCTTTTGTGCTTAAAACTGAGAATTTATCTTCTGTACATTTGGAAGGTGAAGGGCAAATACCTGCTGTATTAATTAAGCAAGTAGCATACTTAACCAGGCAAATCGAACAATACTATCACGGTATTCCCCAAGATATCGAATGGAGTTATGATGGTCAAACTTTATGGATATTACAAGTTCGTCCCATCACGACTTTATTACCGATTTGGACACGCAAAATTGCTGCTGAAGTAATCCCCGGAATTATTCACCCGTTAACTTGGTCGATCAATCGTCCCCTAACTTGTGGTGTTTGGGGCGGAATTTTTGCGATCGTATTAGGGGAGCGTGCTTTAGGATTAGATTTTAACCAAACAGCGACGCTACACTTTTCTAGAGCTTATTTTAATGCAAGTCTTCTCGGACAGATTTTCCGACGCATGGGTTTACCTCCGGAAAGTTTGGAATTTCTAACTAGAGGAGCCAAAATGAGCAAACCACCTTTAAATAGTACTTTGTCAAATGTTCCGGGATTGCTGCGGTTGTTAACAAGAGAATTAAGTTTATCAAATGATTTTAAACGAGATTATCGCAAGCGGTTTCAACCTGGTTTGACACAATTAAAACAACAATCATTACTTGAACTTAACCAAGCCGAGCTTTTAGAACGAATTGAATATATTTTAGAATTACTCCGCAGCGCTACTTATTACAGCATTATGGCTCCTTTGAGTGCTGCTATTAGACAAGGCATTTTTAAACCAAAAGATAGCCAAATTGATAATAGTGCAGCTCCGGAAGTTGCTGCATTACGAGAACTTGGGGAATTAGCCTACTCTGCTAAGTTAATATTACCGGAATTCGACCCAGAGACGCTGTTTGAAGATTTGGCAGTTTCCACACCGGGACAACAAATTCTTGAGCAGTTTGAAGCTTTTATTAATCGTTATGGTTATTTAAGTGATGTAGGTACTGATATTGCGGTTCCCACTTGGAGAGAAGAACCAGAAGCTGTTAAGCTTTTATTTGTGCAGTTAATGCAAGGAAACCAACCCCCCGCAAACAAGCGTAAGCCAGGAGGATTTGTACAGCGTCGTGTAGATATAAAAGGACGAGTTACAGAAGTTTATTCTCAGTTATTAGCACAGTTACGTTGGTCTTTTATTGCCCTAGAAAGAAGTTGGTTACAAAATGGTTTGCTTGAACAACCTGGAGACATCTTTTTTCTAGAAATTGAAGAGGTGCAAAAAATTATTCGGGATGCGGATTATCAATTAATCAGTTATTTAAGGTCGTTGGTGGAAATGAGAAGGAACCAACTAACGGAAGACAGCCAACTCAACCCCGCACCGCTGTTAGTTTACGGTAATGCACCTCCTTTATCAGTTTTCGTTCCTAGTTCTTCTCTGCTAGCGGATGGAATGTTAACCGGAATTCCTGCAAGTCACGGACAAGTTGAAGGTAGAGTTAAAGTGTTACGAAATTTACAATCAATTCCAGATATTGATAAGCAGACAATTTTGGTGGTTCCCTACACGGATTCTGGCTGGGCTGCTCTATTGACAAGGGCTGGTGGACTTATTGCCGAAGCTGGTGGTAGACTTTCTCACGGTGCAATCATTGCTCGTGAGTACGGTATTCCCGCAGTCATGGATGTACACAATGCTACTTGGTTATTGCAGGATGGTCAACGAGTACGGGTTGATGGTTCTAGGGGAATTATTGAAATCTCGAACGATTTACGACCAGATTGATGGTTGATGGTTGATAGTTGTTAGTTGATAGTGGTTAGTTGATAGTGGTTAGTTGTTGGTGGTTAGTTGATGGTGGTTAGTTGACAATAATTAACCAATAAGCACTATCTACTAACCACTAGGGGAATCGTCGCGATGAACCGCACCCTACGGGTGAATGTCACAGTTGGTGCGTGACGCTACAAGTCTTATCGCTACGTTCAAATTTATTCTAAACTACACACCCTACAAGAAAATTGTGCCAGTTGCGTAAATCCTACACTATCTACTAACCACTATCTACTATCAACTATCAACTAACCAATGTGATAAATTTCAAACATCTAATAAACCATAACGCTTTTGTAAATCTAATAATTTCATCCTTGCTTGACCAGCATTGTCAGCTAAATCAGCAAACTCGACAAAGCGTCGCAATTCTTTTCTTAATAAATTACGTTCTACTTCCAAAGTCTTTCTATCTAAATCTGGTGGTAATACAATTGTGTCAAATATAGTTGCTCGTTCTTTACCTGGATGAGGACGTAAAATACGTCCCCTGCGCTGGATAAATTGTCGGGGATTACTCGAACTTGCCAAAATTACCGCTGTTTTAATTGCTGGAATATCAACTCCTTCATCTAAACAGCGAATTGCTACTAAACCTTGCAATTCTCCGCTTTCAAATTGATTCCTTAAAGTTTCTCTTTCGACCAAAGAAGTTTCTGCCGTATAAGTACTAACTCTATAACCCAACTCTACTCCTAAAATGCGAGTGACTTCTTTGAGTTGATGTAAATTAGCTCGTCCGTCGCTTTCTTGGCAACCGTCGCTACAATAAAATAGTGTATGAGCAGTTTCGTTTCTTGTCCTCATTAATTCCCGTAAAGCATTTAATTTATTTTCTGCTCCACTGACTAATCTTGCACGTTGAATTAATAAAGGTTTAATATCTTCGTTGTCTTCAATATTATTTAAATCGGCATTTTCTTGCTGTCGATAGAATAAAGCGCGTCCAATTTTTTTAGTCAATTTTGCGTAAGCATAACTTTCAGATTCGGTTAATTCTATTGGTATGGGATAATAAAGATAGCGTACCAAAGCTCCTTGAGTGATGGCATCTTTTAAAGTAAATTCCGGTTGTAAAACTGCACCAAAATAATTAAATAAAGATTCAGTTCCAACTTCATCAAAATATCTTTCTGGTGTCGCAGATAGCCCTAATCTTAAGCCAATATTACGCGGTAAACTTTCTTCTAACTTCGGTGAGCCTAAATTATGTGCTTCATCTCCAATAATTAAAGTCTTTTGAGGAAAGTATTTTAATTGAGATTGGAAACCATCAGTTATCAATGTCGAATTAGTAGTAATAATTGTGAGAAAATGTTGAGAACCAGAACGCACGTTATAAAGTTGAGTCGAAAGTTGGCTTTGCCAATTACGAACATTTTCAAACGCTAATATTGGCTTTAAACCAAATTTTTCGCATTCTCGCGCCCATTGAGTTACAAGATGGCGGTAAGGACACACCACTAGCAATATTTGTAAATTAATTTGACAATATAATTCATAAGTAATTGCTAGTGCTGTTATGGTTTTACCACTACCAGTCGCCATTTTTAACGTACCTCTACCATTATTGGCAAACCAATTATTTGCAGCTTGCTTTTGATAGCCTCGCAATTGTAAGGATGAGGGAATTTTCGGGCATCCCGCTAATACTTGCTTTGCTTGGTAAATACCCTTGTTTTCTCTTGCATGAGCCGGATAGGGAATTTTTAAACGAAAGCTAGTTGGTGTGTTAGCTTTTTTTGGCGTTAAATACATAAAATGGCAGCTACCCTGGTAATTTAAAGGGATGGGGAGATGGGGGGATGGGGGGATGGGGGTGATAGTTGATAACATAATATTACCAATTAGCAATTATCAATTACCAATCACCAATTACCAATTACCAATTCCCCATTCCCAATGCTTAATTCAACTATAATTACGCCAAACGGCAACTAAGGAACCTTGTACTTGTACTTGTCCGGCATCAACTTCAATTGGCTGATATTTTGAGTTGGCTGGTTCGAGAGTAATGCGATCGCTACTTGTCCGATAAAACCGCTTTAATGTCGTACCGTGTCCTTCTACCATTGCCGCGACAATTGTACCGTCTTTGAGCATATCTGGCTCTTGTACGGGATGCAAAAATACCATGTCTCCATCAACGATGGAATCTTCTATCATGCTGTCACCTGTTACCCGCAAAGCATAAGTTTGGAAAGGTAATTTTATCTCTTGAAAATCCAAATGTTCCACAGCATCGGTAAAAGGTTCTATTAAACCACCTGCTGCGATGGTACCTAAAATCGGTACACCAGGATTTTCGGGATGCAATACTCTTATTGTCCGCGCTTTACCTTCGCTCCACTCAATATACCCTTTGTTGCGTAAATGCTCTAAACGACTTTGAATCGGTGCTGGTGATCTCAAATTCATCGCTTGCATCATCTGACGAATTGAAGGCGAATGCTGACGCATTCGGATATATTCCGTCAGCCAATTGTAAAGTTCTCTTTGTGCTTCTGTCAGTTTTTCCATAATCTGTAGGGAAGTAAAATACAAATGTCCTTAGAACATTAGTACTACAAAAAACCTGCTAACGGCAAAGTTTTTTAGTTTTTATATTGCAATTTTTAAATAATTTTTGAATCAAGAGTGGGAACTGGGGGGATTTTGGATTGAAATTAAGAGTAAATCCAAAATCTAAAACATCTAAAACCAGCATTTAAAGTGGTTCTGAGGGCAAAATACTGGCAAGTAAAGCTTTTTGTGCGTGAAGTCGATTTTCTGCTTGTTGCCAAACTCGTGAATGTTCGCCTTCGATAACAGCATTTGTTATTTCTTCATCGCGATGTGCTGGTAAGCAGTGTAAAACAATCGCTTTTGGGTCAGCAAAATTCAACAATTCCTGATTAATTTGATAGGGTTTGAAAATTGGCATTCGGTATAAAGCTTCTTTTTCTTGTCCCATACTTGCCCAAACATCAGTATAAAGTATATTAGCATTCTTTGCTGCGGTTTCGGGGTCTTGGGTAATTATAACTTCACTTTTTCCATTGGCGATCGCCAGAGCTTGTTTGACGACATTAGCTGAAGGTTCATAACCGCTGGGGGTGGCAATTTTCACATTCATTCCTACCAAAGCACAACCTAACATCAAGGAATTTGCAACATTATTGCCGTCACCAACATAAGTTAAAGTTAAACCCTTTAAAGTTTGGAATTCTTCTTGAATTGTCAATAAATCCGCCAAAACTTGACAGGGATGCTCTAAATCTGTCAAGGCATTAATTACTGGAATTTGGGCATAATTTGCAAAAGTTTCTAGTTCTTGCTGTTTAAAGGTACGAATTGCCAAACAATCGAGATATTTATCCAATACTCTGGCAGTATCTTGAATTGGTTCCCCACGACTAACTTGAGTAACATTCGGATTAAGGTCAATAACTTGTCCACCTAATTGGTACATTGCGACGGTAAAACTGACTCGTGTTCTAGTAGAGGCTTTAGAAAATAATAGCCCTAATACTTTATTGCAGCGCAATTTCAATTTTTGTGATTTTAATTGAGTTGCCATCTGCAAAAGTTCTTCAATTTCTACTGCGCTCAAATCTGCTATGCCCAATAAATCTCGTTGACTTAACGCTGTCATGCTTTTTAATTATGTTTAGGAACAATTAAGTGTTACTTTTTCTTAATTTATGCGAACATCAAAAAATCAGATCGAAATATTCTGTTATTCTCTGAAATGCTCGCAGTCATACAAGATAACTTGTAGAATAACTGTTAATTTGCATTTTTTGTGATATTTAATATTTGGAATTATGTTTTTTTACTACAATAACTGTGCTTTCAGGCTCGGGTAAATCACTCTCTAGGCAGATAAAATTATTCACATAATCTGTTTGCTTAATTTGTGTGGGAAGTCAAAGGCTTTGCGTAGGTTAACTGATAATTGGTAACTGAAAAAGGTCTTTACAATATGATTTTTTCTGGTACAATTAGAAATTAGTATGACTATTGCCAGCATGGCTCAGTGGTAGAGCAACGCACTTGTAATGCGTAGGTCGTCGGTTCAAATCCGACTGCTGGCTTTTGGATATGATTCGGCTAATTCAATCAAGTTGGTGATTTCTGTACAGTGACACATTATTTGTCATCGGTGACAGATTAATGTCGTCGTGACAAGTTGTTGCCATCGAAGCATTGGTGACAAATTAGTGTCGTCGGGCTTAATCACCAATAATCACTCACATTTTAATACATGTGCTATTTAAAACACAGTCCCAGGAATAGCCGCAAGTGTCACAAGACTCGGATGGTGCGTGACACAGAAGAAGCTTATCCTACCCGTTCAAAATTCTTCAAAGTGTCACACACTAGTACATGAAGGCAGAAGTAAGAGGGCAGATGGCAGAAGGCGTAAATGCTTATTTTATAAGCTTTTTATAAATATGAAATGGTTGCTTTATTTACGCCGTGTTGTACTAGTACCATTCGGCGTAAATAAATATACTATCGTAAATATCTAACCCGCCAGGGACTATAAGTCCCTGTCTAATAGTCTAAGTCCTCTTAAGAGGACTAAAATTTAGGTTTGAAATGGTATAGATA
>JAYKJL010000162.1:0-16723 GCA_035285725.1 Nostocales cyanobacterium 94392 | reverse complement strand
GTGGTTAGTGGTTGCTTAAAAGTTAGTTCACTTATAAATACCTAATTACTATAAAATATAAGATTACTGTGTTAATTTGTGAAACAACTTAGCGTAAACTGTCTTTTCCCTCTTAATAACCATCAACCATCAACTAACAACCATCAACCATCAACCATCAACCATCAACTAACTACCATCAACTATCAACCATCAACTATCAACTATCAACTAACTAATAATTATGTCAAATTCAACCTTTGAAAGAGTAATTGTTCCCCCAATGGATGAGTACAATCAAAAATTGATTGCGAACTTGCATCCAAATGATTGGAAAAATCCTGAACCAGCCGATTGTTATGATTTGATTGCGATTGGTGCTGGTGCTGCTGGTTTAGTAACTTCTGCTGGTGCTGCTGGGTTGGGTGTCGGTTTGAAAGTTGCATTGATTGAAAAGCATCTTATGGGAGGAGATTGTACTAATGTCGGTTGTGTACCTTCTAAATGCTTGATTCGTTCTGCTCGTGTTGTCGGTGAAATTTGGAATGCAAAAGAGTACGGAATTCATGTTCCCCAAGAAGTAGAAGTGGATTTTCCCGCAGTTATGGAACGGATGCGACGATTAAGAGCGCAAATCAGTCATGTTGATTCGGTTGATCGCTTTACCAAGTTTGGGATGGATGTATTTCTAGGTAAGGCAAGTTTTACCAGCGGTGATACCATTGAAGTAGATGGTAAAATTCTTAAGTTTAAAAAAGCTGTAATTGCCACCGGAGCGAGAGCCACACATCCCGATATTCCCGGTATCAAAGAAGCCGGATATTTAACTAATGAAACCGTATTTTCCCTGACTCAATTACCGCGACGTTTAGCAATAATTGGTGGTGGTCCCATCGGTTGTGAATTAGCTCAAGCTTTCAACCGTTTTGGTAGCGAAGTCACAATTTTACATCGTGGTTCGCATATTTTAAATAAAGAAGATAGTGACGCTGCGTCCATTGTTCAAAAAGTATTTCAGCATGAAAGAATTAATTTGGTTTTAAGTTCCCAAATACAGCGTGTGGAAACTACATCTGATGGTAAGAAAATTTATTATACTAGCAACGGGAAACAAGATTCCATTATCGTAGATGAAATTTTAGTAGGTGCGGGAAGAACCCCGAATGTTGAAGGTTTGAATTTAGAAACTGTTGGGGTGGAATACGACAGTAAAGGTGTGAAAGTAAATGACCATTTACAAACTACAAATCCGAAAATTTTTGCCGCAGGTGATATCTGTTTAAGTCAAAAATTCACCCATATGGCAGATGCAACAGCGCGGATTGTCATTCAAAATGCTTTATTTACTCCCTTTGGTTTAGGACGTAAAAAACTCAGTGATTTAGTTGTACCTTGGGTAACATTTACCGACCCAGAAATTGCTCATGTAGGAATGTATGAAAGCGAAGCGCAGGAAAAAGGTTTTGACGTAAATACGATTAAAATAGACTACGAAGATGTCGATAGAGCCATTACCGACGGAGAAACCGCAGGTTTTGTTAAAGTTCACCTCAAAGAAGGTACCGATAAAATCCTTGGTGCAACTATAGTATCTTCCCATGCTGGTGAAACGATTTCCGAAGTCACAACCGCAATTGTCAATGGAATTGGAATGAATAAATTAAGCAGTGTAATTCATCCTTATCCCACCCAAGCGGAAGGAATTAAGAAAGCTGCGGATGCATATAAACGGACTAAGTTAACGGATGGCACGAGGAAGCTTTTGGGATTTTTGAATAAGTTTTCTTAAATCATATCTTTTCTGCTTGTACTAGAATTATTCAACATACAGCATATTTCATCTTTATGAAGTACATTCGGACGGGCAGGGATGCCCATCCCATAAGAACTTTATAATATAATGCTCTAGTAAAAACACTCTGCGTCCCTTAGCGCTACCTTCGCGTTCCTTTGCGTTAAATAATTCCCATGCAAGCGCAAAAGATATCAAAATAGATTCATTTTATAATCAAAAATACCTAGTGATATTACAAAATTCTGAAAAAATTAATCCTTATCAATCAAAACCGTAACCGCAGCTACCGCAATCAACATTTCATCATTTTTATCTTGCAAAACTTCAATCGCTCGTCCTTCAACCATCATTCCCCCAGATTGGACTGTAAGACTTTTGCGACCAAAAGGCAATACGGCTAAAACCTCTTCTTCTCTAACCTGTTCGGGATAAGGTACGGCAATCTGCACTTCTATAATCATTTCATTTGGATCGCTCAAACCAGCAACTTCAAACACTCCGATTAAAGCATTATTCGCGATCGCATTTCTTACCGCTCTAGCAGCAGCAACAGTTGGTTCCTGTCCGTGCTGGTCTATACCCATTCCCATTTCAATGATAAATCGCTTGCGTACCATAATCATCCCTGATAATTTTAAATTTAATTAAATTTCTTGAAATTTCCCATTTGTACTGTAGCGGTTTAAGTACCCCGATGGGAACAGTGGACAGTTGACATTTAACCTGTAACCTTTGACCTTCAACTTTTGACCTGTAACCTTTGACTCCCTATTTTTGTTAAAAAAGTAAAAGGCAAAAGGTAAAAGTAATGGGAAGAATTTCTACTTTCACCTTGTGCCTTTAACGTTTTTGCATTGGATATGGGTAACTAATTTTACCATAGGTTTTTCAAAATCATCAACTGGGAAAAATGACTCCTAACCCGAAGATTTGTGCTTTTTTGATTGCGATTCGCGATTATTTAAATTCTTTCTCTAAATATCTCCCGATATTATTATTATCGAATTTTAGATTTTAAATTTTGGATTGAAAATTTCTGTATTTAAAATTTAAAGGGTTCTTATTCCGAACCGACCGGGAATTTCATTCCCTGGCGGATTGGATACTCACCCATCAAAACTAATGAAAAGGACTACTAGTAGTTCACCACATAAGTTATGAGGGGTTTGTTCGTCTACCGACGTGCTGTAGAGACGTTATACATAAGGTCTCTAGACAATTTTGGCAAAAACTAACCATTCATAATTAATGTGGCGGAGTAGTAGAGTCCCCTATTGATTCTATATATGTTCTGTATATTCAAGTAAAAACTATAATCTGGGAGTAAATGATAATATATTCCCATCATGAATATCAATCGGCGAAAATTCATTACAACATTGGGAATAGCCGCTATTTCCACCCAAATACCATCATTTACCGTTCAAGCTCAGACTCCCAATACTATTATCAAGCCACCGCGTCTCAGATTAGGCGATACAGTAGGATTAATTAGCCCTGCTGGTATAATTGATTCCCAAGACGTTGAACAAGCAAGACAAACATTTACCGCACTAGGTTTAAAAGTTAAGCTCGGTAGCCATATTTTAGACAGTTATGGTTACTTAGCAGGAATTGATCGCGATCGCGCTAGTGATGTTAATGCTATGTTTGCTGATAAATCCGTGAAAGCCATAATTGCCATGCGTGGTGGATGGGGTGGCAATCGGATTTTACCATTACTTAACTATAATTCTATTCGCGCCAATCCTAAAATTATTATGGGATACAGCGATATTACATCTTTATTGTTAGCAATCACTGCTCAGACTGGACTTGTTACTTTTCACGGAGCAGTAGCTACTTCTACTTGGAATAATTTTACTTTCAACTATATCAAAAGTATTTTATTCGATGGCGAACTAGTAACAATGAATAATACTTTAGTTACTCAACTTCGTCGTCAAATAATTACACCAGGTAAAGCCAAAGGTAAATTTATCGGCGGTAATTTATCAGTGATAAATTCAATGTTAGGTTCATCTTATTTACCTGCATGGAAAGGTAATATTTTATTTGTAGAAGATATCGGCGAAGACGTTTACCGTGTAGATAGAATGATCACACAATTAAAAAACGCCAGAATCCTCAATCAATTAGCCGGTTTTGTATTTGGACAATGTACCAGATGCAGCACAGGGGATGAACCTTCATTAACTTTAATGCAAGTTTTACAAGAACATATTCGTCCCTTAAAAATTCCTGCGTGGTATGGTTCAATGATTGGTCATATCAAAGATAAATTTACACTTCCCATCGGTATACAAGTAGAAATTGATGCAAATACTGGGATAATAAAAATGTTAGAAGCGGCTGTTAAGTAATCTCAAATAAATACATACTAACTCTATATGACTTCTTCCCTCTGCGTCCTCTGCGTCTCAGCGGTTTTTTTTATTCCTATTCCTAATCATTTCCCAAAATCCATCATAGTCTGCCGATAAACGTTAGGCATTCCAACGTCAAAAGTATTCCCATCAACAACTAAACCCGTCATTCCCTCAGTATCCCGCAACTTTTCCAAACAAGAAGTTAACTGAAACTCCCCTCTTTCCCGAAAATTAGTATTAATATGCTCCTCCAAAAACTCAAAAATCTTCGGAGTTAAAGCATACAAACCAAATATACATAAAAACTCATCTTCCGGCATTCCTTCCACACACAAATTTTGTCGAGCATACTCAACAGTAGGTTTTTCATAAACTTGCGTCACTTGCATGATTGAATTTTTTTCTTGCCAAACTCCCATCACACATCCAGCTTTATGAATCATCGACGCTGGTAAAACATTCAATCCAATAACACTTTGATTAACTGATTCGTAAACCTGCAAAACCTGAAGCGTACAAGATTTCTCATTATCAGAAGAATAAATATGGTCTCCCAACATCAACAAAAAAGGTTGATCATCGACCCATTCCTTCGCACAGAAAACCGCGTGTCCGTACCCTTCTTGCTCATCTTGTGTCAGAATAATAATTCTACCACCTAAATCCTGAAGATATCGACAATATTCCTGATTTTGCTGGGAAAGCTTGTTAAAAAGTTTAGGTTCGGGTGGGTTTTTAAAATAACTTTCAAAAATCTCCTTATCATTAGATTGTGTCACAATTCCAATCTCTTCGATTCCACCACTCACAGCTTCTTCCACAATTAACTGAATTACGGGTTTCACTCTACCGTCTCGATCAATTACCGGAAAAAGTTCTTTTTTGACAACTTTGGTAGCTGGAAATAACCGAGTACCAAAACCAGCCGCTGGAATCACAGCTTTTTTAATTTGATTCTTCATTTTAGATTTTAGATTTTCAATTTTAGATTTTGGATTGCAATAGGCATTGGGCATTAGGCATTACTTAATTAGTAAACACTTATAAATTTCTTTCTTCACAACTCCGGTGGTACTAACTCCTCACTCCTAACTCCTTAGACACAACCAATACAACCTTCGTAGTAATTTTACCTTGAGAAAGCTTTGTAAACTCTTATCCCGTGTGATAAATTACTGTTGATAATGCTGAGCAGTTTTTTACTATGGCAGTTAACAAACTGTCACTCAGTCAATTCCCTGATAATGGTTCTAAAAGATATCCTATATTTGTGCAAGGAGTGATACCACTTCACAATATGTTTGTCACAAGCTTATTCTCGTAAATCCCTAGCTCTAAAGGGATAGTGCCGAGTTCAAATGTTGCATCAGACAAGTGAATTGGTATAACTTTATACAATGAAGGCGCTTGGTGGAAAAAACTGTCAGGCGCTTTTCCATGTGACGGATTAATCATAGGACTGTCAAAAATCAAGCCAAATAAAAAACCGGGGAAAAAGTCCCCGGTTGTGTCAATTAATGAACCTGCACAAGTAGAATGTAATTTAACCGATAACGAAGTTTACTAACTTGTTAGGTACGACAATTACCTTTTTAATGGTTTTATTTTCGATATGACGTTGAGCAACATCTGATTCGCGAGCATACTTTTCTAACTCAGCTTTATCCAATTGCGCTGGAACTTGTAAATCACCGCGTTTTTTACCATTAACTTGAATTACCAAAGTTATTTCATCAGCAATCAAAGCTTCTGGCTCGTGTTTCAACCAGCTAGCGGTGTGTACAGAACTACCATTACCCAGCAAATGCCATAATTCTTCAGCAATGTGGGGAGCGAAGGGTGCTAACATCAAAATTAAAGTTTGAATCCCTTCAGCATAAATTGGTGAGTCTTTGCAGTTAGCATCAAGCAAAGCATTGCTCAACTTCATCAATTCAGATATAGCTGTATTAAATTGATATTCGCCGTCTACATCTTCGCTGATTTCTTTGATTGCAATATGAATTGCTCTGCGTAAATCCTTCTCAATTTTGGATTTTGGCTGTTGATTTTTGAATTTCTTAGATGATTGTGGATTATTGACAAAATCAGTTACCAAACGCCAAACTCGGTTAAGAAAGCGGAATTGTCCTTCCACATCAGCTTCATCCCATTCCAAATCTTTTTCCGGGGGTGCTTTGAACAGAACAAACATCCGTGCCGTATCAACACCGTATTTCGCAATGACATCTTCCGGTGCTACACCATTACCCTTAGACTTAGACATGGTAGCATAAAGCTTTTGCAAAGGTTCTCCTGTTTCCGGGTCGCGGGGATCAGTAGAATCTACTAAATTAGAAGCAATCCACTTATCTTTGCCACTCTTGTTGGGATTCATATAAGTCAAACCTTGCACCATACCTTGAGTTAACAAATGTTGGAAGGGTTCGTCAAAATTGAGTAAACCGCGATCGCGCAATACCTTGGTAAAGAAACGCGAGTACAACAAATGTAAAATTGCGTGTTCGATACCACCAACATACTGATTTACCGGCATCCAGTCATTCACCTGAGCCGAATCAAATACTTGTTGATCATTCTTCGCATCCGTAAACCGCAAGAAGTACCACGACGAATCAATGAAAGTGTCCATCGTGTCAGTTTCCCGCTTCCCAGGTGTTCCGCAACTCGGACAAGGTACATTTACCCAACTTTCCAATTGGGCTAACGGTGAACCACCACGTCCAGAAAGTTCCACATTTTCGGGTAACTCCACGGGTAAATCTGTATCTGGTACTGGTACAGCACCACAATCGGGACAGTGAATAATGGGAATCGGTGCCCCCCAGTATCGTTGACGGGAAATCAACCAATCTCGCAAGCGGTACTGTACTCGCGCTTTACCAAAACCTTGTTTTTCAGCGTATTCCACAATTGCAGCTTTCGCATCATCAGAAGACATCCCGTTAAAAATGTCAGAATTAACAACAATTCCCGGTTCTGTATAAGCTTCTTTAGCAACTGGTGGCACATCAGCAGCATCCGCACCAACAATTACCGTTTTGATCGGTAAATCCTGTTGCTTAGCAAATTTAAAATCTCGTACATCATGGGCTGGAACACCCATCACAGCCCCAGTACCGTATTCATACAACACATAATCGGCAATCCAAATTGGAACCTCTTCTCCCGTAAACGGATTGATTACCTTACCACCCGTAGGAATTCCCCGTTTGGGTTTATCTTCAGCAGTACGTTCCAATTCGCTTTGGTTACTAACTTCTTTCACAAAAGTTTCCACTTCTGTTTGACGTGCTTCTGTAGTAACTCGCTCAGTTAAAGGATGTTCCGGTGCTAATACTATATAGCTCACGCCATATACAGTATCCGGTCGCGTCGTATACACAGCGATTTTTTCATCCATACCCATAATGGGGAATTCCAAATATGCCCCCGTGGATTTACCAATCCAGTTAGCCTGCATTGTTTTAACGCGCTCTGGCCATCCCGGTAACTTATCCAAATCGTTTAACAATTCTTCAGCATAATCAGTAATTTTAAGGAACCACTGCCGTAAAAGTTTACGTTCAACTATCGCACCACTCCGCCACGAACGACCTTCATTATCAACCTGCTCGTTCGCTAATACAGTTTGGTCTATGGGGTCCCAATTTACTGCTGCTTCTTTTTGGTAAGCTAAACCTGCTTGGAAAAATTGCAAAAATATCCACTGCGTCCATTTATAATAATCTGGGGAACAAGCAGCAACTTCACAATCCCAATCAATAGATAAACCGAGAGATTTTAACTGTCTCCGCATTTGGTCAATATTTTGATACGTCCACTTTGACGGAGGAACTCCCCGGTTTATCGCCGCATTTTCTGCTGGTAAACCAAAAGCATCCCACCCCATAGGATGCAACACCCGATACCCTTGCATTCGCTTGAGACGGGCGATGACATCAGTAATAGTGTAATTACGGACGTGACCCATGTGCAGGCTACCCGACGGGTAAGGAAACATGGACAGCGTATAAAATTTTGGCTTGTTGGTGTCTGTGGGGGTTTTATCTAAGCCAATTTCTATCCATTTCTTTTGCCACTTCTGCTCAATTTCTGCTGGGTTATATCGGGTATCCACCATCCATACTCCTATGCGACTGTAATCTTATCTGATTATTGTAGATGTTGTTAGCGAAGGTAGGTTAAGGGAGATGGGGGGATGGGGGGATGGGGGGATGGGGAGAAATAACTCAAAACTCATAATTCAAAACTCATAATTCAAAACTCCTAACTCCTAACTCTTAAAAATTATGTGTAAACAACAAAATTCTGGCTTGCTAAGGGTATTCGTCTACGGTACCCTCAAACCAGGTGAAGCATATTATGAATTTTATTGTTCTAAGAAGATAATCGACGCAACAAAAGCTTACGTTTTTGGTGAACTATATGCGCTTCCTCAAGGATACCCAGCCATCACCCAAGGAAATAATTTCGTTTACGGATATTTACTCTCGTTTGCTAACAATGAAGTCTTAAATAATCTTGATCAACTTGAAGACTATCATCCTCAAAAACCGATGTCAGAAAACCTCTACAATCGCAAAGAAGTTGAAGTATTTGATTTAGAAAATAATTCTCTTGGTTTAGCTTGGGTTTATTTTATGAGTTTTGATCAAATTTGCCAATTAAAAGCTACTCCCCAAACTGATGGATGGTGGAGTGGTCGTATAATTCACAATAATTAATTAATCTTCACAGAAGTCGGGTTTTTCAGATAAATTATTGATCACACTACAATAGGACTTACGCAACTGGCACATTTTTATTGTAGGGTGCTGTGACACTTTGATTAATTTTGAACGTAGTAACAAGGTTTTTAGTGTCACGCACCAGCCGCACATTGTGACAATTGCGGCTATTCCTATACAAATTATTCATAAAAACCCGACTTCTTAACCACAGTCAGTAAAAGAGAGAAGTCGGGTAACTTCTACGAAACCCGACTTCTGGATCTAATTCACTTAATTATATTTTTCATATTCTTGGGATACATTTTGGGTTGCTTTAGGTATTTGCATTAGTGGTTCGTTCAAAGCAACCATCGGCAAGGATGTAATCCCTCCTGAATAAGGCAATTCTTCTGAAGGCTGGCTAGCTATTTTAAGTATCCCTGGTTCGCCATTAGGAATTAAACTGGATAGAGAACCGATAATGCACGCAGCAACGGCAGCACCTCCGAACATCCAAACTCTTTTAGTTCGACGGCGTAAACGTGTCATTACGCTCTCAACTGTTTCTTCGATTGATTTTTCTGACTGCGGTATTGGAAGATTTCGTAAGCCTTGCCGCAGTGATAAAAGCCGTGCGTGCAAATTTTTAACTGAGGGGTCATTTTCCAACCACTCTTCTACTTGTCTACGTTCGGCAGCTGTTACCTCACCATCAAGATAAGCACTCAATAGCTCGAAGCGATCGCGCTTCAACATATTCTTAGCACCCGTTAATTTATTGGTATTGGGTTCGTTCCCATGCTCCAATTCCTGTTGCTGATTTTGCAAACTGGAATCGTCAAAGTGATATTCTGTATTCATCTTAACATTATTACCAATTAATACACGGATATACACAGGGGGCAAGCTTGAGAATTTACGAGAATTTTCTTCCAACGGCAGACGCACTATATATTTTCTAACAGTTAGTCAAATGTTAAGCAGTCCAAGGAGGAATATTTAAAATTACGGGTTCAATTCATTGCCTAAAAAACAGATTAGGTCTGAATAATTGTTGTGTATATAAATCTACACTTCAAATTCCGATTATAAATTATGAATTCAGAACTATGAATTCTGTTCCCGTAGAATAGCGCTTACTCTTAATTTAATATTGATTGACAATTAATCGAAGAATTTTACTTTAAATGTGAGAACGAACATTACAACTTAGATTTCTACATAAGTTTGTAATTGGCTTTGTAGTCTAGTTCTTGCTCTGGCAATTCTTGACTTCACCGTTCCCAAAGAAACACCAGTAATTTCGGCAATTTCTTCGTATGCTAAACCTTCAATTTCTCGCAACACAATAGTAGTCCGAAATACTTCTGGTAAATCGGCGATCGCTAAGCGCAGTTGCTCGTAAAATTCTCTTGTTGTCAGTTCTTCCTCTGGCCCGGGAGTATCACCAGCAATTTCCCAATCCATTTCCCCATCCTCTAAAGTCCGAGGAGCATCGAGTGATAAAGGACTAACAACTCGCTTGCGTTTACGTAATTCGTCATAAAACAAGTTAGTTGCAATACGGCTCAACCAACCCCGGAACTTACTTGGTTCTTGCAACCGAGCAACATTCCGGAAAACTCTAATCCAAACTTCCTGAGCTAAATCGGCTCGATCTGACCAGTCAGGAGCTAAATGATATAGAACTCTATCAACTTGCGACTGATAGCGACGCATTAGTTCTGCAAAAGCAGTACGTTCGGGGCGTACACCAGTCTGACATCGCACTAGGAGATCGTGGTTTGAAAGTTTATCTACTTCTACTGGTGTTTCCGGAAACCTGGCATCGAGTGTAGACCAGGATGCAGCAATCGATTGACTCATATATCTAAATACTGGCTTTAAATCATCCCTATCTATTAGACCCTCAATGATGCAGTTAGTTCCTCTTCAAAGTGACGGATTTACAACTGGAACAATTATTAAAGCTAAGTTTACGTAAAATTACGGTTAAGAATATGTCACTAAAACGGCTGTGGTAACTGTAAATGCGAAGTTTTCTACAAATAGTGCTTCATATAAGCAAAAATGCTTTGGGGGTGCCAATACAATAATTGCCTTGTTGTAGGATGATAATATCTATATCTTTTGGAAACTCACCCTTAATGCGACCGACAATGATTTGTCTAAATGATTATATTCATATAATCTTATGCCGATAGTTAAAAAAAATCTAAAATCTGACTGTTCCGAATTAAAGTAAACTTAATTTAATTCCGAATAATAGTACTACTTAGTTTGTTTTATTCATCAAATATTTTTATGAACTTGAGAAGTAAGTCTGATTTTTATTTTTGTTTAATAAACTACAAAATTAGACATATTCTTATTTCTCAAGAAATGAGGAATATTTATTTTTGTAGCATCCTTACCAGAATTTGAGGGGTTGTATCTACTTGAGGAGTGTAAATATCCTCAGAATCGTTTCTTAACGGTACTTGAATTTGCATAAACACATTTAATGAAAATGTAATGCTGATTGCGAGTAATAATTTTTCTAACATAATTTCTCTCCCACTCACCAAGATAATGATTGGTAATTACACTCTAATAGTTCCGGATATTTATCTATTGCCTGAAGTTTTTTTTTGCTCTACAAGTAATCACATAAATCGGGATAGCTTTAGTTTGCCCGGAGATACACGTTAAATTAATAAATAAACTTATAAGAGTTTGTAAATGTTTGATGAGACTTACATCGTCTATTAAATTAGGGAACAGGGAGCAGAAAGCAACCGACAAGGGAAGAAGCCTCGCAAGAACATCTTCCCGGCAACTTTTAGGAAAGAGACTGTCAACTCTTAACTGGTAACTGGTAAAAGAAATATCATCTGTGTATAGGAGGCTTTAGGAAGCAAAAAATGGTAAGAAATGATTCTTTAGCGCGTATCGTGATGTTGCTCTGCTTCGGTACGGCAATCTTATCTCTAACTCTACATTGGCGAATTAGTACTTCCATTCCCAAAACTGTTCAAGATTCGAGTACAGTTAGTACGAAAGAACCATTTGATTTTTTGACACAACAAATTAGAGATTTTGTGTCCGTCGGAGAAGATATAAAAAAAGAATCTTTTCCTAAATCTAAATTGCCATTAAAGACACAAGCAGCGTCTCCACAGCAATCCAAAGCAAAACCTGTGAATAATAATAATGTGTCTTTTGAGAAAAAAGTAGTAGTAGATTTAGGCGATCGTCGAGCTTATGTATATCGTCAAAATACGGTTATTGCTAGCTATCCTATTGGTGTGGGGAAAAAAGGTTGGGAAACTCCTACAGGGACTTTTGAAGTGTTGCATATGCAGCATGACCCTGCATGGCAACATCCAATTACGGGTAAAATTTTTCCAGCAGGTCCAAACAGTCCTTTAGGAGAACGTTGGATTGGATTTTGGTCAGATGGACACAACGAAATTGGTTTTCACGGAACACCAGAATCGGATCTCGTAGGAAGTCCGGTATCTCACGGCTGTTTAAGAATGCGTAATTCCGATGTTCTTCTACTTTATGAACAAATAGACTTGGGAGTACCAGTAGAGGTGCGTAAATGAGTTATGGACAGTTGACAGTTGACATAAATACCTTTTGCCTCTTGCCTCTTGCCTTTTATTTTTAACTTTTTTGCTCAAAATTTGGTGCGTAAGCTTGAAGTAAAGTGCTAACTTGACGCAAAACTTCATTACCAGAGTTTTTACCAATAGCTTGACGTTCGGGGAAGAAATTAGGTCTGTCTAAATAACGAGAAATCGCTTCTCCTACTTGTTGCGAAATAAATTCTTGAAGTTCTGCTTTCGCTCTTTGACGTTGGTAAGTAGCACCTTCTTCAGTAGTCGCGTATAAAGGCGGTAGACGATTAAGAGCGTAGGCTGCAATATCCCCTACATCAAGGGAACTTTCGCTAGTCGCTTCAATTTCTGCTACTCTTGCGATCGCCTCCGTCAACACCAACTCTTCCATCACGTTAATGAATTGTTTTCGAGGCACCGCCACTACCTCACCAGTTAACAATGCCCCCATTAATCTATCAAGTGCCATATACTCTTCGATAGAGAGTTCAGAGGCATTGTCACAAATGCGCCCAACTTCAGCTTCCATTGCTGGTGTTAGATAACCATCCTGGAGAGCCTGTTCTACAATTTTTTCGATACTCATAACGCTCATTTTATTATCAGCCACCAAGCAAGGTAGGACGGTACCAACTCAATTTGTTATTTTACTCACTAAGGGTAAATAATACACATTTTACTGACAAAAGTAACAAATAACATCTTATTTACTTAATTCCACCAACTAACCATGGTGATGGATCAATAGATTGCCCGTTCACGTATAAACCCCAGTGTAAATGGGGACCTGTTGAAGCTCCAGTAGAACCGATCCCGCCAATCAGTTGACCTTGTTTAACCATGTCACCTTCTTTGACGTTAATGCTATTCAAGTGCAGAAAAATGCTGGTAACTCCTTGTCCGTGGTCAATACCAACTGTATTACCGTGAACTCGGAAACCTTCAGATACTGTACCTACTAAAGTAACTCGACCAGCCGCTGGTGCAACTACAGGTGAACCAGTACCACCGGCGTAATCAAGACCACGGTGGTAGTAGTCCTGTGCAAATTTACCATTATAGTAGCGACGTACACCATATATTGTACTCATGCGTGAATTACTGGGTCTGGTGAAAGCACCGTTCCAATATTTTTCTGGTGTAAGAATCGCTTTAAAAGCTTTGGCTCGATCGAGTTCGTGTTGTGTTGCTTTTACCCCAGCTTTACCTGGGGGTAAAGTAATTCTTTGGATAGGAAATTTACGATTATTTACCCATACAGCCAAGTTTCGGGTTGTTCCATCCCCAGACACTCGAATTACTCTTCTTCCAGATTTTTGTAATGGAGTCGTGGGAATAAAAGCACGATACTGATTTGGTGCAATTTCAAATACTGGGTAAGTTTCTCCGTCACTAGTCACTTGTAAATTCTGACTATTTGCGGGGTTGTCAGGAGTTACTAAGACTGATATTGTGTCCCCTAATCTAGGCGAGGATGGGACTATTTGTACTTGTGCAGCTTCTGCGATGGAAGTAAAAGCTAGAGGAACAGCACTAGCAACACCTAGAGCTATTTTGAATCCAAAATTAGCCTTTATACCTTCAAAAATTGAACATAACAATCTTTTTCCACAATTAGGGACGCTGACTTGATGATTCATATATCTATAAACATTGTTTATTACCTAGCAAGAAAGGTAGACTCGTGTATTATATGTAGTGTTTCCTATTAACAACATTTTGTTTTAATCATGTTGTATTTGCTGACTTGAATACATTTATATTTTATTTTTGATGTTGTCAAGTATCTTATGTTCTTAGAGCGTGTTTATAAATCAAAAATAAAATTCTTGTAGGGTGTGTTAGATGCACGACTATGTTCTGCTAAAACATATAATTTTAATACATCTAACGCACCAAAAGTTGTTGGTGAGTTACGGCAAATTTTCACCTGCTCTTTTTCCGATCGAATCCCAGAAAGCCGTAACACACCCGGCTCTTCAAATTTATTTTATAAAAAAGATGTTGAAAACCCTGTCTCTTTAGAGCAGGGATGAAAACTAATTACAGGTTTTAACCTGCCAATAATCAAAGTTTCGCAATATATCGCTTCACTTGTTCGGTTGAAATATTTCCAGCAGTTGATACAAAATAACTAGGAGTCCACAAAGTAGGGAGTTTCAGGAGTTCTGGGAATTCCTTTCTTAGTATGTGTGATGCCCTACCTTTAATTCTTTTGATAATTGTCGATGGACTATCCGTAGGCTTGCAATTTAAAAATAAATGTACGTGGTCTGGCATAATTTTAATTGCCACGATTTTCCATCTATTTTCATTGCAAACCTCAGAAATCACTTCCTGTAATCTAAAAGCAACATCGTCAATCAAGACTTTTTTACGGCGTTTGGGAATAAAAACGAAATGATAATTTAAGGTTCTAGAATATAAAATAGTTGCTAAGAAGAAGCAGCATCAAGCAATAGAAGAAGCTATGCGAACTACGCAGTTCATTAGAAATAAGTGTATTCGCTACTGGTTGGATTCTAAAAAAGAAGACGATTTTAATAAATTCGCATTAAATAAATATTCAACGATATTGCGTAATGAGTTTAAATTTGTAAAAGATTGAAACAGTATGGCGGTACAATCTGCGGCTGAAAGAGCCTGGTCATCAATCAGTAGATTCTTTGATAATTGTAAGTCTAATAAGCCAGGTAAAAAAGGGTTTCCAAGATTTCAAAAAGATAACCGCTCAGTTGAATACAAAACTTCAGGATGGTCATTACACAAATCAAAAAGACGTATAACCATTACTGATAAAAAAGGTATTGGTGAACTTAAATTGTTAGGCACTTGGGATATTCATACTTACCCAGTTAAAACAATTAAAAGAGTTCGTTTAGTACGTCGTGCAGACGGATATTATTGCCAGTTTGCGGTTGATGTTGATAGTTCAAAACAGCTTGAACCAACTGGTAATCAAGTCGGTTTAGATGTTGGATTAGAATACTTTTACTCAGATAGTAATGCTAATCATGTAGAAAATCCGAGGTTTTTGCGTAAAGCTGATAAGGACATCAAGCGCAGTCAACGACGTATTTACAAACATAAAAAAGGTTCAAGTAAACGACATAAAGCAAGAAAAATATATAGCCGCAAACATTTAAAAGTAAGTAGGCAGCGTACCGAGTTTGCAAAGAGAATTGCTCTCACGCTTGTACAATCTAACGATTTAGTCGCCTATGAAGATTTACTTGTTGCGAACATGGTAAAAAACCACTGTTTAGCAAAGTCTATCAATGATGTAGCTTGGAGGCTTTTCCGACAGTGGCTTGAGTATTTTTCTACGAAATATGGACGTTTAGCAATTGCTGTTAAACCACACTATACATCTCAAATTTGTAGTTCTTGTGGGATAAAAGTTAAGAAAACTCTGAGTCAACGAACACACGTTTGTAAGTGTGGTTGTATGCTACAAAGAGACGTTAACTCAGCAATTAATATTCTTGAAAGAGCTAGGGAAGGGCATTCCCAAAGTAACGCTCAGGGAGTAGTCGCCTCTACTCTACTTGGTGCAAACCTGGTAGAGCAAGTAACTACGATGAACTGAGAATCCCCGTCAATTTATTGCGGGGAGTGTCAAAAACACCTAGAGTAACGCGGGAGAATGGTAGTCCCGTATTTTTAAATCGGGGCGGAAATATGTCCTTCGGACACGCTTCGCTAATGACACAGCAAATTCCTAAATATAAATAAATGCTTGGCTTATAGAATAAACCAAGCATAAGAAATTAGGAATTTTCAGCTGGGAGAAGAAATTAATAACTATAATATACGTTCATCAAATAAAAATCTGTTCCTTGAGAACAAACATGTAAAATAGTTTTCGCTTATTTTGTATTTATTCTAATTAATATGCAGGTGAAAACTTGATTTTTCATGAGGATGGAAGTCTGGTTGTTATAAAGATTATTTGTTAGTACTGAAATTTACTGTCAAAACCCGCTTATATGAGAGTTGTCGAATTGATGTAAAAAAAACAAACTGAATTCTTGTATAGCAATCCTAAATCATCTATGACAATTTAGAACCCCGACTTCTTGAAGAAGTTAGGGATATGAACACCGTAATTTCGATACATACAAATAGGATTGCGATATTAATATTTATCTGAAAAACCCGACTTATATGATTATGGGTAGTTACGATATTTTGTTAATTTATATTGTTTTGATCAGATTACAACATACAAGTGAGTAGTGAATAAATCTAACTGATGTTGTT
>JAYKJL010000161.1:0-80816 GCA_035285725.1 Nostocales cyanobacterium 94392 | reverse complement strand
CGATGTTGCAAGGAATGGTGGAAGCACAAATACATCACGGTGAGATTTTAGCAGAATGTGCCAAGTGGATGGATGCAGGTAAGTTGAAAGTTTGTGTGAATCGGACTTTTGGTTTAGAGGAAGTAGGAAAAGCTCATGAGTTGTTAGAAGCGGGTTCGATGGTGGGGAAGGTGGTAATTGTTAATAGGTAATAGGTAATAGGTAATTGGTAATTGATTCAAATACCTGGTGAATATTAGTATTTCTTGTAGGGTGTGTTACGGCAACTTAATGGTTGCGAGGAAACAGGTATGTTAAATAATGCCGTAACGCACCATTTTAATTTAACTCAATCAATAACATATTTTAAAAGTGGTATCCTGAAAATGATTAGTCTAATTTTTAACCTGAATACTAAATATCATACTGTCATTTTTGGTAAACGGCAATTTTGCTAAAAATTCTTATGATAATTGGTAGTGAATTTGTGGTATACCTTCATCCTTGACAAGAAATTAACTGTATGACGAGGTTTTTTACAGACTTTACTGACATTAGTAGGATTCGTATATCTTCAAAATTGGATCTAAAACAGCGTAGCCAATTGGGACAATTTTTAACTCCTGCACCAATTGCTCGTTTTATGGCAAAACAATTTATTAATCTATCTGGTAATATCAGTCTTTTAGATGCTGGAGCCGGAATTGGAATATTGACTGCTGCTTTTGTAGAAAGACTCTTGGCAAATCCTGGTGAAGTTAACAGTTGTCATATAACAGCATATGAAGTTGAATCAGATTTTATATTACCTTTGAGGCAATCTCTTAGAGAATGTTGTGAAGCTTTAGAAAGTAAAGGAATTAAAGCAGAATATCAAATATACGAAGAAAGCTTTATCAATAGTTATTCCGATCAAAATTTGCCACTTTTTAATACTGATAACAGTTACACTCATGCAATTTTGAATCCACCCTACAAAAAAATCAATAATCGCTCGGTTGAGAAAAAAATACTTTCAAGATGTGGAATCGAAACGGTAAATCTATATAGCGCATTTGTTTGGCTGGCTTTGATGCAGCTTGTTGAAGATGGAGAATTGGTCGCAATTACACCGAGAAGTTTCTGTAATGGTGTCTATTTTCGTCCTTTTCGTAAAGCTTTTTTACAAAGTATGGGATTAAAAAAAATTCATGTTTTTGATAGCCGTTCCGCAGTCTTCTTGGAAGATAAAGTATTACAAGAAAATATAGTTTTTCATGCAATCAAAACACAAAATAAGCCTCAGTATGTAGATGTTAGTAGTAATTCTGAAACAAATTTAGATGAATTTCAAGAATTAAGATATGTTCCTTATGCCGAAGTAGTTCAAGAAAATGACTATGAGAGTTTTATTCATATTGTGACAAACTCTCTCGAAGATTATTTAACAATACAAATGCAAAAATTTTCATCTACTTTGGATGAAATAGGTTTAGAGGTTTCAACAGGTCCAGTTGTTGATTTTCGCCTCAAATCAGCTTTGAAAAATTGCTTAGATAAGCAAAGTGTTCCGTTACTTTACCCAGAAGCTATCAAGGCTAGAAAAGTTTTATTTCCACCCAATAATCCTCGAAAATCCATTGCAATTGAACAAAATCAAGACACAGAAAAATGGTTAATTCCTAACGGTTGCTACGTTTTGACAAAGCGTTTTTCTGCAAAGGAGGAAAAACGTCGTATTGTTGCTGCTGTATGTTCTCCTTTTGATGCACCACTACTAGGTATAGAGAATCATCTTAATTATTACCATGCTAAAGGCAAGGGAATCAACCCCGAACTTGCACGAGGTTTAGCAGCATTTCTGAATTCAACTTTATTTGATAGTTATTTTCGGCAGTTTAGCGGACACACACAAGTCAACGCTACAGATTTGCGTAGAATTAAATACCCTTGCAAAGATGATTTAATCTTATTAGGAAGACAAGTTAGTGATTCTCAATTTGATTGGAAACAACTTGATAATGTTGTACATAAAACTTTGTCAATTATGAGTGAAGCAATAAATGCTGTTGAGGCTGGTAAACGAATCTCAGAAGCGCTTGCAATTCTCAAAGATATTTCTGCCCCAAAAAAGCAACAAAATGAACGTTCAGCACTTTGTTTACTAGCATTGGCAGATATTCAACCTCAAACACCTTGGAATCAAGCGACAGCACCAAGACGCGGAATTACAGAAATGATGGATTGGTTTCGCGAACACTACGGTAAACACTACGCTCCAAATACACGTGAAACAGTTCGACGACAAACAATGCACCAGTTTGTGCAGATGGGAATAGTTGTGGAAAATCCCGATCGATTAGATCGACCAATTAACAGTCCAAAATGGTGTTATCAACTTCATCAACAAGCTGTATCACTTCTTAAATCCTATGGTTCCGAGCAATGATTTTGTTTGATCACAGGTATTTAAGAGGATGTTTGAAAAGTCTAAATTAATACCATACCCGGCGAATAAATTCGCTACTACACAAGCAAAGTCCCTCCGGGTTCAGGAGTTCGCAATCGACGGGAACCGCCAAGACTGCGACTCCTTCACCGCCTTCGCGGACTAACACCCGCATTAAGGATTATAAACCCACGCAGGTGGGTTTTGTTCGTGTAGCTGCGTTAGCTCAGCGTGTCCGCAGGACATATTTATTCGCCCAAGCTTTTCAAACTTGTCACCCCCACAATATAATAAATATTCAAGTGGAGGAATAAAGCTTGAAACTGATTTTAGTCGCACCAAATTCATTATTAACTGAAGCTTTTCAACAACATTTCAATGATTTTCCTAATGTGGAAATCGTTAACAACTACTTTGAGTGGCTACCTGTTTTCGATTGTTTGGTTAGTCCTGCTAATTCTTTTGGGATAATGGATGGTGGTATGGATGCTGCCATTATCAAATTTTTCGGTAGTAAGTTACAGGATAAAGTACAGCAGCGCATCCTGACAGATTATTTGGGAGAACAACCTGTAGGAACATCGATGATTGTGGAAACGGGTAATCTCAAACATCCATTTCTTGCACATACACCGACAATGCGAGTTCCTATGTCTATTGCGGGGACGGATGTTCCTTATGTGGCAATGTGGGCTATGCTATTAGCAGTACGCCGTCATAATCAATTGTCTGAGCATCAAATTAATACTGTTGCTTGTCCCGGTTTGGGTACGGGAATTGGTAGGGTTCCTTATCACGAAGCAGCAAGACAAATGGCTTTAGCTTACGATAATTTTCTTCATCCACCTAAACATCTTAATTGCTTTGTTGCAGCTTCAAGACAACTTTTGATTTGGGAAGATAGTAATTTGTCGAGATAGTCAAAAATTGAGTTAAAAACTTTTTATTGACCTGATACAGCGCGAATTGGTTGTACGCTCAAACGATAGCCAAGATTATGCAGAACAAGGCTGATAGTTCGCAGTTCAGGATTTCCTTCTGCTGACAAAGCTCGATAGAGGTTTTGACGGTTCAAACCTGTTTTTTCTGCAAAGTGAGTCATCCCAAACCGTGCCTCCACCACATTCCGCAGTGCTTCCAGAAAAAACCCTAAATCGCCATCTTGTTCATATTCTTCAAGGGCAACGTCCAAGTACGCTTTCGCCATTTCCGGGTTCTGTAGCTGCTCTAACACTACCTCGTCATGATTTCTAAGTTTCTTGCTCATCCTGTTCCTCCTGGTAAGCCTGCCAATATTTTTTAGCTTTTTGTATATCTCTATCCTGGGTATCCTTATCCCCGCCACACAAGAGAATTACCAGATCATCTTCGGCTTCTCCAATATAAACGCGGTAGCCACTACCGAAGAAAAATCTCAGTTCTAGCACACCGTCACCAACAGACTTCCAATCTCCATAGTTACCCTGTTTGAGACGCTCCACCCGTCGGATTATCCTAGCACGGATTGTATAGTCCTTCAGATTTTCCAACCATTCCGTATAGGGTTCTTTACCGTCTTGTAAAGTATAAACTTTCAGGGCTTTTGGACAATTCATATCAGCTAGGATGCTTTGCAGCGATTTGCGTGGGTGCTGCACAATAAAAATGGCATAAAATAAAACAAAATTACTATATGCGACGCAACAAAGTGCGTAAGTTTTATCAGCAATCTCTTATCTTAATGTATCTTAAAAGCGACAAACAGTCAAGGTTGGTACCTGGGCAACTCAACCTCACTCGCTCGAACATCGCCAAAGCTCTTTATAATTCACTTTCTGTGGGGATTAATCGCTTATTGCCCAATCCTCCATATTCTATCCTCAAAATTATTTCCATCTGCACGCTATTTTTATTTTTAATATTATCTATTCAACCAGTTTGGGCTACAGAACCTCAACCGCAACATACTGTTTTAACTTCGGAATTACTACAAGAAAGAATAGATTCTCCTATGGTAAATCAAGGTAGTTTAACGGTAGATTTACGAGATATGGAGATTGATTTACAACCGGAAAATAAACAATTCCGCGACAATTTTTATAAATCATTGCAAGATGTTTTACAAAAAACTGGCACAAAACCTGTAGGCTTAGATTTAAGCAATTCAATAATTGAAGGCGATTTTATTGGTAGCGATTTGGGTTTAAGAACTCCTTTGTATGCTCAAGCTATTGCACCAATTTTTACGGAATCCGAACAAAATCAATTGGAACTTTTACGCGATGTTTGTTTACAGTCATTAGCTTATTCTGTTCCCAATTCTAAGGATTGTCGTTCACTTTTAGGAAAGGATTCGACGACTTCGGCACAAATTTCGGTGTTTCGCGGTTCGTTGATTTTTAACGAAACTGTCTTTAAAGGTAAGGTGGAATTTAACAACACGTTTTTTCTCCAACCTGTGGAAAGTTCAGGGGCTATTTTTCATGAAGCTACAAATTTTAAGCAATCAAGATTTGGTCGTCGAGTCAGTTTTATAAAGGCAAATTTTCGCAATGAAGTTGATTTTGAGGGGAGTGTTTTTTTTCAAAAAGCTAATTTTCAGAAAGCTGAGTTTGATAAAAATGCTGATTTTAAAAATACAACTTTTGAAAATTCTGTCAATTTTACCAATACTAGTTTTCAACAGTTAGCTAACTTTAGTCGCGCACGTTGGGAAGGTACAACTAATTTTTATCAAGCAGTTTTTCTCGAAGAAACTCAATTTACCAAAGGTAATTTTCAAGGATTTTTATTTCTTCAAGAAACTAGATTTTTAAAACCTGTTATCTTTCGAGAAACACAATTTAATTTACCTGTAAATCTGCGCGGTGCTAGTATTTTTAATCAAGCTGATTTTAGCGATGCTGTTTTTGCTCAAGGTGTTTATCTGAATGTACCAAGTTTGATTTTCAATGCTGATAAAGCCAAAATTTTAGGTAATCCCGGTGAAATTGGTGTGATGTTGCGGATACCTCAATTATCGGGAAATCAAAATGTATTGCGTAATTTAATCCAAAATTTTCGTCAATTGCAGCAAATTGCGGATGCCAATGAATTAGAGTTTAGCAAACAGCGCCTGCATTTAAAATCTTTAACTCGCCGTTTGGTTGATGCAAATATTAATGATGCTCCCCAACAACGTTTAATTAATTTAGGATTTTCCCCAACTCAAGTAAAAGCTATTATCAAACGTCGTCAAAGCCAACCGTTTCAAGTTAAAAGCGAATTACTCACATTAGCTGATATTGACGAAGAAACATTTACACAACTTGCTTCAAGGTTCGTAGTTGGTGAAACTCTTACCCCAATTAAATGGTTGCTGCAAATATGGAAATGGTTGGCGTTAAGTTTATTACTATTACTATCCGGATACGGCACGAATTTTTACTTGGTTTTTGGCGTAGGGATAATTGCGATCGCGTTTTTTAGTTTACTATTTTGGTTGGTGGATCGATTCCGACGAATACATCCAAATAAAATTGTTCCTACGGCTTACGAAACTAGTTGGATGTTAGGAAGTTTTAGTATTAGTACGCTATTTGGGTTAATCGCTATTTTTCGCAATACATCGCAACCGTGGTTAACTTTGATTTGTATCGGGGTTATTATTGTCCCTTTACCGACGTTT
This sequence comes from Nostocales cyanobacterium 94392, assembly GCA_035285725.1. Classification (GTDB taxonomy): domain Bacteria; phylum Cyanobacteriota; class Cyanobacteriia; order Cyanobacteriales; family Nostocaceae; genus Rivularia. The sequence goes on along the minus strand of JAYKJL010000161.1, from coordinate 74,763 downwards.
CTTTTATTCCAACTTTACCAAAAGGGACGCTACCACGATTTAATGGATACATCTTATTTTACAGAGGACGGTACTTTCCGACAATTGCGGTTGTTAATTGGACGTTTACCTGTGATACCGAGGTATCCATTGTTCCGCGAACGTTATTTACCTTTATTGTGGAATCGTCGCTGGAATTGGCTAAATTATTATGATTTTAGTTTAAATAACCTTTTAAAATTAGGGTTTAACGACGTTCGTTTACGAGACGAACATCTCCCCGGAATCATCAGTACTTTGGCTTGGTATCAGTGGAGTCTGGGTATACTTTATATTACTTTGGTGTTATGGACGCTTTCACGCACGATTCCCGGATTGAATTTGTTGATTTATTTAAAATAAATAATTGGTAATGGGTAATTGGTAATTGGTAATTGGTTAATTAATAACTGTCCCAGGTCAACTGTCAACTAACTTATAACCTCACAGCTTCGACTGTAGTCACTTTGTCTTCAGGATATTCTTCTTTATAATAGTAATTCATATGACGTTCGTTTTTCTGGACAACTCCGTTAACTACCTGTCCTAAAACATTTTGACCAGATTTTTCGAGCATCTCACAAGCAAAGGCTGCGTTGACAGAATCAACCACTCCTGGACGTACTACTAATAATACACCGTCAGCCATTTGACCCAGTGTTGCTGCATCTGCGGCAAGATTTAATGAAGGTGCATCGATAATTACGTAGTCGTAATATGACCTAAAACTATCAATTAATGAAGCCATGCGCTTGGAGTCGAGCAAAGATGCGGGGGAAGGTGGTACAGCGCCGCAAGTGAGTACGTCTAAGTTGTCCATTCCTTTCTTGATGGCTTTCATTACCTCAATTTGTCCGACTATGACGTTACTCAAGCCTTCAGAATTGGGCAATTCCCAAATATGATGTTGGGATGGACGATGTAAATCTCCATCGATTAGCAATACTCTACGCTCCATTTGTGCCATGGAAGTTGCTAAGTTAGCGGCTACCGTAGATTTACCTTCTTGAGGCACAGAACTGGTAACAACTATTACTTTCAATTCTTTGTCGGCACTCATGAATTTTAAGTTGGCTCTGAGCATCCGGAAAGCTTCGCTGATAGGTGAACGAGGAGCATCCCGTACCATCAAAGTAGGATATGCAGTTTCTATTTCCTGTTTACTAAGAATAGATTTTTTCGGCTTGCTAAAGTCGGGAATAACTCCTAATAAAGTTAATCCAGTTAATTCTTTGGCTTCTTCTATTGTCTTGATCGATTTATCTTGGGATTCCAAAAGATACATCGTTGCTAAGGAAACTAACATTCCCAATAAGCTGGCTGATAGGTAATTAAGTAGTGGAGAAGAAACTGGTTCTTGAGGAACTAAAGCTTCTGAAACTTCGCTAGCATTACCAATGTTCTGATTTTCTGCAATGCGGACTTCTTGTAATTTTTTCAGTAACAGCGAATAAGTTGATTGTGCTGCTTCTATTTTACGTTCTAACTGACGTTGTTGTTGCTCTAGTTTTGGCAGATTTTCTAATCTTTCTTTATAAGATGTTTGTAATTCGGATAAAACTGCCAGTTGATTATTTAATCCCAAAGAAGTGGATTCTAAATTGACTAATTCTGCTGCTAACTGTTGTTTTAAATCTCCTACTTGTAATCTTCCATCTATTCCATCTAGTTGTTGTTTATTGGTTCCTAAAGTTTGACGGATTCTATCTTGCAATAAACTTTTCAAGGCATTATATTTACTTTCTAAAGCGATGATTTCTGGATGGGTATTCGTCAAAACTGTACGTCTTGATGCTAATTGAGACTCTACTTGCTGCACTTCTTTCAGAATATCTTGCACTCCAGCAGCTTGATTCAAAGACGTAATATCAAGTGCTTGTTGGGGGTTGGCATTTAACTGTTGGCGAATTTGTTGACTGCGAGCGCTAATATCAGCTAATTTAGTTTTTATCTCACCTATTTGAGTTTGTAAGTTTCTCAGTGATTCTATTGATTTATTTACTTCTTCTTCCAAGCCAAATACGTTATTTTTTTCGCGGAAATTTGCTAATTCGGCTTCTGCTTTGGTGACAATTAGTTCTGCTTGGGGAAGCTGTTGTTCGATAAATTGTCTCGCAGCTTTGGCAGCTTTTCGACGAGAAGATACGTTATGTTCTAAATAAGCTGCCATTAAAGTATTTACTACTCTTGCAGCTTGTTGAGGTTGGGAATCTTTATAGCTAACTTGTAAAACATCTGTCTTTTTAATATCACTTACTGTTAAATTTTCCAGAAAGTCATCATATTTTAAAAGATTTCCATCTCTATCTTGAAGTTTTAATTGTTTGATAGTCTTCTGCACAACTGGAACTGAACGAATGATTTCAGCTTCTGTCTGCAATGGACTTGATGTGGTATCTTGCCCTACTGATTCGAGTTTGGCAACTTCGGTTCCGAACCCTGTAAAAGAGGAAATTGTATCTGTTCGATGAAACTGTAATTTTCCTTCCGCTATATAAGTAGGCTTTTTTAAAGAAGAAGACAACAACGAAAGCAGAAAAACTGGAAAGAATACCGCTATCCCTGGTACCCACCGACGCTTTAGGACTTGCCAATACTTATCGAGCGATAAACTAGATTCTTGAGATTCCATAAATATAAATCGAAATATATTTTTAGTTTTATTTTTTAGCTTTTACCGACCGATTAATTAGGATGCATCTCAGATATTGTGATCACAGGTTAAGAGTTAATCTTTCCTAAGTTATATACACTTCAATCAAAAAAATATTATTCTTTGACTATAAAAATATGATATATGATATATGATATGAGTGATAGATAAATAAAATCATTTCTGTACCATCAGTAAGTTACTCTGAGAATTTTTATTCTCTTCATATACTCCCTTGATGCCTTGGATAACTCGCTCTAAATCTTCATCTGTCAGGTTAGAACCAGAAGGTAAACAAAGACCATGTGCAAATAAATCTTCTGCTACCGTACCACCAATACTTTCACATTCCGCAAATACCGGCTGTAGATGCAGTGGTTTCCATACGGGACGGGATTCTATTTGCAATTCCTGAAGTTTAAGACGCAGTTGTTCTCTATCGACACCAAATAAATCGGGATTTACTGTTAAGCAAGTAAGCCAACGGGTAGCATTTCCATAATCTGCTTCTGGCATAAATTCGATGCCGGGAAGATTACCCAGAGCTTGATGGTAAATTTCAAAATTTCTTCTTCTGGCGGCAACTCTTTCTGATAATACACGCAATTGACCGCGACCAATCCCCGCTAAAACGTTGCTCATTCGGTAGTTGTAGCCAATTTGAGAATGTTGGTAATGGGGTGCTAAGTCGCGGGCTTGGGTTGCTAAAAACTTCGCTTTCACCACTATTTCTGGGTTGTCGGAAACTAACATTCCTCCACCAGAAGTGGTAATAATCTTGTTACCGTTGAAGGAATAAATGCCAATTTTGCCGAAGGTTCCGGGGGTTCTACCTTTATATGTTGCTCCTAAAGCTTCCGCTGCATCTTCAATTAACCCAACTTCATACCGATCGCAAATTTGTTTAATCGGGTCAATATCTGCGCTTTGTCCGTATAAATGTACCAAAAGTAAGGCTTTGGGCAGTCTACCGATACTAGCACGTTTTTGTAGCGCGGATTCTAACAAGTCGGGATTCATATTCCACGAAGCGCGATCGCTATCGATAAAAACTGGTTTTGCACCCAAATAGCGAATCGGATTAGCACTAGCGGCAAAAGTCAAGGTGGAGCAAAATACTTCATCCCCCGCTTCCACACCCATGAGTATCAGCGCTAAATGAATCGCAGCTGTCCCCGAACTTACGGCAGCTGCATGAGTAGCTCCTGTTACATGACAAAATTCTTGCTCAAAAGCTTCGATGTGAGGTCCCACGGGAGCAATCCAGTTAGTATCAAAAGCTTCTTTGATAAATACTAATTCTTCATCTCCCATATGTGGAGTTGAGAGCAAAATCGGTTTAGACATAAAACATCAATAAGTAATAAAATAATTGAATTTTGTAAGTAATTCAGATTATCTGAGAACACAGTTATCAGATTCACAAAGTTGCTTTAACAGCAAGTAATAACCCTAAGTAAATTAGTTGGAATGGCTATATTTTAAGGTAAAACTCATTCCTGTATTCATAAAGATTTTGTATTCATTTGTGTAATTTTGAACTCAAAGGATACAAACCCCTAAATTTATTCATGGTAATTTATTTTTACCTCTTACCTTTGACCTTTGACCTTTAAACTCATTTGTGGGTTATTTCATTTTTGGTTGGGGAGAACAATAAGCAGGGAAAAAGTTAGTTTCTAGTAAATCCTCTACAGGAATATTCAAATATTTTGCTTTCATTTCCACAAGATAACGATATTTTTGCTCATCGACTATCAGTCTCAGGGTATAGAAAGGATGTCGCAGCTTAGAAAAACCGGCTTTAAAGTTATAAACTGCGTCTTTAGATGCACCAACCCCACCACCTAAATGCAGAAATTGATTACCACGTTGATGAGCCCAATAACGAGCGTAATCTGTTTCTAAACTACTCGGAGATAAGTCAACAAATTTATCTTTGGTTCCACCTAAAGTACTTTGAACAATGCCACAAACTTCTGTATATAATCCTGCACAAGCTACTTCATTTTCATATTCAACAATACAAAGATGTAATTTATCGCTTAAGGCTTTCCACATTTCTTTATAGTATGTGAAATCAAACGAGTAATATCTATCTGCGGCTTCTACCCTTCCCATAGTTTCTTGATAGATAGCAGTAAACTCATCTAAATATTCTTCTACTGGCACGAATTTGGCTTCCATTCCCAAACGTTTACACTTGTTTATCGTGCTTTTATGTCCTTTTCTTGTATGTGACCACAATTGAGATTCGGGAATTCTTAAATCAACGGAAACTGTTTCTCCATTTTCTGTAAATAATCCTGGCTCAAAAATTTTGCTAAAGTTTTCATTGAGTATAGGATGCATTCTAAAAAACGCAGAACATACATTTTTTTCAACTAAAACTCTTTTAAATTCAATCATCGCAGCATCAGGAAAACCGTCGGTATTTGCGGCTGCTTCACTCAATAAAATCCCTGGATAACCGTAGGGAGATTTAATATCAAATATCTCTTCTGTAATCAATTCCGAAGGGATTATATTATCACACTTTGATATTAGATAAGGAGCGAAGAATATCTTGTCTCCATCACTAATTAAAATGGCTTCGGGTATTTGTTTTGTGCGACTTGATTCTAAGGAAATATACTTTGGTAATTGATAAACATCATGATTTATTTTATCTAATGTTTCCATCCACAAAGGATTTGATAAATCGATAATTTGCGTCTTCATTACTATCTCTCAAGGTGATGTTTTTAATAATTAGGACTTACGCAATTGTCACAAGATACAGGTGGTGTGTGACGCTACAAGTCTTGTTACTACGTTCAAATTTTCTCTAAACTACACACCCTACGGAAAAAATGTGCCGGTTGCGTAAGTCCTGATAATTACGAATTAACAATCTTTAATATCAGGAAGGAAGTAGGGAGTAGAGTTAGGGGTAACAATCACTAATCATCCGGACATAATATAACCTCTAACCTTTAACATGCAGACCTCTAACCTTTTATTCATACCATAAAGTCGGAAATATCTCTGGGTCAGTATAATCTGGATGTCCATTTGGTAATTTACGGCACATACTATCCAGAAAGTGATGAATTTGTTTGCCTTGATTATGGTAAACTTGATAACGGTTATCGTAGTCTTGCAAATACAAAGCAAAGGCTAAACGAACTTGATCGCTGTAGTTGGGATAGCTACCGTGAATAGTCAAACAATGGTGAAAACTAACCTGACCTTTCTCTAAAATGATTGGCACTTCAACAACTTTTTTTCCTGCTTCAAAAAAGGTGTTTTCGATCTCTTTTAAATTTTGGTTATTGAAGGTACGCATATGCTCGTTACCTTTCCATTTATGACTACCATCTATAACTACTAATGGCGCTCTTTTTTGATCGACATCATGGAAAGGAATCCAAGCGGAAAGCATTTTCTGAGAACTACACACGGATGAATAAGAGTAATCTGTATGCCATCCGACTACACCGCTCTGAGTATTATTATCTATGGGAGCCTTATAAACTAAAGTGTCTTCAAATAGTCTTACTCCTTTACTTCTAGCTAATTTTGCCGCGATGGCTCCAACAATCGGTTGAAGTACTAATTGACGCAGTTCTTTCTTCCGATAAGAAACGTGTTGGTTGTTCCTCACTGCATCCCCATCTCCCGGTTTCCAATCACTGTATCCGGTAGTGTAAGGAATCGTCGCATCTGTTTCCCCGCGATAAAACTTTTCCGCGCCTAAAAATGCTTGATCAAGAACCCACTCAGGAACGATTTTTTTGGATATAAACCAACCGTGTTCTTCGTAAAAAGCAATATCTTCTTCTGTTGGTAATAATTCTAGCTGCTCTGCGGATAATCCTTTAATTAAAGTTTCCATATTTGTGCTAATTCTTATTATATGACTTACGCAACTGGCACATTTTTATTGTAGGGGAGGCAAAACGCGGTGTAGATTTTCTTCCCGCGTTATTGCCGTTGTGTGAGGCCGGAGAGTTAATTTGAATGTAGCAATCAGGTTTGTAGCGTCACGCACCATCAACCATTTGTGACAATAATGACGCTACTGCGTCACCCGGAGCGTTCAGCTTGCTGACTCGTTAGAGTAACGTAAGTCCTGTATTAGTAATTAAACTATTTTAATTTTAATTACCCATTTTATAGTTTATCGAGAGTTCGCATAGATATAACTCTTAACATTAATTAGACTAAAGAATTCTTGAATAATAGCCACAACACGACTAACATCATCTAAGGAATAACGTTGGTCTGTAGCTATCGTCAAAATTCTAGTTGATAAATCTGTGGCTTCCAAATCATTTGATCTCATCCCGTTATTTGGTTGGAGCCAATGAATTGCCGGAAAAATATTCTTCCCGATCAGATATTTACGTAAAGAGTCTCTAATTTGTTGGTTTCGACAAACTATAATGCTGTTAAATGGTACAGTTCCATGACCCCAATAACTAAAAAGAGGCTGCCAATTTTGATTTTGCTCGGCTAAAGTTAAATTTATAAAATGCCTGACGTTTGCTTCTCGTTTCTTTCTAAACTCCTTGACATTCAAGCTGCTCAACACATTTGCCGAAAATGCTGAAATGCGATCGCAATTTATATCGCTGAGACTATCTTGACTCTCAAGTTCAAGCTGTCGATAGGTATCTTTAGCAACATTACCACCGTTGAGATAAGCTCGCTTCAACAGCATAGCGCTCAATCGTTTATAAGCTCCATCACTCTCTGATTCTAGGGCTTTCGGTAACTCGAAATTTTTCCCAGACCAAATCATCGCTCCATCGGGGATTGGTAAAGTTTTACGCAAAGAAGCCATTGCGTAATCAGCTCGGCTGTGCAATGCCCAATCGGAAAAAGGGTCGTGAGTATGGTCTTCAATTAAAATTACACCATCGTGCTTGTTCTGCCAATCCAGCCAAACTTCTCTCGACTTAATACCAAATAAGTTTACCGCCAGTACTAAATCGCCGCAAGCAGCATCAAGAGAATTAAAATCGGGGTATTTTTGTGTGGGTAAATCCCGGTACCAGCGAATATCAAAAGCCTTGCTGAGTTTTTTCGCTGCTTCCATGCAGAAGAACGATGGTAGATGCAACCTCAATCTTTGATTGCTCTTTTTCCATAGAATTCTTTCTAAACCCAATAAGCTAGCACACCCAGTAGAGAATAATTCGTAATCCGATGGTAAATCAACGGTTTGTCCTACTGGACTAATAAAATCATTAGACCAATCGAACTCCGAGCCTACCTCCCATGGTTGTTTCATTCGCTGTTACCTCGTTGCTAAATCAAATAAATTAACCTTTAGCGTTGCTACCCATAAACTCTTCACCAGTCGCATAACCAGGCTGACTGATTTCTTCTTTCCGCAAGACTTTCACCGCTGTCATTACGATAATTTTTAAGTCTAACAATAGACTCCAATTGTCTACATACCAAACATCCAATCGGAATTTCTTTTCCCAATCTCCATCCAACAATCTGCGTCCGTTAACCTGAGCCCATCCTGTAATACCCGGTTTAACTTCATGACGACGCGCTTGTTCGGGGGTGTAGCGGTTGAGATATCTGACTAACAAAGGTCGAGGTCCCACAATACTCATGTCACCTTTGACGACATTCCACAGTTGTGGAAGTTCATCTAAACTACTTTCGCGCAAAAACTCACCAAATGCTGTTAGACGTAATTCGTCATCTAAAAGATTGCCGTTTGCATCACGATCATTCGTCATCGTGCGAAACTTGTAAAATCGAAAAATCTTTCCATCCTTACCGGGACGAGGCTGACTGAAAATTATCGGACTACCCATCCGCAAGTAAATCGCGATCGCAACTATTAATATCACAGGAGAAAACACCAATAGGGCGATCGCCGCGATAATTCGATCTAAGGCAGATTTCATAATCCGACTGCCTCTACTTTTATACTCACTCTGCAATTCTTGTGCAATCATAAATACATCCCTTATTTGTATAACTCAAAAGATTTGCTTCTACCTGATAACTGTTCAGCGCTTCTTCCTAAGCATTTAACAGCAGTGCAAGTATCTATTATTACTTAACTAAAACCACAAGCGAAAGGCAAAGGAAACAAGCACTAAAAATTGATGAAAGCATTTAATTCGTATCAACTTTCAATTTGACAACTTGTATTATCTTTAACTTTGATGCCGTTAACAACTATCAATGATTGTGTAATTAGAACTGAAAGATAAATTTTCAATCCATAATAAACATAACCATAATTAATTAAATTTTGTTGCCAATTTGGCAGTAATTTTCTCTCGTCAGATTTATTATTATGAGCTTTGTGTTGAGTAATAGTTAATTTGCTCAGATTTCAAGGATAAAGCTTCGGCATATAAAGTTTCATGAAGCTTGATAATTTGACGCAAATCGAAATTATTCATACGTTCTCGTCCTCGTTTTCCCATCATGGAAGCGGATTGAGGATGATTTAATAAATATTTGATTGCCGAAGCGAGTTTCGCTACATCTCCCACTGGAAAAAGAATTCCGCTATCCGGAGAAACTAAATCCCTAGTTCCACGAATATCGCTACCAATTACAGGAGTTTCTAAACACAAAGATTCCATAACACTCCGAGGAAGCCCTTCTTGTTCAGAAGCGAGAATAGTCGCAAAAGCTGCCATCATCAAAGTGGGAATATCATTGCGATGTCCGAGAAAACGCACTTTGTCCTGTATTCCCAGTTGAGTTGTTAGCTGCTGCATTTTTTCAAATAAATCTCCATCTCCAGCAAAAGCCAAACAAGCATCTATGGGATTTACACTAGCAAAAGCTCTCAAAATATCTTGTGGATGCTTACGGGGAATAAATTCAGCTACCGATAAGAAAAGCTTGGTATCGGGATGTAAACCTAATTCCCGACGTACTCTCTCAACTTCAGCATCGTTCGTGGTATGAGAACTGTAATAATTTAAATCTACGCCAATTCCCGGCATATAGCGAAGTTTTTCGGGAGAAATCAATTGATAATGTTTTGCTGCGGCTTTATCCTCCTGATTAATAGTAATTAGATAGTCCGTCCAACTTCCTGCAAGTTTTTCCAAACCGAGAAAAACAGTATTTTTGAAAGCTGTTCCACCACTATGAAAGTGAAAACCATGAGCGGTATATATAACCTTTACTTTCCTCTGATTTGTGTAATTTCTTAGAGCATAACGAGTCACAAAAGCAGCTACCGGAGTATGAACATGAACTAAATCGTATTTGCCTTGATCGATAGCTGCTTGAATTTGACCTGGTGCTACCATTAAATTTCGCGGGTTTAAGGGATTGCGCGACCATTGTACCTCCCACAGGTGGTCAAATTCTTGTTGACATTGACCGCAAGCTGAGATTCCGCAAGCCATTGCATCAACTTTCCAACCTAGACTGCGGAAATGACGTGCAAAAGGAAGTAAGAAAGCTGTGAGGGTTTCTGGGATGGTAGTGACGATTAAAAGGTTTTTCATTAGAAACTAAATCTATATTGTTGGCAATTAGATAAATGCAGCCTGTTTTGATAATTGCTTAGACAGCGCATTCTCGTATTCTTGTTCGTACCGAGTTACAATCGAATCTAAAGAAAATAGCTGCATATTTCTCTTGCGTGTTGCTTCTCCTAAAGCTTTTCTAGCTTCTTCCCCTAGTTCGATTAAGTGTTTCCAAGCATTAGCTAATGCTTGTGAATCTCGTGGAGGTACAACTTTACCTGTATTTCCGATAATCCAAGCTGAATCACCCACATCTGTAACTACACAAGGTACAGCACAAGACATTGCTTCTCCTAAAACTAAAGGAAAAGCTTCACCATAAGCAGAAGCTACAGTCATAATATCTAAAGCAGCAGTTAGACGAGGCATATCGCTGCGTTCTCCTAACAGATGGACTCGATTGGATAATCCTAATTTTTGGATTAACTCAGTCAAAATCTGATTATCTTGATTTACTTCTGTACCTGCAAGCAGAAAGTGTAGATTTTGTGATGTATTTTGTAATAATAATGCAGCAGCATGAAGAAAATTTGCATGGTCTTTCATCGGATGAAAACGAGCAAATTGTCCAATTAATAAATCATTTTCAGTTAAACCTAATTTTGAACGAACATCTTGCTTGGCTTGTTGTGAAGGTACAAATAAACAACTATCAGTTGCATTCGGAATCACACAGCCATTACTACTGCAATAACCGATTTTTTCGTGTTGAGACTTACCTGTTTGAGAAACGTAAACAATACTACTGGGAGATTGAGAAAGTTTTGCTCCTGACTTAATCACCAATCTAGACATTAGCTTTTCGTATTTCAATGAATACATTGAATGTTGAATATTCCATAAAACCGGAATATTTCTTGCATAAAATAGTTTGGCAAACTGTGCTGCTAAATTACCATGATACATCCACCCTTGTAGTAAGTCTGGTTGAATTTGACGTACCGTACTAATCAAACGTGAAACGATTATTGGTGTGGGTGGTTTACCTTCTTTCATTCCGATTGTATAAATTGGTATGTCTAAAGCGTCAATCTTTTTACCCCAAACACCTCTATTCATCAAGGAAATAACTACTGGTTGAAAACGCTGTCTGTCTATTTTAGATAGCAAATTGTAGAGCATTCTTTCTGCACCACCTGTATAAAGTCCGGTGGTAATAAAAGCGATTACGAAAGTATTCTTATTCATGTCGATTCACCTTTTTTACTAGTTTTAGATTTGGGAAAATGAAGTTAAAGTTATGTAGATTTACGGTTTGCGGTAAAATTCGTAAGGGTAGGAAATAGGCAACAAGAGAGTTAGAGGTTTACTGAATTTTTATAGCAAATTAAATATCAGTTATATATTAGGTAAAAAAGATAGAGTTATCAATTACAAAATTGGAATTTTTGGTAATTTTTCTAATCTACTATATTTTGACATGACAGCTAATAAAACAAACATCATTAATGTTTCGCGGTCTTCCAAAACGGTATTGCTAAACAGCGACCAAATTAAAATAAAACTACCAAAAAACAAACTGATATTTTTTGTTTCTCCATAAGCATTTCTAGTTACTGATAACACAAATAAAGGTAAAATAATTGCTCCAATAAATCCATGTTCAATCATAAAAGTTAGATACATATTATGTGGAAGAATTTCTCCCCATTCACGGATATAACCAATTCCATGACCAAGAAACGGCTGTTTTAAAAAACTTCTCCAAGCAATGCTTGCAACATCAGAACGCGAACTACCATCATCAGCTTCACGTGCGTCAGAATCAGCAAAGTTTGTAATTGCCACTATTCTTTTTTCAATACTATGATTTAAAATTCCTAATTCGCTTGCTTGGTCTAGCAAATAATTTCCAACATTACCAGCTAATAAAAGTATAATTAAGAAGCCGATAATAGAATATACTTGTGAAATAGGTATTAAACGTTTAACAATCAGAAGAAACAGTAAGATTACTAAACAAAGCATTGCACCTCTAGAAAAAGTAATAAAAGCACCAATGAAAACTATCACAAAATAAGCTAATCTATATTTTTTTGGTAATAATCCGATAGTAAAAATCAAACCCATGATTAATGCAGCACCCGATTTATTTGGGTCTTTATAAAACCCAGCCGGTCTTCCGGTTATATTAAATCCATTGAATGCCATGGGGTCAATTAATTCTCTAAAATTGTTAAAAATAGTCAGAAAAATGGCAATAAATAAAGTGAACCTCGCACAATTTCTTACTATAGGTTCTCCAGAAAAAATTAGTGTCATTAATAAGATAAATACAACTGCTAATATTCGTGTTTCCAATTCTTGAGTCACTAGTTCTGTAGGTACGTTATGAAGAAAAGAAGCTGCGGATATTCCTAAATATAAGCAGCACCATAGAATCACACCCATTGGTAAATATTGAAAATTATTTGATTTGAATGATATAAACAATGGAGTCGAAATCAAACACATTAGTATCACTAAATTTTTCGGAACTGGAGTAATACCAGAGTCAAAGAAGTAGTTATCTGCTTCTGTGAAAAATACCAAAACAGCAACTACTGCTAACAAGCACTGATAGTACATTAGTAAATTATTTTGAGTTCTTTTGTGAACTAGTACCATATCAATTAAATAGGTCAGCACGGAAAATTATCATTGAGACAAAGCTCTCTTGCAAAAGTTAAAAGGGTTTAAGATTGATTTACATTTCTTTATATAGTGTTATTTTTTTTGTACGAGCTTACTTAGTGATTAATTCCAAATATCTAGAAACAGCTTTATTAAAAGAAAAATCTTGGGTACGTTGTCTCAATATTTCCGAATTGATCGGATTATCAAGTACATTTGACATAGCTTTAGATAAAGCTACTACATCACCACAAGCAACTAATTCTCCGTATTTACCAGCGGCTAAAATTTCCTGAGGACCGCTCGGACAATCTGTAGCAACAACAGGACAACCGCAAGCCATTGCTTCTATTAAAACAGTAGGTAACCCTTCCCAGCGTGACGAAAGTACGAATGCGCTAGCGTTGTACATATAAGCGTAAGGATTGTCTGTAAATCCAGGTAATAAAACATCTTCGCTAATTCCCAATCTTTCAATTATTTGCTCTAATTCTTCACGAGCTTCTCCTTCACCTAAAATGATTAAGCGAGCCAATCTTTGTTTTCGCAGTAATGAAAAAGCTTTTATCAGTGTTGAAAAATCTTTTTGTTCTGTTAATCTTCCCACTGCTAGAAATACTGGGGGACTATCTTTTTCAAACCAAGGATGATTCAAGGCAGCTTTTGCTTTTAAAATTAATTTATCATCCACAACCGGATTATAAATAGTATTTACTTTTTCTTGAACCAATCCTAATTGAGACTTAATATCTGTAGTCACCCCTTCAGAGACTCCGATAACCATATCTGCACGGGGATAAAGCCACTTCATAAACATCGGAACAAATCGACCCCGCCATAATGTTGCTTCAGCAAATGTTAAAGTATTATGTTCAACTAAAATTAATTTGGTATTGGTACCTGCTAATTCTTTAGCCAATACAGCTGCTACGTTAGCATGAGCAAGGTGTGATACCAAAGCTAATGGTTTATTTTCTTTTAAGTAACGTGATAAAGCTGGAATTGCTTTTAATACTCTTCCGCAAGCAAAATTAACTAAACGTACATGATTTGGTACTTGTTTTAATAGTGGTCCTTTTGCGTCAGCTAAAACCAAATCTAAAGAAATATCTGGTGCGGAAATTCCTTCAAGTAAATTGATGACAATTCTTTCAGCACCACCACCATATAAATTAGGTAGAAAAAAAGCTATAGGTTGTTTGTTCATGACTTGATTTTATATAGTACTATTAACTAATTTGGATTCGTTTTGAGCGAGAATTTCTGCAAATAAGTTTTCCCAGTTATCCATGACATTTTCTAAGCTAAACCTTTCGGTAACTTCCGTAGCACGATTAGCTAAACGTATGCGTTGTTTTTCATCAGACATCAGTTTATCCATTGCTTGAGCTAAAGCGGATACGTCTTCAGTTGGAACTAATATACCGTCTATATCATGACGAATAATCTCTCTAGGACCGCTCGGACAATCTGTTGCAATAATCGGACAACCACAAGCCATTGCTTCTCCATGAGACATGGGGAAACCTTCAAAGCGAGAAGCCATCACAAATAAATCTGCTTTTTTTAAGATGGGAAATGGATTTTTGATCACTCCTGGTAAAATAACTCGGTCGGTTAAATTTAAATGTTCTACAAGTTTTTCTAATTCCGGACGTTGTTCACCTTTTCCTAATATGATTAATTGCCAATTAGGATAAATATGAGCAACTTGACCAAAAGCAGATAATAAAATATCAAAGCCTTTTTGATAAGTTAACCGACCCATACTAATAATCCATTTTTTCTCAGAGTCTGCACCTATTGGTAACTCTATTTGATGATGATTATTTTCTATTTTTAAGAAGGGATTATAAATGATTGTTCTTTTAGTTGTTGACAACCAATCAAAACCATTATCAACACCTTGACTAACACTGACAATTTTCGTTGCATAAGGATAACTAAAACGCCGTAATTTATCCCATATCTTGCCATAAGATATTAAGTTAGGGTCGCAATGTTCTGTAGCGATTACAGGTATTCCTGTTTGCAGCAGAGAAAGTATAGTTAATATATTTGTTTCTGTCGCAAATGAAATCACTACATCGGGCTTACTAGAGCTAATTGCTGTTCTTAATTTTGATAAGCGATTCAGATTATTAACTACAGCACTCAAAGGATTTACCGAATTTCCTAAAATTCCTAAAGCTAAACGAGTAGCACCTGCTGGTAATGCATAAAAATCATCATCTCTTGTAGATAAAGTAATTACGGTAATTTGATATGCTTTTTTTAAAAAAGCTTGTGCTAGTAATACTAGAACTCTTTCTGCTCCACCCGATGAAAGGGATGATATCACAAATGTAATTTTCATATTCTTGATTATCAATTAATTAGTTGTTTTCTCAATATTTTTTAAAAATTTCAATGCAAATAATAGTAAAAAGACAAAAGAGATTAGATACACCAAACTAGTAGATAGAGCAATTCCTTTGACTCCTAAAAAATGCATAAATATAAAATTACCGGCAATATTAGCAATTAGATTTAATCCCGAACCCCACATCAAAATATAGTTTTTTCTCAGCGATACAATAATATCAACTACGAATAAAGCCGAGACATAAAATGGTATTTGTAATGCATAAAAGTTTTGAATACTAGCTACTAGTTGGGTATCGCTAGCTGTAAATGAACCTCTTTGAAACAAAAAACTAACTATTAATTCCGAAAAAACTATGACAACTGCCGTTAAAGGTATGGTTGTTAATAATATCAGTTTTAGATAACGTTTGAGCGTATGATTCACACCCGTCCAATCTTTAGTCGCAATCATTTTAGAAAAGTAAGGAACTACAGCAGCATTCAATCCTGTAGTTATCAAAAGTATAGGTAATGAAACTATTCTATTGCCGTAACTGAGTGCTGCAACACTACCAGGAGCTAACATTGCTGCCATTGATTGGTCTATAATTATGGCACTACACATCAAAAATGATGCTGCAACTGTTGGTGCATATTGAGTTGCAACTTGAATAAATTCTGGATTCAAACCATACCATTTAGGAAATATTGATATTCCTTGTCGCTTTAAAGCAACTCCAAGTATTGTCATTTCTGCAATTCCACCACAAATTAATCCTGCTGCTAAGGAAAAGCTATCCCATGTTGCGGATGTTAAAAGAAATATGATGGTAATTACAGGAGTAAGAATTGGGCTAATTGCCACTAAAGCAAAACGCTCTCCTGCATTTAACACACCACCCCAAATAATTTGAATTCCGCTTAACAAAATTAAAGGTGAAATCGCACAAGTTAACCAAAAAGCCAGGTCTAATTTTTCTTTGTTAAAACCCCCTGCAATTAATGGTAAATACAACGGTGTCAGAAACAAAATTAATGCTGTTGTAATTGTCAGTAGAGCTATACTTGCAAGAGTGACTCCAGAAAAAAGTTTTTGAGCAGCTTTTTTCCCTTGTTTTTCCCGCACTTGCATATAAGTAGGAATCAAAGCAGCTTTTAATGAACCAGCTATAACATTAATAATAAAGGAGGGAACGAGTAACGCGATTAAAAATGCATCCAATGCATCTCCAGTCCCAAACTTCCAAGCAACCACCAATTCTTTGAACATTGCGGCTACTTTGACGAATAGCGTTCCCATTCCCACAATCATCGCTGCACCGAAAATTTTGCGATTGGTGGAACCGCTCGTGAGTTTTTTCCAAATAATAAATAAGCTCTGCAATCGCAAAATTTTCATTTTCGTTTCAGCTTCTCACCGCTAACGTGACACAAATTGATTACTACCTGAATATTCTTCTCCTCCTAGGTTTGCATCTACAATAATGCTCCTCAATAAGGAGTTATATCCTGTAGACTCTTCCCAAACATCTGTATTTGCTAACCTGATTGAATATTCCGGACGATTATATAATCTCGAATCGGGATCGGGGAGATTAAGGAATATGTCATATTCCCCTGATGGTATATTTGCTGGTAAACCACCTTCAATATTTACGGTTGTAGTTTCACCGGGTACCCATCTCCGGGGATCTTGTTCATTTACCCGCAAGTAGTATTCTTGATTTGTATCTCTACTCCGTAAAACTATTTCTAACAAACGGGGATTGTAGGCACTAGCCCATCCAACATTTTCGATGTTTAGCTGAGCAAAAAACCTACCACCCGGTTTTACATTATTAGTAATTTCTGAATTCACAAGGTTGAATCGATAGCCCAAACGACGTTCAATTTCTCCAAAACAGCCTTGATTTTTCCAAGTATCTAATACACCCTTATCAAACTCTGAGTTTAAACTACTCCAGCGCATTCTAGCTAACTCGTTCAAAGCATTATCGCAGCCTATATATGGTTGCGCTCTACTATCTGAGTTACAGGTTTCTCCTCCCTGTACCACATACAAATTTTCTTGGTTGAGAAAATCTTTTTGTTGCTCAATATCATCTTCAATTAAATAAGTTCCTCCATCGTCTTTACCAGCTAGAAAACAATCATTAAGCGAACCTGTTCTAGCTCTATTACTACTATTAAATGCTTCGGAGGAAGTTAAAGGATTATCATTGTCATAGATTCTGTTTTTATGATATGGATAACGTAAAGCTACCATTCTTTGAGAAGGAACTACAGACAAAAATTGAAACAAGATATCCCTCATATCTGGGGTATTGAGCAAACCGTTTGTAGAACGATTCCATTCTCCCCAACTACCAATAAAACCCGCGTGTACATATGCAATTGCATCATAATTTTGTTGCAATACTGGTTGTAGCTGTTCCATATGAGAAAGAATTCTATCTTTGGAAGCATCTTCTCCTCCTAATTCCCAGTTATATGCAAATCTAATTATCAGTTTTACTCCTGCTTCTCTAGCTCTTTGCAAGTCATTCGATACCAAATTTAATAATGATTCAGATAACGGATTATCTCTGTAATTCGAGATTAAATAAATCCGACGAATCATACTTATATTTTGATTTTTAGCTTCTTCTAGTTTGCTCGAAGAAATTGGACTACTTACATCTGGACCGTAATTCAGATAAAATCCTCGTTCTGGATTAGCAAAATTCTCGAAACTTTCACTATAATTCGTGTTTACTGTCGAAGCATTTAAAGGCATGATACGACATCCATATGCTATACCACTAATCGCAATTAGAGATAAAATTTTGACGCAGTTTTTCAAGTTTCTAATCATACCCTTAATATTCTAAAAAACATCTTGTAAACATTAAGTTTTACAAACATATTCATATCACACTAAGGAGTGTTTTTTTCTGAATCGAAAATATTTAGGCACTTTTTGGCTCTACTTTTCTTTGAGTAGCTTCATTCGTGTTGTTTGTCACAGAATTACCATTCGTTAAGCTATACTTCTGCTCCCGATTTTCTAAATACTTCGGCTTATAACCCGGCACTAATTGCTCTAACAAATACATGATTGTATTCGTATCATTTTTGTCTGCTGCCTGCCGGAGTGCTTCTACTGAAATCTTTAAATTATTAGGTATAATCCGGCTCGAATTCTTCACCATAAATAGCTTTTCATGCTCGGTCGGGTCGTAAATTTCTCCTTCGATAAACAACTCTTCAAATAGTTTCTCTCCTGGTCTTAAGCCTGTAAAAACTATATCTATATCTTGATTTACTTTGTAACCTGAAAGCCGAATTAATTCTGAGGCTAAATCAACAATTTTTACAGGTTCTCCCATGTTGAGCATCAGTACTTCACCACCTCTACCCAAAACTGCTGCTTGTAAAACTAATTGCACTGCTTCGGGAATAGTCATAAAGTAACGACAGATATCTGGATGAGTCACTGTTACTGGACCACCTGCGGCAATTTGTTTTTTAAATGTGGGCACAACACTGCCACGACTACCTAAAACGTTACCAAATCTCACTGCTAAATAAGAGTTACCGCTTTCTTTAGCCGCTTGTAACACTAACATTTCCGCGATTCTCTTACTCGCACCCATGACGTTGGTGGGATTCACCGCTTTATCGGTGGAAATCATCACGAAATGCTTGACGTTGCATCGCAATGCTTCATCGAGTAAGTTTTTAGTGCCAATTACGTTGTTGCTGATTGCTTCGGGTGAATTCAATTCCATCAAGGGAACGTGTTTGTGTGCCGCAGCATGGAAAATCACGTCTGGCTGAAATTTATCAAAAGCGTGTCTGAGTCTATCCTTAAAGCGAATATCGGCAATAAATCCTAAAACTACAGTCGCGTGTTCTTGGGTTCTACTATAGTTTTTTAACTCTTGTACTAGTTGATTTAACTCTTGCTGAATATTGAAAACTGAATTTTCCCCATGTCCTACCAACATGATTTCTTTCGGGTGACACAAGCAAATTTGACGGCACAGTTCGCTACCAATGGAGCCACCAGCACCTGTAATCAATACCCTTTTACCTTTGAGAAATTGGGCAACTTTTTCAATCTCTGTCTGCACCGGCTCCCGTCTAAGTAGATCCTCAATCCTCACATCTCGAATACTGTCCAACCGCACTTTACCATTGAGAATTTCATGTATTCCCGGTAAGGTACAGGTTGGGACTCCCGCTGATTTACAAATATTGACGATTTCTCGAATCACTTCTCCCGCAACTGATGGTATGGCAATAATTACTTTGTCCACCCTCAACGGCTGCAATACATCAGGGATTGCATGGCGATCGCCAACTACATAAATTCCCCGAATCCGGGCGTTTAATTTGCTTCTATCGTCGTCGATAAATGCCACAGGACAAAACTCTAAGCTCTTCTGCATTTCCTGCACCAAACTTACTCCTGCACTTCCCGCACCAACTATCAGTACTCGTTCCTTTTGATGAAAACCTGGTGTAAAGTTTGTACGCGAATGTCTGACTCTCTCAACAACTCTAACGCTAAAACGCAAGGCACCAATAAAAATTATTGATAGTAATCCATCGATAAATGGTAGCGATCGCGGTAGTCTATCTACTGCCCACGGTAAAGTAAAATTTACAATATCAAATAACAAAGTCTGGATTACCACCGCAGCCACTATTAACATGGCTACATATGTCAATTCTTCTACACTCGCATAACGCCAATAACGACGATAAAAACCAAAGCTATAAAGTACACCAATTTTTACGATCAAAAACAGTAATGTTACCGTTACTAAATCAGATATGTACCATTGAAGAGCTAAATCACCATCTAAACGCAATATCAATGCTAAAAGCGGCGTGATGGCAAAAAAGACTACATCTAAAATCAATAAATGACGGTTTCTCAGCTTCAACAATTTACTCAACAAAATTTTTGTTGATTTATCAATTAGCCAATGAGAAACCATGAATAAACTATTCATCGCGAAGAATATCTCCTGGGAAATCTGCAACAAACATACCCTTGAATACAGCAATCAGGGCGTTAATAACTAATGCAATTAATCTTAATTATTTGCACGGACTACTAAAATAAACTTATCAAACAATCATCTACAGACAAAAGTAATCCTAAAATTCAATCATTCGATTAAATTTGACTCGAAAATCATGGTATATACTAACTCAAAAATCTCTTTAATTAATTCTCTAAAACCTTTTACTTAATGTGCTAGATACATTAATTCTGCTATAAAAAATATCGGAATTTCCATAAAAATTTTAACTAGCAGATAATTCAGTGGTCATAAATAGTCACACTTAATAGTCTATGCAAACAGTTTTAATAGTCGAACAAGTATAAATGGACAAAAAATTAATACTTGCTGTAACCTATCTAACTGTTTTTTCTCTCAATATAATATTTAACAGTTTTTCTGAATTAAGTCATGCCAATTTGGCATTAATTTGATGCTTTGGTAAATCGAGTGACAATTTCTGAATAAGGGACTCGAAGTCCCTTACTCCTGTTTTACCCATAGCTAAACCTTAGCTTGCAAAGACTTGAGCCATTCTGTATTTACACCAGACTCGCGAGTTAAGGCAATTCTTCCAGTACGGGCAATTTCGCGCAACCCAAATTTTTGTAAAACCTGAACGATCGCCACTATTTTTCCTGGATCTCCCACAACTTCCACAGTTAGGGAATCTTCTGCGACATCCACTACTCGTGCGCGAAAAATCTGAGCTAATTCAACAATTTCCGAACGATTGCTGCTAGTAGCATTCACCTTGATTAACATTAACTCTCGTTCCACACAAGGGATTTCAGTGATATCCTGAACCTTAAGAACATTAATCAACTTGTATAATTGCTTGGTAAGTTGTTCAATGATATGGTCATCACCGGGTACAACCATAGTAATTCTAGAAATTCCCGATTGCTCCGCAGGACCTACCGCAAGACTTTCAATATTAAAGCCCCGACGAGCAAATAAACTAGAAATTCGCGAGAGAACTCCCGCTTCATCTTCTACAAGTACCGAAAGCGTATGTTTCATATTAGGGAGTAGGGAGTAGGGAGTACGGAGTAGGGAGTAATTATTAAATTAGATTATAGTTTTGGGGGGACGGATGTCAAAGAAGTGGATAGTTGATGGTAGATAGTTGTTGGTTGATGGTGGATAGTTGACCTTTAAGTTTAAACCTTCCTCCCCATCTCCCCATCCCCCCATCCCCTTGTCCCCTTGTCCCCTTGTCTCCCCATCCCGAACTACTTTCCTCTCCTATAACTAGAAACTACTTGCTGCAATAATTGTTCTTCACTTTGTGCGGGTGCGAGACATTTTAATCCTTGACAAACTAAACCGATGCTATTTTGTGGTAAATCGGATACTTCTACAAAGGCGGCAACTGGTAAAAATTTAGATATTAAGGAGTTGATTCGCTCTTTTATAGTACGAATTAAAGTACAGTTTCTATACCAATCTAAAGCGACAAACAAAGTCGGACAAGCTTGAGGTGTGCTGTTCATCATGTTGCGAAAAGCAATTAAACCTTGTTCTGCTAAATCCAAATAGTGAAGATTGTCTGTAACTAAAGTCAGTCGTACCAAATTGGATAACGCGATTCCGTTAGCTGCAGGTGTGGCATTATCTATATAGCTGCGCTCTCGGATAATCAATTCTTGACTGGCATCAATGGCGGTATTAAAGTAACCATATAGTTCGACGCTCCATAGATATTCGTTGAATTCATCTTGTAGGGAAATTGCTTTTTCTAACCACAAGGAAGATTGGTTTTGGGTTTTTAAAGAAGCTTGATGTAAATCGAGCAAAGCTTTGATAAATAAAGCATAATCCTCAGATTGAGCTAAGATGCTCGGTTCTCCTTGGTAATTGAGCCGATGAAATCTTCCGTCAACAAATTGATGATCTAAAATAAACTTGGTTGCTTGAGTTGCCATTTCTAGGTATTGTGGTTCTGAGAACACTGCATAAGCTCTCGCTAAACCGGAAATCATTAAGCTATTCCAAGCGACAATCATTTTAGTATCTGTAACTGCTGGAATACGACCTTGCCAATTATGGGATTTTGCTTGTTCGTTATTGCTAGCTGGAGGAAAAGTTTGTAATTCGCTGCTGTTTTTACCATAACGAGCAACAAATAATTTTTCTAAGATAGCTTCGACATTGGAGTTTAATTGCTCCGAGTTACGTCTTTGTAAAACATTTTGACCTTCAAAATTACCGTTTGGTGTAACTGTAAAATTTTGTTGTAGTTCGGTTAATTCTTGTGAAGTTAGTAGCTGTTCTAATTCACTATAACTCCAAACATAAAATGCCCCTTCTTCAGGTTCCAAATCTTCTTGGGTAATAAAACTATCAGCATCTTGAGCAGCATAGAAATAACCTTGGGGTGCCGTCATTTCTCGTTGCAGCCATTCTACAGTTTTGGCGATCGCCCTTTGAAAACTTGGTTCTTTAATTCCTGCACTCCACAAGTTAGCCAAATATTCGACTATCTGACCGTTATCATAGAGCATCTTCTCGAAATGTGGTACAGTCCAAGTTGGATCAACTGTATAACGATGAAAACCACCAGCAACATGGTCAAAAATCCCACCGAGGGCTAAGTCTAATCCCCGTTGGCTACAAATTTGTTTGCTGTCATATCTCGATGTAAAATCAAATCTGGTTGCTTGTAATGCCATCTGTGCATAAGGGATCATCGGAAAACTATTACCCTGGGGATTGGGAGTGATGATTTTGGTACAAGTTTCCCAAGCTTTTTGTAGTAGTTGATTATCTTGTGTTTCTGCTACAGTTTCGGTTTGCAATACCGCAGAGGTGAGCAGCGATTCTAAAATAACTGCTTTACGTTGTTGTAAATCTTGTTTTTCGGTATCGTAATAATGGCGAATTGCTTGTAATACTTGTAAAAATCCGGGACGACCGTAACGTTCTTCTACAGGGAAATAGGTACCCGCATAAAATGGAACTAAGTCATCAGGAGCAAGAAAAACGTTTAAAGGCCAACCACCTTGACCGCTCATCATTTGTAAAGCCTGCATATAAATGCTATCAATATCCGGTCTTTCTTCGCGATCGACTTTAATCGGCAGAAAATTAGCATTCATATATTCAGCGATTTCCAAATCGGAAAAAGCTTCTCCCTCCATTACGGTACACCAGTGACAGCTTGAATAACCAATAGAAAGAAATATGGGTTTATTTTGCGACTTCGCTGTAGATATTGCTTCATCACACCAACTCCACCAATCAATCGGGTTTTCCGCGTGTTTGCGGAGGTAAAGACTTTGAGCAAAAGCGAGACGATTAGTCATGAGTTTAAAAATATGAAGAGCCTTTTAAGCTCAGTTTATCGTTTAATTCATCTGTCAAACCTGCTGGTAAATTATGAAAATTAATACGACAATCAATATTTTCCAGGAGTGATTCGTCGGGTTTTTACAGTAATTTATTATATTTATCCATCAGCTGATTGTATTTGATCGCAAATATATACCAATGCGATTCCGAAGGGCAAGGCGGGAGCCGATCGCCATCAAGTAAAAAACGAACGTTATTTACAAAGTTTTACTTCTGATTATGAATATTTAATTACGTCAAACACTAATAGTTACTATGTGATAATCAAATACTTTTGTTGCGATCGTGAGTTTTCGATACAAATCATTTATAATTTATTTGATAGCACGAACAAGTATACTGGAAATTGGTTTAGATTGTGTGTCTAAGGGAGGTTTAGCTTGTGAAGTAATCGCTCCATTGCTATTTGAGCTTAAACCGAAGATGAAATTGAGTAACAAAGTTATGATTGTGGCTTGTACTAATCTTTTTAACATGACTATTTCCTATTCCAGTAGATAAATGGCATTTTGACTTCAAGTTATTAACTAATATCTCTCTCGTATTATTGTTTTACCTGTAATGATTATTTAATCCGGATAGCTGATGGTACCAATATGTAAATTGTGGTTTTAGCTACATTTTTTCTAGATATAATTACTTGATTACAGGATCAAAATTTTTGTCTTCTACTCAAGAGCCACAACAATTAGCCTAGTAATCGATAAAATGTATGTAAATTAACTGTAACTAAGCTGCATGATTCCTATCGTTATTGAACAATCTGGTCGCGGCGAACGCGCCTTTGATATCTACTCACGGTTACTGCGCGACCGTATCATCTTCTTAGGACAACCAATTGACAGCAATGTAGCTAATTTAATTGTTGCTCAGTTGTTGCTGTTGGATGCTGAAGACGCGGAGAAAGACATATATATGTATATCAATTCTCCTGGTGGTTCAGTAACTGCGGGTATGGGTATTTTTGATACCATGAAACATATCCGTCCCGATATTTCTACTATCTGCACCGGACTAGCAGCTAGTATGGGCGCTTTCTTACTTACTGCTGGTACTAAAGGTAAGCGGATGAGTTTGCCTCATTCTCGAATTATGATTCACCAACCTTTAGGTGGCGCACAAGGACAAGCAACTGATATCGAAATTCAAGCCCGCGAAATTCTCTACCACAAGCAGAAGCTAAATGAATTTTTAGCCGAACACACAGGTCAACCCATTGAACGCATTAGTGAAGATACCGAAAGAGACTTCTTCATGTCGCCTCATGAAGCCCAAGAGTATGGCTTAATTGACCAAGTAATAGACCGTCACTCTGCCGGTAGCCGTCCGATGGCTGTTGTCTAGTCAATTTTTAATTATCAATAGCTAATATTGGCTACTGATTATTAAATATCAACTTGTAAAGACTTCAATCAATGAGTCACTAATTACGTAGTGGAATTCCTTTTATTCAGAGGAATTCCATTTTTACTTATTGAATAAGCTGAAAGGAAAATTTATAATCATTAATTTTTTGTTTAATTCCCTTGATTTTGCTTATTGTCAAGTATTACATGTCATATTTATTTATCAGTTTTACTTATTATATCAGAACAATCTAGCAGTTCTATAGCTTCTGTAACTTTTTCCCAAAGTTATCAGTTATCAGTTATCAGTTATCAGTTATCGGTTACCGCAATAATTCGCAACTTGGGTGATTAGGAAAATACAGGGCTAGATTTGATTAATTGGCAAAATCCTGTAGAGCTGGTCATGGGGGGACTTCCCCCCCCAACAAAAATGAAAAAAACTTTAGGTTGTTTAGAAGAGGCTGAAAAGCTCGCCATACTTGAAGTTTCTTAGAAGACGTGATATATCACGTCTCTAGAATTTGTTATTTCCCAAATCCTTTACCTTTGGTAGCAGAAGGAATACACACACAGTTTTCTATCTGCTTCAATAACTCTTCCTTGTCCAAATTTTGACCAATTAATACCAATTGATTTTTCGGTTCACCTTTCCACTGATCATCATCAAGGGTAAAGCGTTTACCGCAAAGGTGGAAAATATGTCTTTTGGGGCTTTCATCAAACCATAATATTCCCTTAGCCCGGAAAATGTTTTCGGGTAACTGGTTATCTAGAAAATACTGGAATTTACGGATAGAAAGCGGTTTGTCGCTCTGGAATGATACTGAGATAAAGCCATCATTTTCTAAATGGTGGGAATGATGATCGTGGTCGTGGTGATGGTGTTCGTGGTCATGTTCGTGATGGTCATGACCGCATTCTGAATGATCGTGGTGGTCGTGGTGGTCGTGATGTTCGTGTTTATTTTCAACAGCTGCGTCAAAATACTTATCTGTCTCGAATAAACCGACACTGAGAATCAAAGGTAAAGGTACTTGGGATTTTGTGGTACGGAGAATTCTGGCTCCTTCTTTGATATCCCGAATTTTTACTTCTAAAGCATCCAAATCGGCTTCACTGACCAAATCGGTTTTGTTAAGAACAATTACATCACCGTAGGCGATTTGGCTAAAAGCAGCATCGGAGTTGAATAAATCTAAACTGTAATTTGCTGCGTCTACTAAAGTGACGATGGAATCCAACCGAGTCAAATCTCGTAATTCGGTTCCCAAAAAAGTCAATGCAACGGGTAAGGGATCTGCTAAGCCGGTTGTTTCTACGACTAGATAATCTATATTATCTTGGCGTTCCATGACTTTGTAAACGGCATCTACCAAATCGCTGTTGATGGTGCAGCAAATACAGCCGTTATTTAATTCCACCATGTTCTCGTCGGTGGAGACTACCAGCTCATTATCGATACCAATTTCGCCAAATTCATTGACCAAAACAGCGGTTTTCAAACCCTGCTGGTTACTCAAGATATGATTGAGTAAAGTCGTCTTACCGCTACCAAGAAATCCAGTAATAATTGTGACTGGTAATCCTTGTTTCGGTGCTTCCATTGCTTGAGATTCTGAACTTATTGATGATTGCATGGCGAGAACGGTAAATGAAATAGAAAAGAACAGGACTTACGCAATTGTCACAAAACCCCGGTTGGTGCGTGACACGCCAACCTTATTATTACGTTAAAAATCAAGCATAGTGTCACAGTACCCTACGAGCAGAATATGCCTTTTTTGCTAAGTCCTACTAATTATTGCGTAACTCACATCTGAGAAATTGAAACCATTTATAATCTAATCCAAAATCTAAAATCCAAAATCTAAAATTTTTTTAGTTATGACCCTAACAGTTTACAACAGCCTTACTCGTCGCCTAGAAGCCTTTACAACCGTAGAACCGCAAAAAGTTAAAATGTATTACTGTGGCGTAACGGTTTATGATTACTGCCATTTGGGTCATGCTAGAGCTTGTATTGTTTGGGATGTAGTACGACGCTATTTACAATTTAGCGGTTATCAAGTGCGTTACGTCCAGAATTTCACCGACGTTGATGATAAAATTTTGAACCGAGCCAGAGTAGAACACTCATCTATGGAAGCTGTAGCCGAACGCTATATCCAGGCGTATTTTGAGGATATGGCACGGTTAAATGTCAAAGAAGCTGACGAATATCCCCGCGCTACTCAAACGATGGATGGAATTAAGCGGTTAATTCACGAGTTGGAAAATAAAAGTTACGCTTACCCATCGAACGGTGATGTTTATTACGCAGTACAGAAATTTGAGCAATACGGCAAGCTTTCGGGGCGTAAATTAGAAGATATGCAAGCCGGTGCAAGTGAAAGGGTAAATGTAGAAGATTCAGAATATCAAAAGAAAAGATATCCCTTTGATTTTGCTTTGTGGAAAGCCGCAAAGCCCGAAGAACCCGCTTGGGATTCACCTTGGGGAAAAGGTCGTCCAGGATGGCACATCGAATGTTCTGCAATGGTTAGGGAACGTCTGGGAGAAACCATTGATATTCATGCAGGTGGAGCCGATTTAATTTTTCCCCACCATGAAAACGAAATCGCTCAATCGGAAGCCGTCACGGGTAAACCTTTAGCTAATTACTGGCTGCACAATGGCATGGTAAAAGTAGAGGGCGAGAAAATGTCGAAATCCTTGGGTAATTTTATCACTATTCGTGAATTACTTGATCGCGGTGTTGAGCCTATGGCAGTAAGATTATTTGTACTTACAGCACAGTACCGCAAACCAATTGACTTTACCGACGAAGCTATACAAGCGGCTACCAATGGTTGGCATACTCTTAAAGAAGGGTTAATTTTTGGTGACAAGTATGGGGAAAAGTTAAATTGGGGCATTGATAAGAACTCAATCCAAAATCCAAAATCTAAAATCCAAAATTCTTATGTCGAGCGTTTTCGAGAAGCTGTAAATAATGACTTTAATTTTTCTAGCGGTTTAACGGTATTGTTTGAATTGGCGAAAGAACTTGCTAAGGAAGGGAATATCTTGGTACATCAAGGTAAAGCTGAAACTGCATCCGCAGAATTACAGAAGATGTGGCAAACTTTAGTTACATTAGCTGATGTTTTGGGATTAGAAGCTCAAATAGAATCGAAAAAGCCTACAAGTGATGGTTTGAACGATGAGCAAATAGAAGAAAAAATTCAACAAAGACAAGAAGCTAGAATTGCCAAGAATTTCGCCAAATCTGACCGCATCCGCGATGAATTGCAAGCCCAAGGTATTACCTTAATTGATAGTCGCGAAGGTACGAAATGGCATAGGAGATAAAGAAAAATAGGTAATTTTTGAGGGGATAGGAGTAATTCACGTAAACTTAGCAATGTTAAGTGTAAAAATTGCTTATTTTCACCATAAAACTGTTCTAAAATGCAACAGCAACTTTGGGAATGCTTTTTTTACAACAAATCATATGAAGCGTCGAGAAATCATCAAAAAAACCGCGATCGCAACCGCAACTGCTGCGACTATTGTTTCCTGTAGTAGTAATCAGGGACCTGCGGTAGGGAAGAGTTTACCTAATGTCCGCTGGAGAATGGCAACTAGCTGGCCTGAGTCTTTAATAATTTACAGCGGTCCGGAGACAATTGCCAAGCGTGTCAAGGAAATGACCGACGGACGTTTTCTCATTACTCCTTCTACCGCTGGAGAATTAGCAGGTGCAACGGAAGTGCTTGATGCTGTACAAACAGGTTCAGTACAATGCGGACATACAGCAAGCTACTTTTACATCGGTAAAAACCCTGCTTTAGCCTTTGCAACTTCTATACCCTTCGGTTTAACTGCCCAGCAACAAAACTCCTGGTTATACCACGGTGAAGGACAAAAAGCAATACAAGAAATTTATGATAATTTTAATATTATTTATTTTCCTGCGGGTAATAGTGGCACCCAGATGGGAGGATGGTTCAAGCGGGAGATTAAATCCCTTGGTGATTTGAAAGGATTAAAAATGCGGATTCCCGGATTGGGTGGAAAAGTAATGTCTCGTTTGGGGGTTAACGTCCAAGTATTACCCGGAGGAGAAATTTATTTAGCCTTAGAAAGGGGTGCAATTGATGCAGCAGAATGGATTGGACCTTACGATGATGAGAAACTAGGTTTAAACAAAGCCGCACAATTCTATTATTATCCTGGTTGGTGGGAACCTGGTTCCAGTTTAGACGTATTAGTTAACCGCAACGCTTGGGAAAAATTACCAGAAGAATACAAACAAATCTTCCAAACTGCCGCTTATGAAGCGAATATGGATATGTTAGCCAGATATGAAGCTTTGAATGGGCAAGCATTAACCGAGTTAACCAAGAGCGGTACTAAATTAGTTGCCTACAGTGACGATATCTTACAAGCAGCACAAAAAGCCAGCATTGAAGAATTAGAAGAAAGTGCTAGTAAAGATGCAACCTTTAAGAAAGTTTACGAACAATGGCAAAAATTTCGAGAACAGCTTTATAACTGGAATCGCGTGAATGAATTGAGTTTTGCTAATTTTGTAACGAAGAAATAGGTAATAAAGAATAATGTAGAGACGTTGCAATGCAACGTCTTTTTAATTATTTATGGACTCACGCCCCTAAATTTGATGGTCTCTACGCTCCCTCCGCGTGTCCGTTACACTCAACAACGAACTGGCAATAATTGCAGCTTGAGTGCGATCGCGTAAATTTAGCCGACTCAAAATTCGGGTAACATTATTTTTAACGGTTTTTTCAGCAATATATAGAGTTTCGGCAATTTCACGATTGCTAGCTCCCTTGGCAATTAATTTCAAAATATCGAGTTCTCTAGGTGTCAATTCATCCCAACCAGGAGGTATGGACTTGGAAATAGCGGGAATTTGCTCCATCACTTTCCCTATTCCTGGTCCCAGTTGGGTGTATCCTTTGTGTACCATACGAATAGCTTGGGCAAGTTCTTCCGAAGGGGTATCTTTGAGCAGGTATCCCGCAGCACCATAACGTAATGCTTGAGCGACATAATCTTCGTCAGCAAAGGTGGTAAGAATAAGAACTTTTGTGCTAAATTGCTGACAAATTTGGCGAGTAGCAGCAACACCATCCATAATTGGCATTCGGATATCCATCAAAACAACATCTGGTTGTAGTGATTCAACTTTTGCGATCGCATCAATTCCATTTTCTCCTTCTCCGACTATTTCTAAATCTGCTTCTAATTTGAGTAATGCTTTAAGTCCACGACGAATTAAGCTTTCATCGTCAACTAGTAATAAACGAATCATATTGATTTTGGATTTTAGATTTTAGATTTGTTTTGTGGAGATGTGAGACATAGCGTCTTTTCCGAATATTATTGAATACATTGCATATTTTAATTTACAGGAACGGTGACAATAATTTTACATCCGCCATTTGGTGTAGTTTCAATATTGAGATTACCCCCAACAGCAAGAGCGCGATCGCACATACTTTGTAAACCAAAACCTGTTGTATTTTGATTGATTTTAAAACCTTTACCATTATCTTGAATCATTAATCTTATATCCGTTGTTGTTTGAATACTAATTGTTACTTCCGTCGCTAATGCGTGCTTGCAAATATTTGTTAAAGACTCCTGAATAATTCGATAAATAGCAACTTTAATTTCATTTTTGACTGTGGATTGTAGATTGATTTCTAGAATAGTTAAAATCCCGCTCGAACGTTTAAACTCCTCCACCAAATTTGCGATCGCTTCTGAGAGGGATAATCCAACAAGTGGGTCAAATCGCAATGTTGCAATCGATTGACGTACTTCCTTCAGGGCATTGGAACCCAATTGTTTAGCTTCCATGAGAAATTCTGTTGCTTCTTCTGGGTCAGTTTTCCATAGTTTTAAGGCAGCTTCTAAATGTAAATTGGAAACCGTTAAAGCATGACCAACTGAATCATGAATATCACGAGCAATGCGATTACGTTCCTGAATTGTGGCTAATTCTTCAATTCTCAAAGCATATTCTCGTAATTGAGCATTGGCAACAGCTAGTTTTTGCCGACTTTCAAATTCTTGAACTATCGCATTAACTGCCATCTGCATAAAAACTGTGCTAATTGCTAAGATTAATACAGAAACTAATAATACCAATCCTAGTTGTTGATTAATTGCCAGAGGTTGAAACATATTAATATATTTGGCTCGATATAATTGGGTTACTAAAGCAAAAATCATCGCCAAGCTACTAACTATTGAGCGAGTAACACCCTCAAATATCAAACAATTACGAGCTATCAAAACTAGATAAAGTAGGGGAACAACTAAAATTCCTCCTACCATTGAAGCCAGGATGATTAAAATAAATTCAAAACCAGTATAGATAATTTTATTCTGTCTATTTTTCGATGGTAATTTTAAGCCGATAATTCCAAATATAAGCAAACAAAATAAATTTATTAACGGCATTCTCGGTAAACGCGATGCCAAGCTAAACCAAGAAGATAAAACTTCACTACAAATTATAATACCCAGCAAAAACCACTCAAAATAAAGCAAAAACCGTAGAGGATATTTTCGGTTTTGAAGTAGGAGAATCATGCAACAGATTCAATAATTGTTCTACAACAAATCAATATAACTTTTATGAAGCCAAGATACCAGGGAAATCGGTCATTAGCTAAACAGGGACTTTAGTCCCTATCAAATTCAGGACTTCAGCCTCATGTGTTGGAAGTCTTGTAGAGCTTAGGATGTGAACATCGAAACAGCCAAGGAAAGGCAAGATGAAAAGTAAGCTAGTTTCAATGTTGACAAGTGCAATGGTATTGACCACAACAACAGTTGTTCAAGCCCAAACCACACCTCTAACCCAGATGTTTCCTGCTCTATCGGGAGTTTCACTAACTCAAGAACAGCAAACCCAACTAGAAAAGTTAAGTGAGCAAACCCTCCCAGAAGTTACCAATCTTCTCACGGAAGAACAGAAAACACAATTCCAAGCAGCATTAGCAGCAGGTAAAGGGGTAAGGGTTGCCGTATTATCTGTAAATCCTTCTACCCAACAACAAAAGCAAATACGTGGGATTTTGCAAGCGAAAAAAACTCAAATTAATAAAACATTAACCTCGCAACAAAAACGGCAGGTAATGCAAAATTTGTGGTCGCTTCAACAGCAAGGCAATTAATTCACTCGCAATTGAACAAAAAAATCAACTAGTACATGAAGGCAGAAGTAAGAGGGCAGATGGCAGAAGGCGCAAATGCTTATTTTATAAGCTTTTTATAAATATGAAATGGTTGCTTTATTTACGCCGTGTTGTACTAGTAAATTTAACAAAGGTAACAATCATGAAATCTTTACTCAGTATTTCCTTCCTGGGATTAGTTCTCATCACAACTAGCTTACCCGCTTCTGCCGGACAAGTTACAGGTCGCAGAGGTAGCACTGCTAGTGGAACTGGTGCTGTAGTCCCAAATCCCCAAGGTGGTTTCGTTGGTTCTGGAAACGGGACAGTTATGGGTGTTGACGGTGGTAGTGCTAGCGGACAATTTAGATTCAAAACCAACGGTCAAGGAAGCGGTAGCTATAACGGTAGCGGAACAGCAACGACTAAGAATGGTGACACGTATACCGGAACCACCAATGGTAGTGCTAGTTATAACCAAACCTCTGGATATAACGGTCAAAATACCACAACTGTAAACGGTAATACCTACAGTACAACCACTGGAAATGGTACGACAGCAGTTACTACACCTTCCGGTTCTCGCAGTTTTACAAATCCACGCAAGTAATTTGAGAACTTCAAGAATCAATTAAATATTTTTTTTCAACAATTAAATCAACGGAAAAAATCATGAAATCTCTTCTTAGTCTTTCTTTAATTGGGTTAGCTTTAACTGCATTTACACCATCGGTTTTAGCTGGACAAACCACAACCCGCACTGGTCCAAATGGTCAAACTCAGACCACCAATCGTACCTATGGAAATGGGCAGCAAACCACAACCCGCACTGGTACAAATGGTAAAACTCAGACTACCAATCGTATCTATGGTAATGGGCAGCAAACTACAACCCGCACTGGTGCAAATGGTAAAACTCAGACTATCAATCGTACCTATGGTAATGGGCAGCAAACTACAACCCGCACTGGTGCAAATGGTAAAACTCAGACCACCAATCGTACCTATGGAAATTAGATAGTAACCCTATTATTAAGTATTTTTTACATTAATTGTCCGTGATATCAGCAGTAGAGATTAGATATTGAGGATGACACTCTACTGCTTTTATTTCATCCCAAAAAACCCAATTTAAACCTAATTAAAATTGAAAACATATGAATTATGCGAATTTATCTCTCAAATTTTTCCCTTTCTTCTTAATTCTGATTTTAATAGAAATAATTTTAATTGTGGGATGGAAAAAACAAAAATATCCCTGGAAAGAGAGTTTTATTTCATTCCTAATTGCCATCGGACATCGCATCTCACAAATAATTCCTACTGCTGGCTTTTTAATATTTGCTTGGAACCATCGCATTTTTACGATTTCCCTCCACCATTGGTGGAATGTTGCATTACTCTTTCTGGGGATAGAATTCTTCTACTACTGGTTTCATCGTGCATCCCACCGGATTCGTTGGTTTTGGGCTAGTCATGTCGTCCATCATTCACCCGAACATTTTAATCTTTCAGTAGCTTATCGTTTGGGATGGACAGGGGGAATATCCGGTAGTGCCATATTTTTTATGCCACTAGTTTGGCTGGGTTTTCAACCATTAACGATCGCGATCGCACTATCACTAAATTTACTTTACCAGTTCTGGATTCATACTGAGTTAATCCCCAAACTGGGTTTTTTGGAATGGTTTTTAAATACTCCTTCCCATCATCGAGTTCATCATGCTTGTAATTCTGAATATATTGATCGCAATTATGGAGGTGTTTTAATTATTTTTGATCGATTGTTTGGTACTTTTTGTTCGGAAAATATATCAAACCCACCAATATATGGATTAACTCATCCAATTAAATCTAATAATCCATTAAAAATTGCTTTACATGAATGGATACAGATTTTAAAAGATATAGTTTCGACTCATTCTTGGAAAGAACGCTTTTGTTATTTATTTGCTCCCCCTGATTGGAAAGCCAATCATACCTCCTTATCCACTGGTAATTCATGACAGGAATAGCCGCGATTGTCACAATACTCGGATGGTGCGTGACACCAAAAACCTGATTATTCCGTTAAAAATCAATCAAAGTGTCACAGCACCCTACGGGCAAAATGTGCCAATTGCGTAAGTCCTACATGAGTTACAACTACTTTCCTCCTCTTTACGATACATATATACTATTAGCAGATTTGACTGCTTCTTACGGTAATGCAAGGGTTCTGAGCTATTTTAGAGTTTTTTCTTGCACATCAATATACTCCTTTAGTCTGAAATGTATACTGCATCACCTTTTTTTATTTATTCAGCAAGCCCTAAGTAGTTACGCAAAATTATTTATATAATTACTCGTGAGTTATGTAACCCTTCCCCCCAACCCCCCAACCCTCGTCAAACAAAATGTTTAATTTATTTTGCACGAGTACTTATTACTTCATCAAAAAAACCGGGGAACAATACTTACCCGGTTCGGTCATTCTTTTGAGAATCCTCAGTAACTTAGGGACACCCGATTTGTAGTGTCCCTATTTACTTGTTTATTTAATTAAAATTATACTTTAGCAGCAGACTTGGTTTTAGCAGCAAGTTCACCACTAGCATACTTAGCAGCAAACTCATCCAAAGGAATTTGCTTAATCTTGCTAGCATTTCCAGCAGTACCAAAGGCTTGATATCTGTCTAAACAAACCTGCTTCATGTACTTAATGGAAGGCTTGAGGAAATGACGAGGATCGAAGTTGGATGGATCTTTCGCAGCAGCTTCGCGGAAAGCAGCAGTAATAGCCAAACGGTTATCGGTGTCAATATTCACTTTACGTACACCGCTCTTGATACCTTTCTGGATTTCTTCCACAGGTACACCGTAGGTTTCAGGAATTTTACCACCGTACTGGTTAATCATATCCAACCACTCTTGAGGTACGGAAGAAGAACCGTGCATTACCAAGTGAGTGTTGGGTAAGCGATTGTGAATTTCTTCAATACGGCTGATTGCCAAAATTTCACCAGTAGGCTTACGAGTGAACTTGTAAGCACCGTGGCTAGTTCCAATCGCAACTGCTAGCGCATCAACTTGAGTTCTTTCTACAAATTCAACAGCTTCATCGGGATCTGTTAAAAGTTGTTCTCTGCTGAGTTTTCCTTCAGCACCGTGTCCATCTTCGGCTTCACCCATGCCAGTTTCCAAAGAACCCAAACAACCGAGTTCTCCTTCCACACTAGCACCAACCGAGTGAGCTACTTTCACAACTTCAGCAGTAACACTCACATTGTACTCAAAGCTAGCTGGTGTTTTGGCATCAGCTTCAAGGGAACCATCCATCATGACGCTGGTAAAACCGTTGCGAATTGCAGAATAGCAAGTTGCAGGACTATTACCGTGGTCTTGGTGCATTGCAATGGGAAGATGTGGATAAGTTTCCACAGCAGCCAAAATCAGGTGACGTAGAAAATTTTCCCCAGCATACTGACGCGCACCACGAGAAGCCTGTAAAATCACAGGGCTATCAGCTTCTTGAGCAGCCTGCATAATTGCCAGGATTTGCTCCATGTTATTCACATTATAAGCCGGGATGCCGTAGCCGTTTTCAGCAGCGTGGTCAAGCAGCAGACGCATTGGTACGAGCGCCATAGATATTCCTCCTAGTTTGGTTGTTCGCTAATCCGTTGAAGACAAGCGTAATCTTTACAATTAATCTTAAGATAATTTTCAACTTATAGGAAATTATAACTATTAGTGGGTAACTATAAAAAAAATTTTCTATTCTAAGGTCAAAGATCAAAGGTTATAGGTCAAAGGTGAATGGCACGCTTGTTAAGCCAAAAGTCATCTTTGAGCCTTCTTCTTATCCCAAGCAAGCTAGAAAGAGATAAAAAATATATAAAAAATTTATAAAGATATTATGTTACTATCTTTACATGGGTAGCCTGGGATTCGAACCCAGAACAAATCGGTTAAAAGCCGAGTACTCTACCATTGAGTTAGCCACCCTTCGCGTTTTGCGCGACTAATGAATAATAGCACATAACCCTAGCCATTTGTAAAGGGGGTGCTAGGAAAAATTTGCTATGAGATGAATTTTTGCTGATTTAGTGGCTCCAGGTTCGACTATAGTGAGATTTTCTTTGGTATTCATCGCATTACGGGGTCCGCTCCAAGGTTCCAAACAATAAAAGTCTTTACCTTTAACTGTCCAAAATACCAAGGTTGAGAAATTATCGTCGTATTCCAAGGTAATTTTTAAGTTACGACCTTGATCTGTAACGCTGGCAGATTTTCCACTGAGTTTGTTAAATGCAACATCAATTTCATCGCTGCTAAAATCGAAATTACCGTTAAAGGAGTGAATTTCTGGGCTACCTTTCTCTTGAAACTCAACAGAGGGAATATCAAACTCTAGTTGACTTTTATCATAAGTTAAGAAATAAGGATGAAAACCCACCGAAAAAGGCATTGGTTCGGAAGACTTATTGGTAAATTCTTGGATTATTGTCAGTGTATTACCATGGAGTTGATAGGTAAAATTTACTTGAAAATCAAACGGATAGACTTTTTTGGTTTCTTCGTTGCTGTGAAGAGCCAACTTGAGACAAACATGATCGACAGTAACTTCCTCACTCACTCCCCAAGGTAAATTACGAGCAAAGCCGTGTTGTTTCAGCGTAAATGTTTGACCGTTTACAGTGTAAGTATCTTCAGGTAAATTTCCGCAAATAGGAAACAAAATCGGATTCCCACCGCGAATGCTCATTTCCGGGTTCTTGAATCGTTCTTCATCCAGATAAAAAACTTCTTGACCATTAATGCGCCATTTTGTAATAATACCGCCACGTTTGGGCAGCACTTCCAACTGAGACTGAGATTTTTCGTCAGTCAGAATATAAGTTTCGTACTGTCTTTGTTCGACATCTATAGTAAACATAATTCAATAATTGCGAATTGGACATTAGTGAATAGTTAGGAGTTAGGAGTTAGGAGTTATATTCCCCATCACCCCATCACCCTATAACCCTATCACCTTACCTTTAACCTTTAACCTTTAACCTTTAACCTTTAACCTTTAACCTTTAACCTTTAACCTTTAACCTTTAACCTTTGACCTTTAACCTTTAACCTTTGACCTTTAACCTTTGACCTGATTACTCGTCTTCAGCGAAGATAAAGCGATACAACTCGCCCGGGTCGGGTTCAGGACTGCTTTCGGCGAATTCCACTGCTTCGTCGATGGTTGCTTGAATTTTGCGGTCTATGTCTTTTAGTTCTTCTTGAGAAGCTAAAGAAAGCTCGATTAGATAAGCTGCAAATTTCTTAATTGGATCGCGAGAAAACCAAAATTCTTTTTCTTCCTTACTACGCATTTCATCTGGATCTGCTAAAGAGTGACCCCGGAAACGATAGGTAAGTGCTTCGATTAAAGTTGGACCTTCTCCAGCACGAGCGCGTAATACTGCGTCCGTAGCAACAGAACGCACTGCTAGTACATCCATTCCATCGACTTCCACCCCAACCATACCGAATGCGCTGGCTTTTTTGTAAATTTCTGGTACAGAAGTAGCGCGTTCGTGGGACATCCCGATTGCCCACTTGTTATTTTCTACTACGAAAATAATCGGTAGTTTCCACAAGGCTGCCATATTTAGGGTTTCATAAAACTGACCGTTATTGCAGGCTCCGTCCCCAAAAAAGGCTGCCGTCACCTGGTCTGCGTTTTCATCTCCCATGACCTCACGACGATACTTGGTTTGAAAAGCTGCTCCTGCTGCGACAGGAATACCCTCAGCGACAAAGGCATAACCACCCAACAGACGATGTTCGGCGGAAAACATATGCATCGAACCACCGCGTCCTTTGCTACAACCTGTTGCTTTACCAAATAACTCAGCCATTACCTCTTTAGCAGGGACTCCCGCACTCAAAGCATGAACGTGGTCGCGATAGGTGCTGCAAACAAAATCTTCACCCGGTCGCATAGCTTTGATTACACCGCTAGCAACTGCTTCTTGACCGTTGTACAGATGAACAAAACCAAACATTTTGCCTCTGTAATACATTTCGGCGCATTTGTCTTCAAACAGTCGCCCTAAAACCATGTCTTCGTAGATTTTTAGACCTTCTTCTTTGGTTATTTGCGCGGTGGTGGCGTTGAAATTGGGTAAAGTACGTTCTTGAATCATTATTTTCCCGAAAAACTCCGTGGTAACACTTAAAGATATGATTTTAGTAAAGTGACTCTATATTGCCAAAGGCACAGGATTTACTGTTAGCTTAGAAGACTTTGCTAAATTTTTTAATCCTTAACTCTATAAGTAGTTAAACTGCTATGAGCTTATAGATTACTGTTTCAGGATATCAATATTCTGCATTTTGGTTAACAAATCAAGAGCAGGCAATAAATATCCGGAATATCTCTGTGGATATTTGTACTTAACCCGCAATTGTGATACTATCTTTTTCTCGTTTGGGGAAAAGTATTTATCTACCTTGGTATTCTTACTTATCGTACACAAGTATTGTTGTGCAAATACAAAGTTTATATGTAGTGTGTATTTAACAATGTAATTGTGAGCAAGAGTAACATCTAATGTGATGGGGTTGTAAATAGTTCTGTTAAACTAAGCACATTTAACTATGGTGGGGGTTGATTAAAAACTGAATTTACGCTCGTTTACAAGGGCTTAACTCTATATTAAGGGAGGTATAAGTAAAGTTGTTGCGATACATACTTGTAGTGTGCAGTCACTAGGTTATTATTATGGCACGGTTTTACAAGCCCAAAATTTATTAAGAAAACCTTATTGATGAAAGCTGAGCGGGGAAGTAGGCTGTGCAAATTCCGCTGGATTATTACCGAATTTTAGGAATACCGATGGCGGCAAGTGATGAGCAGTTGCGTCAGGCATATAGCGATCGCATTGTTGGATTGCCGCGACGCGAATATTCCTCCGAAGCAATTGCATCTCGAAAAAAATTTATAGAAGAAGCATACGTGATTTTATCAGATCCAAAGGAACGCAAGGAGTACGACCGAGTTTATCTAGCACACGCTTATACTCCTGAAAAAACGGGTGATAGTGGTGTAGCAATCGAAGAACGGACAGTGGACAGCAAAACAGATGTAAAATCTACGACTTTGGGTATTGACATTTCACAGGATGAATTGATTGGTGCTTTACTGCTTTTGCAAGAGTTGGGAGAATACGAACAAGTTTTAAAATTAGGTCGTCCATACCTAGTTAGTAAAAATGGTAAAGTGGCTGGTAATTTAGGTGAGTCTTCTAGGGAAGCACAACTTAGCCCGGAACAAACCGCTCAGCGTCCGGATGTGGTTCTCACCGTTGCTTTAGCTTGCTTAGAATTAGGCCGCGAACAGTGGCAGCAAGCTCACTACGAAAATGCTGCTGTCTCTTTAGAAACTGGGCTGGAACTGTTATCCAATGAAGAATTATTCCAAAGCCTTCAAGCTGAAATAGAAGCAGATTTGCACAGACTGCGACCTTATCGGATTTTGGAGCTGTTAGCATTGCCAATGGAAAACACTGCCGAGCGACAGCAGGGTTTACGATTACTTGAGGAAGCACTCGATCAACGCAGTGGGATTGATGGCACTGGCTTGGACAAGTCGGGTTTAAACGTAGATGATTTTCTGCGATTTATTCAGCAACTGCGTCATTATTTAACAGTTGCTGAACAGCACAAGTTGTTTGAACAAGAAAGTAAGCGTCCCTCTGCTGTCGCCACATACTTGGCTGTATATGCTTTGATAGCACGAGGATTTACTCAACGTCAACCTGCTTTAATCCGTCAAGCAAAACAAATGTTGATTCAGTTGGGTAAACGTCAAGATGTACACTTAGAACAATCTTTGTGTGCTTTACTTTTGGGACAAACCCAAGAAGCGACTCGTGCATTGGAATTAAGTCAGGAATACGAAGCTCTAGCTTTTATTCGAGAAAATTCTCAGGATTCCCCCGATTTGCTTCCTGGACTGTGTTTATACGGAGAAACTTGGTTGCAAAATGAGCTATTTCCTCATTTTCGGGATTTGAAAAACCTGCCAGCTTCTTTGAAGGAATACTTTGCCGATAATCAGGTACAGGCTTATTTGGAAGCTTTACCCAGAGAAAATCATCAGTCTACTCAGCATAATCAACAAAATCAGCCAAACTCTAATGTGGTTTACCGTTCATTTAATAACCACAGACAAACACCACCAGGATATTCTCAAAAAATAACTGCCGATGCTGTTAGCAAACCGACTAATGGAGTAACACCCATTAACGAAACACCCACACCAGCAGCACCGCTTCCCACACCGGAACGTTTAATTCGTCGCGATCGCACTCCAAATAGTTCTGCAAGAACGACCACGGGTATACCAACGGAAGTCAACAGTCATAGAACACGCAAGCGCAGCAATATTCCTAACCCTCAACGTGCTGTTGAAGGTACAACTCGCATACCCAGACAAAGACGACGAAATGCACCAAGTAATTCACAAAAAAGAAGCCGCTTGATTCTGCTCGCTTTAGGGTCTTTATCGGGTTTATTAGTTTTATGGTTATTAGTAAGTGCTGGTGTAGGACTTTTGCAAAATATATTCTTCCGCGAATCAGGTTTGCAAGGAGAACAACTAAATATACAAATAAATAAACCAATAATCGAAATCCCAGATCCTAACAATCAAACCGTTGGCGATAGCGGTACTTTAACAACATCTGCCGCAGAAGGAATAGTTAATACTTGGCTCTCGACCAAAAAAACTGCTTTGGGACCAAATCATGAAATTGAAAGTTTAAACAACATCTTAGTCGGTACATCCCTTGCTAGTTGGCAAATAGTCGCTCGACAAGATCAAGCGAATAACCGTTATCGAACCTTTGAACATACCATGAAAGTTGAATCCGTCGATACTGTTCCCAACAACCAGAATCAAGCTGCCATCGAAGCGATTGTGACTGAGCAAGCGAATTTCTATGAAAACGGTCAAGTTAACGAACAAAAGTCCTATGACGAAACTTTACGAGTTCGGTATATGGTGGTTAAAATCGACGGCAATTGGCGGATTAAGGATATGTCAGTGGTGAATAAAGTTAGTTGATGGTTGATGGTTGATAGTTGATGGTTATAATTTTTTCCGTTACATAAGACCTAATCCCTACTCCCTGCTCCCTTTCACCTGCTTTAATTAAGCGTGCGTTCGTAGATTGTATTTCCATGAGCATCATAAACAATAAGTGGTACGTCGGCATTATCACTGATTGCTTCTAAAGCTTGCTGTAAGGTTTGTAAGTGCTGGTTGACACCTGCAATAATCTCTGGGTTTCCTTGAGCGCTAGCTTCCATTAAACTATCTTGGAGGCTTTGTTCGTAGTCGGGAGATATCCGCACGGTAATTCCTTGGTTATTCATGATGTAAGTACAAACACGAACTTCACCGGAACAGGTTCGATCTAAATCGGAACGGGTTTTCTGTATACGACTGTAAACGTTTAGCTTTTCTTGTGCTTGTTCGAGAGAAATAGATGCGGATTCAATTAATTTTTGGGCTTCGATATTATATGGACTGTTGCTCGAAACTTGTTTTGCAGAACTCAAAGCGGTTTGCCACTGCGCTACTGCTGCATTCCACTGGTTTTGTTGTTGATAATTTTTGGCAAAGTTAACAGCGCTGAGTGCTTGTTTATAAGCTTTGGCTGCCATTAATTCATTTGTATTGCGGTTCTTTACTGCTAATAATCGGGGTTTGTACTCAAATATCAGTTTTTGTGCATCTGAATATGCCGAACTTCCCAAAGGAATCACAGTTAATGCATTAAGTACAACTTGCCAAGTAGATTCAACTTGTTGCCATTCTGAAGTGGTTTTGGCGGTTGCTTCTCGTTTTTCAGCTACCATAGATACAGCTTTTGCGGAAGTGATTTTTTTCAACCATTTATCTTCTGCGAGCAACTGTTGGTTAACTGCTTGCAAATTATCGCGATAGTTTGCGGCTTTAGCTTGTACAAATTCATACAGCGCGTCATTACGACTAATTGCCTCTATTGGTGCGATCGCTTGTCGCCATAATCTTTTTCTATCTTGTAATTCTGATAAACTTGAGACGGGTATTTGACTTTTTCGGGTGGCAATTTCTGCGGCTTGAACTGCTGTAAATACCTGTTGTATTTGTTGTGATTTCTCGGACAAACTGAGCGCTAGCTGTTGGGATTGTTGAGAATAAGCAGAAAAGCCGGGAATTTTGCCCAGACTTGTTGTGGTAAAATCGATTCTGCGCTGTAATCTAGCTAAATCTTGTTCGGAGTTGATTTTACCGATCAGTTCTCCATAAGAATTATTTAAATACTCTGCGGTTTTGAGTTGATTGCACTTGCTTATCAAACATGGACGAGTTGCAATGTACGCACCCCCTAAAGTTGCGGAAACTACTACCCCAATTACCGCAAGCAATATTAATTTGGGCTTAAAACCTATGGAATTTAATTCTAATTTTCTTGGTACAGGTATTTTCGCCAGATAATTATTAGATTTATCTTCCTTAATTGGTGAATAAATCAAGTCTAAAGAATTCTCAACATTAGAAAGTTCTGGTTCTTGCTTGGTATTAATGTACTGTTTTTCTATAGTTAAGGAACGTCTAGCATAAGGAAGCTTGACTCCGACTACTCGCAAAAAAATCTCGATTTTTTCTTGTGGGTACTCGCGGGAATTATTTTGTAATGCTTCTTGAAGAACTGTAAAAATATGTTGGGTATCGACTGCCACGCCTTGGGGATGCTCTGTTAAAATCATCATCTGGTGATTTTTTACAGCACACTTAACTACAAAGAATTCTCCAGATTGAACGTCTGCACGTAGGTATTCCTCTAAATTGCTTGCTAATAATTGTAAGTTTTCTTGCTGAGTCGCTACTGTCATAAAGCCCTGTTCCGTTTATCAGAAATTAAAGTTTGTTCAAGCAAGTAGGATTAACTTTTGACGAACTAGTCGCTATATAAAATCCGAACGTTCATTTTGTAACACAATAGAGGACTTTTTACAAAAACCTTAACTATCAACTCCGCTGTGATTTGGAAATTATCTCAAGGATAACTGTATTTATTTTGATTACAGAGTAAATACGTAATTATCTGCCTTTAGCTTTCAAATTAATTACTTGATAAAATATTTTTATCGATATGATAAATTTTCGGATAAAAGGTGGGAATAATAAGAATTTTCACTTTTTTATTGGTAGAAATTGTTTCAAAATTTAATAAATAGCTCTCCAGGCAGATAGATTTTTCTACTGAAACTATTTAATATTATTTTTGATTGCAAACTGCCG
Organism: Nostocales cyanobacterium 94392; assembly: GCA_035285725.1. Taxonomy (GTDB): domain Bacteria; phylum Cyanobacteriota; class Cyanobacteriia; order Cyanobacteriales; family Nostocaceae; genus Rivularia. The sequence continues at coordinate 31,346 of JAYKJL010000161.1, read as the reverse complement.
AAAAGCTTTGTAAGTAAGATGTATAGCTATCTAGCAATAAAATTCCCATTCAGTAAAAAGTGTAAGCATTTTTACTGATATTATGTATTACTTCCGATAAAGTAATAATTATGAAAATAACTTTTTAATTTACCCTAACTACGCTATTAGATAAAATTAATAACATAAAGATAACTGGTTTTTAACAGCTTGTTTTTTACGACTTGAAATTAAAAACAGATTGTTAGGGTGTATGCTGTATGTTTTAGACAGCACCGTACTAAACCTCCACAAGTTGCAATAAAAGGTGTGCGTCAATGGAATTATTGGAATATCAAGTAAAAGAATGGTTTGGAAAAATAGGTATTCCCGTATTACCTTCCCAAACAATTGACCATCCTACTGACCTTAAACGTTTACAAATCAATTATCCAATAGTTTTGAAATCTCAAATTTATAGCGGGGGACGCGCAAAAGCTGGTGGAGTCAGGTTTGTAGAAACTACAATCGATGCGATCGCAGCCGCGCAGAACATCTTTAATTTATCGATTTATGGTGAATTGCCCGAAGTTTTATTAGCGGAAACGAAATATAACATCGAGCAAGAATTTTATTTAGCGATTGTTTTAGATACTGCTGTATGTCGTCCGATACTGTTGGGCTGTAATGAGGCGGATATCGATTGGGATGAAGCTGGAGAGAAAATGCAGCACGTTGTGGTTGAGGAACGATTTTCTCCTTTTTATGCTCGTAGATTAGCTTTAAAAATGGGCTTACAAAAAACGCTGATGCAGTCGGTAAGCAATGTGATCGAAAAGATGTACCAATTGTTTATCGAAAAAGACCTGGATTTGGTAGAAATTAACCCTCTAGGTGTAGATTCTTGCGGGCAAGTGGTAGCTTTGAATGGGAACGTCAGTATTAATGAAAGAGCTATCCGTCGTCATCCAGATATTGCTGTCATGGCTCGAAAAATGGTTAGCCGTGACATCTCAAAACAGACAAATGGCAACATTGGGAATTGGGACGGCACCCAAATGCACGGTAAGATTGGGATTTTGGGAAACGGTGCAGGTTCGGTTATGGCAACTTTAGATTTAGTTGTCAGTAATGGTGGTAAACCTGGAGTGTGTCTGAATTTACGACACGCATTTCTGACTGATACTGTGCCAACAACTTTTAATACCCGTTTGCAACAAGCACTACAAATCTTAGCTGCTGATAAAAGTATTCAAGTAATACTGATTAACTTTTTAGGTAGTATTCCTCAAGCAGCAGAAGTCGCGGAGGTAATTGCCGATTTTATTCACAAGCAACCCAATCAATTTAGTCCCCAGGGGTTTAGTTCAAATGGTACGAATGGTACCAAAGGTTTTCGGGAAGGCTATTCTCTTCCTAAATTGGTTATTCGTTTAGCTGGTTCCGATTTGGATATAGCTAAAAAATATTTATCAGATTTAATAACAGAAGATGAAAGTCCGATATTGTTAGTAGAAAGTTTAGATAATGCAGTAGCTCAAGCGGTGAAATTATCAAAAACTAGCTCTAAAAAGTGAATTTTAAATTTATGTTCTGACACCAATTATTAATTAATAGTCCTCACCTGAAAGGGTAGGACTATATAAACAAAGCCTATCTTAATAGTAGGCTGGATTTTGTGGATTTACATTTAGGACTTACGCAACCGGCACATTTTTCTTGTAGGGTGCTGTGACACTTCGCTTGATTATTAACGCAATAATGAGGTTGTAGTGTCACGCACCAACCAGGGTTTTGTGACAATTGCGTAAGTCCTGAGAATATAAAGCTTTTAGCAGAACTTATATTATCTGTAAAAACCCAGTTTCTCAAAGAAATTGGGTATATAAAAATGCTTCTAATTCATAGATAACTATTGAAAAGAGGTATTTTTTTCATTTATTTTTTTTATTATTTATTCACAAATTACAGTTGGTGCGTGACGCTCATAACCTGTTTTTGCTCATCACGCACTCTATATGTAGTTGGACACCAACCACCAACAACCAACCACCAACAACCAACCACCAACCACCAACAACCAACAACCAACAACCAACCACCAACAACCAACCACCAACAACTAACCACCAACAACCAACCACCAACAACTAACCACCAACAACTAACTATTTAATTATTGAAATTGGAGCAAATTTATGCCTTATGTTGCTGTCAAGGGGGGTGAAAAAGCAATTGAAAATGCTGAAGCACTGCTTAAATTTTTGCGTCGTGGTGATACTGATGTACAAGAACTGAGTTTAGAGCAAATTCAACAGCAGCTGGCTTTGGCTGTTAATCGGGTGATGGCAGAAGGTAGTTTGTATGATGAAGAACTTGCAGCCCTTGCGATTAAACAATCTTGGGGAGATTTGGTCGAAGCAATATTTTTATTACGAGCATATCGTACTACTCTTCCTCGGTTATATTACAGCGAACCCATAAATACTGAAAAAATGCGGGTTCGGCGGCGGATTAGTGCTATTTTCAAAGATGTACCCGGAGGACAATGTTTAGGACCAACTTTTGATTATGTGCATCGGTTACTAGATTTTAAACTAATGGCTGAAGGGGAAGTTCCTGCTGCACCGTTTGGAGAAATTAATTCGCAATTAATTCCCAAAGTTGTTGATACCTTGAATCAAGAAGGATTGATTGAGGATGGGGAGAGGGGAGGACAAAAAGACAAAGAGACGAGGGGGCAAGGGGACAAGGGGACAAGGGGACAAGGGGACGAGGAGATGGAGGGAAAATCAATTACCGATTACCAATTCCCAATTCCCAATTCCCCCATATCCAATTCTTCTACACCTTATGATATTACTCGTGAACCACTGACTTTCCCGGCTTCTCGTGATGCACGATTGCAAAATTTGGCTCGTGCTGATGAGGGTTTTTTGCTGTCTTTAGCTTATTCTACTCAGCGGGGTTATGGAAGAAATCATCCTTTTGCTGGAGAAATTCGCATGGGGGAAGTGGAGGTGATAATTTCTCCTCCGGAGTTGGGTTTTGATGTGGTTATAGGAGAAATTACTGTTACTGAGGTACAGATGGTAAATCAGTTTAAAGGTAGCAAAGATATTCCGCCGCAGTTTACTTGTGGTTATGGATTAACTTTTGGCTATAACGAACGCAAAGCAATGTCAATGGCTCTTGTAGATAGAGCCATGCGGGCTTCTGAGTTGGATGAAACGGTAGAAAGTCCGGCTCAGGATATAGAATTTGTTATGTCTCACTCTGACAATGTTGAGGCTCAAGGTTTTGTACAACATTTAAAGTTACCGCACTATATCGATTTTCAAGCAGAATTGAATCTGGTGCGAAAGATGCGTCAGGATGCATCGAATCATAAACAAGATCAAGATATTATCGATAAATCCTCTGAGAATAATTCTGTTTGTCAAGAATCTCAGGTTACAAAAAACATGAATATTTCTGAAAATGTTTTATCAACTAGCGAGTCAGTAAAATGATTTCAGATACATAAATACACAACTTATTTCTTATAAATACGCAATAATACTTATTCGCCTACATTCACAATCTAAAATTATAAATTGTATAGCTCGTGACATTACAACAAGAAATAAAACAATCTTCTGGATTAAAAAAAACTATAAAAATCGCAATCGAAGGTGCAGACGTACTGACACCATCAGGTTGGGAAAAAAGCACCACAGTTCTGATTGAAGATGGACGTTTTGTTAGTATCAAACGAATTGGTAATACAAATGGATACCAACAAATCAAAGCTCATGGACTACGGATGTTTCCCGGTATTGTTGATTTAGATGGTGATGCTTTTGAAAGGATGATTTGTCCTCGTCCTGGTGTAAATATTCCTTTACCTATAGCAATGGTCGAAAATGACCGTAATTTATTAGCAGCAGGTATTACAACTTATTTTTGTGGGATTACCGATTCCTACGAACCTGGTTTGCGGAGTCGAGAAACAGCAAGAAATTTAATTAATTTTATTTGGGAAGAAGGACAGTATCTTTTGCGTTGTAACCATCTCATTCATATCCGACACGAACTCACAAATACTAAAGGACATGAAGAATTGTGTAGGTGGTTAGAACTGCGTCGCATTCATTTTTTATCTATAAATGACCATTTACCACCTTTGGAAGATAGATATAAATGGAGGAGACATATTAGTAGTTTGCGTCAACGGGTGACATTATCAAATCAGGAAATTGTAGAGATGCTCACCGAACTTCAAGAACATCGACAAGAAGGAAGTTTACAAGTAGAACAACTCGTTGAATTAGCGCATATCTACGGTATTCCCGTCGCTTCTCGCGATGACGACTCTGAAGAAAAAGTTGCATTAAGTCAACGTCGGAGAATTGCCATAAGCCTTCGGCATGGCTTCGCTAACGCCGAATTTCCAGCTAATGTGGATCTAGCTGCTAAAGAACGTAAATATGGTGCAGCGGTCCTAATGGGTGCGCCGAATTTAATACAAGGTGGTTCTGATATCGGCTGGATGAGTGTTGTGGAAGCAGTCAAAAATGAGGTACTAGATTGTCTTTGTTCCGATTATCATTACCCTTCTCTATTTCATGCTCCATTTAAATTACATTCCTCCGGTTTAATGTCCTTAGAACAAGCATGGGAACTAGTTTCGAGTCGTCCCGCAACAGCTATTGGACTTGGTAAACAAAAAGGTAAAATTGCCCCCGGATTTGATGCCGATTTTCTTTTAGTTCATCCTAATAATCCTTTACCTTCATCAATTGCATCGGTTTATATTCAAGGAAAGGAGGTTGCGAAATATTCTTGATAGGTTAAAGGTCAAAGGTTAGAGGTCAAAGGTTAAAGGTTAGAGGTCAAAGGTTAAAGGTTAGAGGTTAAAGGTTAAAGGTTAAAGGTTAGAGGTTAAAGGTTAAAGGTTAAAGGTCAAAGGTCAAAGGTTAAACTAAAGAGTTGTCAACTATCAACTATCAACTATCAACTAACAACTAACAACCAACTTCTATGAACTTTTCTATAGAAAACATAATTAATCTGTTTCACGAAAAAGGGTCTCAAATGTACGGTGCTGAAGCTGTGACTCAGTTGGAACACGCGCTACAATGTGCGACTTTAGCTGAAGAAGCTTGTGAAAGTAATGAAATGATAACGGCTTGTTTGCTGCATGACTTGGGTCATTTAATTCATGACTTGGGGGATGATGCAAGTGTTCGGGGTATAGACGATCTCCATGAATATCGAGCTTTGCCAATATTGCAAGAATTATTTCAACCTGCGGTGACAGAACCAATTCGGCTTCATGTTGCTGCGAAACGTTATCTATGCGCGGTTAGTTTCGATTATTGGAAAAAGCTTTCAAATGCATCAAAACACAGTCTGGAATTACAAGGAGGTGTTTTTTCTTTAGAAGCAGCTAGCGGATTTATTAGTCAACCTTACGCTAACTATGCTGTGCGGTTGAGAATCTACGACGACCAAGCAAAAATCCTGAATAAATCAACTTCTTCTTTAAGTCATTTTACACAATATCTCAATGCCAGTTTGAAAAAGGTAGAAAATAAAGCATGAGTAATGCTAGAAATCTCCTTTCTTCAAATTAGGACTTACGCAACTGGCATATTCTGCTCGTAGGGTGCTGTGACACTATGCTTGATTTTTAACCTAATAATAAGGTTGGCGTGTCACGCACCAACCGGGGTTTTGTGACAATTGCGGCTATTCCTGCAAATATGTAAATATATTTATGTTTACATTATATTTAGATTATTATACTTACTTGAACATAATCTATTTTTAATCTATGGTGTATTCCGATAATAATAAAAATGCTGAAAGTGGTTTTAATTTTGCTTATTTAGATGAGCAAACTAAACGTTCTATTCGTCGTGCTTTACTGAAAGCTGTTGCAATTCCGGGACATCAAATACCCTTCTCTTCTCGTGAAATGCCGATGTCTTATGGTTGGGGAACGGGTGGAATACAAATTACGGCTTCGATAATTGGTCAAAATGATGTACTAAAAGTAATTGACCAAGGTGCAGATGATACAACAAATGCGGTTAATATTCGCCGATTTTTTAAGAAAGTTTGCGGGATAAAAACAACTGAAAAAACTAGTAATGCAACTCTCATTCAAACTCGTCATCGCATTCCTGAAACTCCATTGAAACCAGGACAGATTATCGTTTATCAAGTACCAATTCCCGAACCTTTACGCTGGTTAGAAGCTTCGGAAGTTGAAACTTCTAAAATGCACGCTTTGGAAGATTACGGTTCGATGTACGTCAAGCTTTACGAAGATATTACTAATTATGGTCATATATCGACTTCCTATGATTATCCGGTGATGGTACATAACCGTTATTTAACGAGTCCAAGTCCGATTCCTCGTTTTGATAATCCTAAAATGCATATGAACCCCGCACTTCAATTATTTGGTGCAGGAAGAGAAAAGCGTATTTATGCAATTCCTCCTTATACAAAGGTTAAAAGTCTGGATTTTGAAGATTATCCTTTTGCAGTTGAGAAATGGGATAGAGCTTGTGAATTTTGTGGTTCGACAGAAAGTTATTTAGATGAAATTATTATTGATAACCAAGGTGGAAAAATGTGGATATGTTCTGATACAGATTATTGTAATCAGCATAGAATTTTGGGAAATGGGAAAACAAGGAAAGGTCTTAACTTCTAACTTGATCCGGAGAGTGTGGTGAATAGAGACTAGATAAGTATTATTATTCTATTTGTTTGTGTACAAACGTTTATGACCAGCTAACTTGAACTTTAACAACCAACCACTAACAACTAACAACTATCAACTATCAACTAACAACTAACAACTATCAACTAACCACTATCAACTAACAACTATCACTTAATTAATGAACCCTCTTTTAAAAGTCAATGAACTTAATAAGTTTTACGGTCATATTCAGGCTTGCAATGATATTTCTTTTGAACTTTTTCCCGGTCAAGTTTTGGGAATTGTTGGGGAATCCGGTTCCGGTAAGTCTACTTTGTTAAGTGCAATTGCCGGTAGTTTATCGATTGATCATGGTGATGTTACTTATATTAATAGTAGCGGTAATGGCTTAGAAATTTTCCGTATTTCCGAGCCTAAACGCCGCGCTTTGATGCGAACCGAATGGGGTTTTGTGCGGCAAAATCCCCGCGATGGTTTGCGGATGAATGTGAGTGCTGGAGCAAATATCGGCGAGCGTTTGCTGGATGTTGGGGTACGACATTACGGTAACATTCGTGAACAAGCAGCACATTGGTTGCAGGAAGTTGAAATTGACCCGGTGCGGATAGATGATTTACCTACCACCTTTTCCGGAGGAATGCAGCAGAGGTTGCAATTAGCTCGTGTGTTAGTTTCGCGACCTCGGTTAATTTTGATGGACGAACCCACCGGAGGTTTAGACGTATCAGTGCAAGCAAAGCTGTTGGACTTATTGCGATCGCTAGTTCGTTCTTTTGGTTTAAGCGTAATTTTAGTAACTCACGATATCGGTGTTGTCCGTTTGTTAGCCCATCGCTTGTTAGTGATGCAAAAAGGACGAGTTGTGGAATCCGGTTTAACAGACCAGGTACTTGATGACCCCCAGCATCCTTATACGCAGCTTTTAGTTAGTGCAGCGTTAACACCGTAGTTAGAGGTTAAAGGTTAAAGGTTAAAGGTTAAAGGTCAAAGGTCAAAATTCTTAACTCCTAACTCCTAACTTCTAACTCCTTACTCATAACTCCTAACTCCTTACTCATAACTCCTTACTCCTATTATGGTTACACAAAATTTAGTGTCAACTAACAACAAACAACCAACAACGAACATTTCCTATAATGTAGTTTTACAAGTAGAAAATCTGAGTAAAAGCTTTACCCTCCACAATCAAGGTGGAATTAATTTTCCGGTTATTAAAGATATATCTTTAAGTTTAAAAGCGGGTGAATGTATTGCTTTAGCTGGTGAATCAGGGACGGGGAAATCAACTTTTATGCGCTGCCTATATGCTAATTATCGAGTTGATAGTGGTGCTATTTGGGTGAAGCATCAAGGGGAATGGGTTGATTTGTGTCAGCTTAAATCTTATGAATTACTAACAGTACGTCAGAAAACTATTGGATATGTTAGTCAATTTTTAAGAGTAATTCCCAGAGTCCCAGCGGTAGATGTTGCGGCTGAACCTTTGTGGGAATTGGGAGTAGATAAAAAAGTTGCCTACGAAAAAATATGTGAATTATTTACTCGTCTACATTTACCTCAACGTTTGTGGAATCTTTCTCCAACAACTTTTTCTGGAGGTGAAAAGCAACGTGTTAATATTGCTCGCGCACTTGCGGTAAACTATCCGATTTTACTATTAGATGAACCAACTTCGGCGTTAGATGCTAATAATAGTCAAGTGGTGATTGAACTTTTACAAGAACGTAAAAAAGATGGTTGTGCAATGGTGGGAATTTTTCATGACGAGGAAGTTCGTTCCCAACTTTGCGATCGTCAGTTAGGAATTGTACAGACGTAGCACTGCTACGTCTGTACGGGAGTTAGGAATTTTTCACCTTTAACCTCTAACCTTTAACCTTTAATATCCGATATACAATCCAAAATCTAAAATCTAAAATCCAAAATTATCTGATGGAACAAATTTACACTAATTATCGGCTGCAACTCCCAAATGAAGAAGTTTTGGGAACGCTTACTGTAAAAAACGGTATGATTTGCGATATTCAACCGGGAATCTGCTCACAAGGAAACGATGGTGGGGGAGATTATTTAATACCGGGATTGATTGAGTTACATACTGATAATCTAGAAAAATGTATGTCTCCTCGTCCGGGTATTAAGTGGCCTTTGGAAGCGGCTGCGGTGTATCATGATCGGGATTTAGCTAGTGCTGGAGTGACTACTGTCTGTGATGCGATCGCGATCGGTGATGCTGCTGCTGGTTCACCTCGCTTGACTGAATTTTCACCCATGATTGATGTGATTTGTCAAGGTCAAGCAATGGGACGTTTTGCTGTAGAACATTTGCTCCATCTGCGTTGTGAGTTATCTTTTGAAAAAGTTTATGAAGTGACAGAAAGATATGCTGATAATCCTTTGCTATCACTTATTTCTTTGATGGATCATACACCCGGTCAGCGTCAGTTTGTGCGGATTGATAAGTTTAAGGAATATTACATGGGTAAGCATGGAATAACTTCATCACAAATGGAAGAATTTATCAAGTTGCGTCAGATAGAACAGCAAAAATATGCACCGAAAAACCGTCGAGCATTGGTTGCTTTGAGCCATGCTAAAGGTATTTCCCTGGCAACTCACGATGATGCAACTATCGAACACGTACAAGAAGCGATTGACAACAAAGCTGTAATTGCAGAGTTCCCCACTACTTTAGAAGCGGCGAAAGCTTCTCATGATGCAGGTTTACAGGTTTTAATGGGTGCACCGAATTTGGTTTTGGGTGGTTCTCATTCGGGTAATGTGTCTGCAATGGAATTGATTTTACAAGATTTAGTAGATGTGATTTCTTCTGATTACGTACCTCAAAGTTTGCTGCAATCAATCTTTATTCTTGCTAATAAAACTGGTAAACCTATTTATGAAACTATGCGTTTAGTTAATAGCAATCCTGCAAAAGCAATTGATTTATTTCATGATAGAGGTAGTTTAGAAATTGGTAAACGAGCCGATTTTATTACAGTCCACGATGATGGAATAGTACCACGTTTGACTTCAACTGTTTGTCAAGGAAAAAGAGTTGCATAATAAAGGTTAGAGGTTAAAGGTCAAAGGTTAGAGGTCAAAGGTCAAAGGTTAGAGGTCAAAGGTTAGAGGTTAAAGGTCAAAGGTCTGTATGTTAAAGGTCACTCGATTATTCGTGGGGTTAGAAGTCGGGTTTTTAAGATAAATCTGGGTTGTAACAGACAATCATCATAAAAACCTGACTTAGTACAGCTATTCGTGGAATTCACGTTATTTTACTTATAAACACGCTCTTAGAGGGTCGGTTCAAGCTAAAATATTAGAAGCTAAGTTCTTTAAGAATTAGCTCCAACTCCAAAGTCATAAAACTCACATTGCTTTCCTTATAAATCTTAAGCAATTCTCCATAAAACCATAATTTATCTTCCTTTGTACCACTGAAATAATCCCATAATTTATCTCTTTGATTCCTATACCCGATTAAGAGACTTCTAGCATTGTGTAATTTATCTGCGAGAGATACTAATTTTACAGAATCGGAAGCATTACGGATGTTTTCAATATATTTAATTTTGCGTTCCTTCCAAGGTGGTTTTGGTGTGATATCGGATTCTGTACAACTATCGATAATTTCGACAATCGTTTCACCAAATTGTTGACGGATTTGTTCACGAGTTGCTTTACCTCCTTGATCTTCTACTGCATCATGAAGTAATCCTGCGATAGCTTGTTCTTCGGTACCTCCGGCTTCTAATATTAAGGCTGAAACTGAAAGTAAATGAGAAATATAAGGAATTTTATCTACTTTCCGGGTTTGCTCGCAGTGTAATTGGGTAGCGTAAACTAAGGCTTGCTCAAATTTTTTTGTTAATTTAGTCATTTGTCAAAATAGTTCAAAAATTAGAATACAATTTGGCTTCATTGTCAACTTCTTCCGCCATTTCCTGTCTTAGTTCTAAAGGAAGTAAAACTTCGCACTTCGGTCTCCACGCTCGCAAACGCATAATTACGTTGTTGTCACGTTCTGTTTTATCTTTGTATCGAATGAATGCTTTGTAGTAAGCATCCTTTGAGGAACGATTTAAGAGCGTTTCTAAAAGTAGCTTTTGCTGTTGGGGTTGCTGTATTTGTTGTCGAATTAAATTTCTTACTTGCTGGTAGCTTATTTCTTTAAAAGTATCGTGTCTTTCCGTACCTTTGACGTAGCGTTGGGCAAAATCTCGGTCAAATCGCAAAAGCATTAATTGTGAAGGTAAATAAAAATCAAATCCCCAAGCTTCTGACATTTTTAAGGTTATTTCCGAAGGATTGGGTAAAGTTTTTTGATGATAGTGCTGTTGTAATTGCTGTGGGATTGCGGGATTTTTCCATTCTAAAGATGTTATTTCTTGAACGTGATCAAGTCGGAAGTTATACCAATAATGATTACGGTTGGGGCTATCTCCAAAAGCACACAGATAAACTGCTCTTTGTACGTAGTAAATGCATATTGGGTAAACAATACAATCAACGGTATCTGCAATTTTGGCACTAGAATATCTCAGTTTAATTGGCAGTATGGGTGTTTTTGCCCACAGTTCCTTTAATTCCCATTGCCAGTTTTCTACCAAATCTATGGTACTTTTGGGGATTACATAATCAAGATGAACAAAAAACCTTTGTATTCCGTTGATTTCTTGGGAATGGTTTTGCGCGATCGCAACTAAATCTTCATGGAGAAAGTTGAGTTCGTAAACATTAAATTTGACTTTATTTGCTTCATCTGTGACGCTCAGAGGGCGTAAAGGATACTCACAGATTGCGTAATATTTATGATTTTTATAAACCAGCCATCCCAAGTTTTCTAAAGTTTGCAAATCTCCTTGTAGGGAACGACGAGTTACAGCAAATAAATTCTCTTTTAAGAGTTGATTTAACTTTGATTCATTAATATCAGCGTGGGAAATTAGAGATTTTTTCCACTCAACTTCTGCAATTCCGGTTTTAGAATTAAATAACCACTCTCCCGTAGTTTTGGTACAGGGACAATTCACATCATCGTGTTTGGGAACCTCTTCCCCTTTAGTATGGGTAGAAGTAAAAAATAAATCTCGCCATTGTGCGTATGTAAAACCCTCTTCTAAATCTAAAGGTAGTCGTTGTCTGGGTTCACCATATAAACTATGCAACCACACCCACAAACGAATTGGACGCAGTAAATTTTGTTTGAGAGAACCCCGTGCAAACCACTGTAATAGTTCCACTTGCGGAACATCCCGAAATACTTCTTCAACCACTGTTCAAACCTTAAATTGTGATAACTCTAGATTAATCGAAGTTGGAAGCATTATCTTCCAAGAAATTTATCATCTTTGGGGTAATTTCCGCGACCAATAAAAGCATTAAATCAGTATTTATTTGCAAAATAAACGGGTTTTCATTCTTACAAAAAGTATATATAAACACTTTAATTTTACGTAAGTTAAATAAACTTTCATACCCGCTTAAAGGGTTTTGTTGTCATCAGGGAGCGAGAGGCTCCCACTACTAAATTGTTTTATCTTTCAAGGTTGACTTGGTGAACTACTAAATTCTGAACTTCCCTAAGATTGACAGATTTGTGCAATAAACACGTTCTATGAGGTAAATCGCGTTAACAAATCCTCTAGTGATAAACTGGGTAATTGCAAAAGAAAAGCTGCATATTCTTGGCTACTTAAACTGATAATTCGTGGAATAATAGCAGCCAACTGCGGATCAACCTCACCAAAGCGTACTAAAAATAAGTTTTCCAATAATTGTTGTCGTTCTTGCTCAATACCTTGCTCGATACCTTGCTCAATACCTCGCTTGAGACCCCGCTCCATTGCTCGACGCTCGGTTTGTTCCTCCCACTCTAAATAAGCTTGTGATAAATTCATGATGACCTCTCTATCTTCTAAATCCATTTCTCTACCTACTTCTATGCTAATCTTCCAACTGTAAAGAAGCTTTAAAATTTTGCTCCGTTTGCTGTCTTCTGTTGGTAGAGCAATTACTTCCTCTACTGCTTGTTTTTGGATTAAACCTTTACCTAACAATCTCAACCACAGTGTATCTGGGGTGGAAATTAATCGGTCGATGACGATAATGCGAGTCAGAAGTATTTTCCCTAAGAAATAAATACCTTTACCCCAAGTTTCATCTTCTGTGACATTTAAATCCTGTAATACCCGATCTGAACAAGAAGTTGTAATAATCCACAACCTGGGAAGTTGCTCGTCGGAAATTTTATCTTCCTCTCGCTTCGCTTCCCGTTGAGTTTCGGCTTCTAAATGGTACAACTTATACAAACAACTACGGATTTCTCGGTTTGTTGGTTGTTTGCGGTATGGTTCGAGTAAACAGGGAGTCTGTGCTATCCGATTTAGCATTCCTAAATCTTGTTCGACTGTTTCGACAGGTGTTGATGGAATGAACCAAATATCAACAAATTTTGCTTCCCCTGGTATTTCATAGTTAATTCTTACCTGACCTAAAGGTGAAAGAAATTCTTCAAAAAATTGCTTAGAAAATTGGTCAAAAGGATTTCTAGCCATTTATTCACTTGGTAGATGCTGGCAACAAATATCCTTCAATTATTTAGCAGATAGAACATTTAAACTAGTTTGTTTCACAAATCTTGAAGTAAACATGGTTTTGCTAGGAAATGGTGTCAAATAACAATGGGATACACTTGTTTCCATACCCACTGAGTGGTTTTTAGCACGTCAAATATCCAATAGCTGGAATTATCTTCTTCCAATGCAGTTTATGATATAACCATCAATTAACAAGCAATCGGAAATCTAAAGTTGAAATGGCTACTTACAATATTGAGTTAAAAGAAGATACTTTAAAAATTAGTTTTGGTGAACCCGCATCCAACGACAAGATTGTCAAGGATGCAGCAGCAAGATTGGAAGAAATGGCTGTGGGTGGGGAATTGCGGGGAGGCAAATTACTGAAAATTACTGGTCCTGCATCTATTCCGGTAGCTTTTGTTTTAGCACATAGACTTTGCCATCTTTACGGTGCGATCGCAGTTTTTGATCCAAAATTGGGTAAGTTTGTGATTTGTGTCACTCACAACCCTGAGTATAATCTGGGAGACTTAATAGATTAATTGAGAATTTTTAGATTTTACATTTAGATTTGAGATTTTGGTGTGTTAGCTACCAGTGAGTTATATGAGTACCTATTATATCAAGCTTGACGGTGATGTTTTACAAGTTGGGTTTGGGGGAACCCTAGCAACAGGTGACAAGATAGTCAAAGATGTGGTGATACGGTTGGATGAAATGATTATATCTGGGGAGATATCGGGGGGTGAGTTAATCAAAATCAACGGACGTGCATCAGTATTAGTGAGTCAGGTTTTAGGGTATAAATTGGGGAAAATATATGATGCTATAGCTTTTTTTGACCCCAAGCAAGGTGAAAAAGGATTAGATAGATATGTTATTACTGTTAGCAATAATTGTAAATATCAAATCGGTGATATTTTAGATATTAGTAGAGAAGAACATCCACCTAATATTAAAGTTGCAATTTGTGGATTTGCCAATACGGGTAAAACCTGCTTTCGAGAAGGATTAAAACAAGCATTATTACAAATACCCAAAGCACCAAAATTTTATGTTGTTTCGGGATGTCCCGATGGTGATGGTTCATGGTTTTCAGAAACCGCAAAACGCGATGTAGACTTAGCCAAAAAATTAAAATCTGAATATAAAGCGGGATTTAGTCAAGAATTTGCTCACTTCAAAGCAAAGGAATTTAGAAATATCAAAGAACCGATATTTATATTCGATGTTGGAGGAAAAATATCCCCAGAAAATCGCACAATTATGGCAGAAGCGACTCATACGATAATTTTAGCCAAAGAAGATAGTGAAATAGCAACTTGGGAAAACTTTTGTAAAGATTTGGATTTGGAAGTATTAGCAATTATTAAGAGTGATTATCATGGTACAGAAGATTTTATTGAGTCGGAAGCGCCGATTTTAACTGGTAGAATTCATTATTTGGAGCGTGGAGTTAATGTAAGTGAGAGGGAAGTTGTGAAGGTTTTGGCGAGAATTTTGGTAAGTAAGGTGAGGGGGTAAATTATGGTGGAGAAAATGGATTCGATATCAATTGGTATTGCTTGGTGTTTGGCTTGGGGTGAGGAGAAAAAACCCAAGTATGATTTAGAGATATTGAAAAGAATGCGGGAAGCATTACAGGAAGGAAAAGAAGATGATATTCCCCAGGAATTATCTGACATTGTAGATGCTGTTAGGGAATTAGATAAGTTAGAGGATATTAATCAATTTCCGAAAACATTGGATGAGTTAAAGAAATTAACAGAAAAGCATCCTTTACTGTGGAATTCTCACATCGGCTTAGTTTACGGTGGTGCAACGAAGATTAAACAATATGTATTTGAAGAGTCAAAACTACCAGATATTCGCGGTGCTTCTACTCGCTTAGACCAAATAAATTTAATTGATTTACCTACATTTTTTCATGAAGATATAGACAATCGTTATACATTTTATATACCAAAAGTTAATGAATGGATTCAAAAAAACTATCCTCAATTAACCAATGCTTTGATTCCTGAACTTATTATTTATTCTTGTGGTGGTAATATTCTTGCTTTTTGTCCAACTGCTTATATAGATATATTATCTAACACCATTGAAAAACGGTATACAGAAAGAACTATCACTGCAAATTCTTGTGCAGTAGGGGATTCATTTAGATTTTTGGAATTACGCTTTGGTTTACTAAGAGAAAATATCAAAGATACATTTTGGTTAGAAAAATATCGAGATAATTATGAAAATGACTTAGTGGAAGGTGTTTTTGGCAAAATAGAAGATACTTCAAAATTAGAAGAAAATTTTCAAAATCATAAAAGCTTTAATGAACTAACCACAAAATTAGCCATTTTATTTAACCAACGTCGTTCGGGAAATGATACTCCCAATCGTCCGAGTCGTCGCTATCCACCGATGCTAGAAACTCATCCTTATTTGCGTCGGGATGAGACAGAAAAGCGTTTAGCGATAACAAAAGCAACTAATTTAATTGGAGAGCCATATTTATCGGAAACAACAGCTATCAAACGTCAAATAGGTGATAAAGCTAAAAATGGTAGAATTAGAGAAATAAATGGCTATGAACAAGAAGATATAAAAATAGATTTAATATGCGAGAACTGGATAGAAAAATTTGAGAAATTTCTAGAAAACAATACTCAATTAAAGCAGAAATATTTTGGCGATCGCAGTGCGAAAAAAGTGAAGATTGCCGAATCACTTACCCAACTAGGAAAAGTCAGCAAAGGTTTTGTTGCCTATATCTATGCTGACGGTAATAACATGGGTGGATATATTCAAAAAATCCGCACAGCCAAAAAATATCAAAATTTTAGTCAAGATGTAGATAAAGCAACTAGATACACTGTATTTCAAGCATTAGCTGATAATTTACATCCCAGACAAGTACAGGGAATTCAAGATGAATCTAAATCGAACATTAAAAATGATGATTTCATACATCCCTTTGAAATTATTACCATTGGTGGGGATGACATTATCATAATTGTACCAGCAGATAAAGCATTGGAAATAGCGAAAGATATTGGTGAAAACTTTGAAAATATCCTCTTAGGTAATCTCCAAATACAAGAACAGGGGAAAAATTTAGAAATAAGAGGTAATTATTTAGATGAGCATTATGACGGTAGAAAAGCTCATCGTTGTCATCAAAACAATAAAAATCCAGAAAAATCTAATTGTAAACTGAGTATCTCTAGTGGAGTTTTGATTACTGCATATAATACTCCTATTTACTACGCAGAAGATTTAACAAAGCAATTAATGAAATCAGCTAAAGATTATGCTAAAAAATTACATTTCAAGGATAAAGATAACAAGACTGATGAGGATAAATATTATGGTGGAACGGTTGATTTTTTGGTAATGAAATCAGTTACAATGGTTTCATCTAGCGTTAAAGATTTTCGTGAAAATGCATTAACAAAGAAACAAAGTGCAGAAATAAAACTTTATGCAGCACCTTATACGCTATACGAATTAGGTGGTTTAGTTGCCTCGATTAAAGCTTTAATAGCAGCAGACTTTCCTAAATCACAACTCTACCAAATTCGAGATTTCCTTTCAAAAGGACGACGCACTGCAAGCTTGAATTATTATTATTTCCGAACACGTCTTAAACAAGGAAAATCTCAGTTAAGAGAAGATTTTGAAACAGCTTGGTGTCATGCTAAAACAAATGGAGGTAATATTGCACCTTGGATGTACGAAAACAGATTCAATGAAAAATATTACGAAACTATTTGGCGAGAAATGGTTGATTTGTATGAATTTATGAAAACGGAACAAGAAGATAATGGTGAATCAAAACAAACAGCAGTGAATATATCTAATACATCTAAATAAACCGCGCCATGATACATCTCCAAGAATTAACTAATGCTAATTTTGTTGAAACTCATCCAATTCAAGCAGTTATTGATTCTGCATTATCTGTAGGTGCGGGTGGTTCCTCTGGTTCTCTTGCAGATAAACCAATAGTTCGTAACTCCGAAGATCATTTATTAATTCCCGCATCCCAGTTAAAAGGTAGATTGCGTCACGAATGCGAGAAAATAGCACGAGGTTTAGGATGGGCTATTTCCGAATCTCCGAATGCAGGAAGAATGGTAATTAGAAGAGAAAATGCACCCGAAGATTTCCAGCGAGAAGAATATCAAATACCGGGTTACGACGACACGTACCACTGTATAATAAGTCAAATTTTTGGCGACCCAATTTTACCATCAAGGTTAATATTTGACGACTTGATTTGTACCGAAGAACCGGAAAATTTACCTGAAGTATTACGTCCAGGTGTGGCTATTAACCGTCGTCGGAAAATAGCAGAAGAGAAAAAACTCTACTTTTTAGAAACTTCCCCCGCAAATGCAAAGCTAAAATTTACCGGAGAGATTCACATCCAACCGAGTTTAACACCAGAAAGACCAGATTTTGCTAAAGCATTAATTTGGAGTGGATTAAGACATATCCATGCATTAGGAGGAAGTAAATCTGTGGGTTTGGGTTGGTTAACTTGGGATTTACGAGATATTCAGGTAGATGAGTCAGTGTGGAAATTTTTGCTAAGAGGAAGAAAAAGTGAAAAAAATTAAGTTAGAAATTAAAGCATTATCTCCCCTAGCGATTTCACGACAAAAACCAGGTGGTTCGGTAAGCGAATGTGAGGATTATATTCCCGGTAGTGTGATTAGGGGTGCTGTAGCAAGTGCTATTTTAAAGCAGTCAAATCAATATTTGAGTGATTTGAGTCAAGATGGTGGTGATTTTCAAGCTTTATTTTTAGGTGATAATCCTGCAATTTTTCAAAATGCTTATCCTTCAATCAAAACCAAAGGTAAAGTAATTCCGAGAAATCAAACAGAAGAAATAGGAGTTTTACCAGCCACAGCACTTAGTTCTAAAACTAAGTCTGGATTTAAAACTGATAAAAACCAGGGAGTATTTGATAGTTTAATCGACCGTTTTTGCGCTGAATCTTATGGTTTTGCCTATGACCCGACTTGTCCAGCAGAAACAGGGGGAAGAGTCGAGCCTTATAGTAGTTTTTATAGCAGACTGAATAGTAAATATTATAGTGTGAATGTCAAAAAACGATTTGTGACAAGAGTCGGCATAAATAGAAGACGTGCAACTTCAGAAGAAGAGATATTATACAGTATCCAAGTTATTAACGAATCTGAAGCAAATTCTCAAAATGAGAAACCTGTAATTTTTAAATCAGAACTTATTGTTACTAATGATGGTTTATCAGATAAATTAGAAGATTTTATTAAAGCCAATAGTAAAAACTTTCGTTTAGGAGGGTCAGTTTCACGAGGTTTAGGAAAAGTTGAGATTAAAATCGAAAGTGAAGATATTCAAGATAACATCAATGAAATAATAAAAAATAAAATTCAGGTATTTACAGAGCGATTAATAACACGCTGGCAAGAATGGTCAAATATGTTTCATCCACTTCAAGAATTAGATAAAAATCGCCATTTTTTCACATTGAACTTACAATCTGATGCAATATTAACAGAGAAATGGCAGCGTACAACTGTTATTTCTGCCAAAATGTTAAAGCAATTAACAGGTATTGATGATAAGTCATTAGAATCAGAAGCAACTTATAGTAGTTACGATTATCGTTCTGGCTGGAATAATGCGTGGGGTTTAATGAAAGATGTGGAATTAATTACTAACAAAGGTGCTGTTTATTTATTTAGCACAACTCAACCAGATAAATGGTATACAGCTTTAGCAAGATTAGAGTTAGAAGGATTTGGAGAAAGAACTTGGGAAGGTTTTGGACAAGTAGAAGTTTGCAATGATTTTCATTTAATACTTAGAGAGAATTCTATATGAGCGATTTTTCAGAGCAACAAAAACAGTTAAAAATTCAAAAATGTATACGTAAAGTCGAAGACGATATAGTTTATGCAATTGAAGAAGCATTAAAAAATAAAAGTTCTTACGGTGATTTACAAGAATCTCAATTTCGTAATCTTGTCCGTGTGGCAGATACAACAGAAAGCGTTAGAGTGGTCAAAAATTTCCTACTTTATCAAGTTGGTAGAGATAAAAAATGGGGACAAGGAAAAAATTCATTAGCACAAAGAATTATTAATGATATAGATGAAAAAATTAGTAATTTAGCAGAAGATATTCGCAGAGATGTCGATGGTAGTAAAGATGATTTAAATTTGATTTGCATCGAGCTAACACGTCGATATTTGGGTTATGGTGCGCGTTATCTTGTTTACGAGAATAAAGGTAAGTCTAATTTTTAGTTTCTATATTTCTTAAAAACAAGGAGCTTTTATGTACCGCAAACCTCGATTAGTCATTTCAACTGTTGGCACAAGTTTACTAACAAATCAAGTTTATAAATATTTGAGTGATGAAATTGAAAGTTCACTAAATAAGCTAGAAGATTCTGCGAACTATAGTTATGATGAAATTAAAGCTCGCAGAGAAATTTGGGATACAGTTCAAGAATTACAAGAATATGCAGAAGATATACTTAGCAAAAATAATATCAAAGACGTTCGCAAAGCTAGTGCAGAATTAAATGGAATATATGAGTTGTATGATTTGGACGAGAACAAATTTGAAGATGCCAAATTTGATACTCATTACTTGATTACTACAGATACGGCACAAGGTCATATTACCGCATCCTTAGTTAAAGAATATTTACAAGATAAAGTTAATTTCGTTGATATTTACGTACCTGACAAATTGTCAACTGTAAGTACAAAAAAGTTTCATCAGGGGATTGATGACTTAATTGATTGGGTTGCAAAAAAAGTCAAAGAGTTTTCAAATTATGATGTTTATTTTAATTTAGTTGGAGGTTTTAAAGCTTTACAGGGATGCATGAATACTATTGGAATGTTTTACGCTGATAAAATTGTCTATGTTTTTGAAGGCAAATATTCAAAATTGATTACAATACCTCGTTTACCAGTAACAGTAGATACAAATAGGCTGAAAGAGCATATTACAACTTTAACTTTAATGGATGTTGGTGCAAGTTTATTACCTGAAAAAACTAATAATATTCCAGAAGCAATGGTCGCAGAAATAGATGGCAAAATAACAATTTCTAATTGGGGTGGACTAATTTGGAAACAATGTGAAGAAGACTTTTTGTCACAAGAGTTAATAGAGTTTCCTAGAATATTTCATGAAGGTACTTTTAAAGGAGATTACAAAAATATTAAAGATGTAAATGACAAAGTTCGTCTGCAAAAAACTATTGCTAAAGTTTCCATGAGACTAGAAGAATCTAATGGTAATACTAGAGAAGTCGCAAAACAGGTTGAATATTATCCGTATCAAGGAGCAAAAGATAAAGATGGAGTTGACCATTTTTATGTAGGAAAACAGTTTAGAGTTAGTTGCAAAATTAAAAATGGTGTTTTGCATTTACGACATTACGGTACTCATAAATATGTAGAAGGCAAAGAAACTAATTAATTAAAAATATAAAAGTGTTAAAACTATGTTTGATACATTTAAAAACCGCTTAGAACTAACAGGAACCCTGACAACCGTAACCGCATTACGAATTAGTGCAGGACGTTCTAGTGAACCCATCGGTTCCGATTTACCAGTGATTAAAGACGCATTGGGTAATCCCTTAATACCCGGTTCCAGCTTTAAAGGAGCATTGCGATCGCGCTTAGAAAGTTTTCTCCGTGGTATCGTTGGTAATAATCGTAAATTAGTCGCAAATCCTGCTATTGAAGAGGAATGGTCACTCACATCGAAAGAATTATCTGATTTCAAGGAAACTATCAAAAACTTAAAACCAGTAGAGAAAGAAGAACGATTACATACCTATGTTGTAAACAACACTGACTTAGTTTCTCTTCTCTTCGGTTCTCCGTGGATAGCAAGTAAATTCCAAGTCAGGGACTTAACAGTAAAACCAGATACCTGGTTTGGACAATACCAAGAACGTGACGGTGTATCAATTGATAGAGATACCGAAACCGCAGCAGATGCAAAACTTTATGACTTCCAAGTAGTACCCGCAGCAACCCAATTTGAATTTAAAGCAATAGTCGAAAATGCGGAAGATTGGGAATTAGGTTTATTGATGATTGGGTTACATCAATTTGAAACTGAACAAATTCCCCTTGGTGGTGGGCGCTCTCGTGGTTTAGGTGTTGTTAAACTAGATATTGACAAGATGTACTGGCTGGATGTCAACAACGACCCAAATAAATTACTAACTTATCTACAAGAATTAGTTAGTAGTAATCTAGGTGATAAACTACCCAGTTATCAAGATGTTAAGCAGTCAAGTTTAAAGCAACGTTGGACAGATTCGTTGATCAAAAATTTAAGAGAAAATAAAGCTAATAATCACACAACCGAAGCAACACAAAATTATTGAAGAGGTCAATATGGCTTTTAGTAATTTCAAAATTATCGGCGAAGTTCTCAAAGAATATCAAGTCACCTACACTGAAGCAAATTTTATCGCTGAAACTCCTTTTAATGTATCCGAATATTTTCGAGAAGATTTAGAGATAGTAATGCGGGAGGGAGTTGTTAACAATTCGGAGTTTGCTATTTGTGAAAATTTGATTTACCCAGTCCTCAAAGAAGTCTGGAAACTTTATAACAAGAAATTTACCTTATGGAGTCACCAATCTTTAAATTGTGATGAAAAGCTTTCGGGCTATCCTGAATATATTTTAGCAAGACGCTCTCCATTAGGAAAAGTTGTTTTCGATCAACCTTATTTTATCTTAGTTGAAGCCAAGCAAGATGATTTTGAAGGTGGTTGGGCGCAATGTCTCGCGGAAATGATAGCTGCACAAAGGTTAAATGTAGAACATTCTATTGTCATATTTGGTATTTCTTCTAATGGCAGTACTTGGCAATTTGGAAAGCTAGAAGATAACAAGTTTACTAGAAATATTACTCCTTATACAATTTACGAACTAGACAAACTTTTTGCAGTTGTAAATTTTATATTTCACCAATGCGAACAACAGTTAAATAATTTAGTCGCTGCTTAATATTCAAAACTAAATGATAATTAGTAGTGCGAGCATCTTGCTCGCTATTTACAAAAAAGTAAATCTTAACCATGCACAAACGACTTGTTAATCATTGCACAATTAATTTAAGCATCATTCCCGATGGACCAATTTTAATCAAATCGGGACGGGAAGGTGCTGATCCTACCAACCCAGACATGGAATTTGTCAGAACATTTCATCAAGGAGGATGGTCAATATATCTACCAGGAAGTAGTCTTAAAGGAGCAATTCGCGCTCATGCAGAAAGGATTGTTCGTACTATTGGAAGTGAAACAAACTCTAATGATGAAAAAAATCTTTGGGCTAATGACCCATTAAAAGGTGATTATCTTGGGAAAAATTTAGATAGTTACGATGTTTATAAAAAATCTTCCTTTACTGACCAAATGTTTGGTAATACTGCAATTGCTAGCCGGGTAAGAATTGAAGACGCACACCCAGTTGATGCCAAAGAATTACATATTGAAGAACGTAATGGTGTAGCGATTGATAGGGTATTTGGTTCGGTTGCAGTAGGAACATTTAATTATCAAGTATGTACTGCGGGAGAATTTCAAACCAAAATTCATTTGAAGAATTTTACCCTTGCACAACTTGGTTTAATTGGTTTAGTATTGCGTGATTTAAATGATGGTTGGTTTGGTTTAGGTTTTGCTAAATCTCGCGGTTTGGGAACAGTAAAAATTAAATATAATTCTGCCATAGTTCAGTATCCAGGATGTGTAATCAATGAAGAAAATAAGCAAATTCAACTTTTAGGAAGTGATAATCAATGGAATTGGAATTATTTATTGGGAGTTGGAGAATTTTTATCAACTGAAGAAGCAAATAAATATGGTTTTAAAAAACCGGACAAACAAGATTCACCTGTACGTGCAGAATCTATGGATTTGGGTTTTGGTGTGCAAATGAAATGGCAAGGGAATACAGAAGCAGGAGCAAAAGATTTATTTATGCGTGCAGTTCGTTCTTGGGGTGAGCTTTTAGGATGCACAACATCATGACAAAAGGATATGTATATTACAGGCAATTTGTAGCAAAAGAAAACATCAATCAAATTATTGATGAAGTAAAAAAATGCTCTAATTTGCGAGAAAATTATTATTTTTTACGTTATTCCCATAAAGTCAGTGGTATTTGTTTAGAACTACCTGCTGACAGGGGGGAAATTGAAGGACAAATGTTTAATGAAGTTTATGAGTTGCGATGGAAAAAATATAAAACCGGATATGAAGCTTTGATTCTCAGTAAACAGGAAGTTAATATAGAAGGATTTGACTCCTTAGCTGGAAAGTGGAAAATTTGCGATCGCAATGCATTTTGGCATAAGCAAGAACCAAAATTTCCTAAAGGATTTATTTTCCCAGAGAAGCAACCTGAAATTAACCAACGATATTTTCAAGACTCAACAACAGCAACCGTTCATTTTGTCGCACTAACTGTGAAAAACTAAATTCAATCCAAAATCCAAAATTTAAAATCTAAAATATCGATGACTCAAACACCAAAACCAAAACTCAAAAAATCAGCATCTCCCCAACCTTCATCCCGCGATAATTTAGTAGCAAATAATTCTAGTAAACCATATCAATTCGTCTCTTTCCCGCGTGAACGTCCCAATTTAGGAAAACCTGCTGGACATGATAAATTTGATAAAAATCGCTTGCATGGTACTTTATTTTTAAAATTGCAAGTTCAAACTTCTTTACATATTTCCACTGGTATTGTCGCTCCTGGTAGTGATGTAGAAAGTCGTGTGGCTTTGATTAAAACTATGACTCAAGGAGTAGAAAAACAGCTTTTAATTCAAGGTAGTTCTTTAAAAGGTTGTATGCGTTCTGTATATGAAGCTATTACTAATAGTACATTAACAGTAATAACATCAAGATACCGCCATAAAATACCCCAAGAGCGTTTACCTTGCAGAAAAAAAACCGAACTATGTCCAGCAAGTCGAGTATTTGGTGCATTAAATTGGCAAGGATTAATTGAATTTAATGATGCAAAATGCGAAAAGATCGGCTTTAGTACTGGATTTATGCCATCTCTACACGCTCCTCAACCTATAGTAAAAGATAAAAAAAACAGTGAAAATTTCATAAATAGCAATTATTTTGACACAAATAATAAAGTAAAGGGACGTAAGTTTTATTATCATACAATTCGGGCAATAGAAAAAGGAGAAAATCAAGGAATTGCAGTCCAACAAGCAGCACGAGCATATACATTTACCACCCAGATACAATTCAAAAACCTCAAACCCGAAGAATTAGGAACTTTACTTGTTATTTTGGGACAAGATAGCAAATATCCCATTGCGTTAAAAGTTGGTGGTGGTAAACCGATTGGAATGGGGACGATGACAGTCGAAATAACCCAAGCAAGGGTTTTACAAAATATGAACGACTGGAAACAACGCTACTGTAAATATACTCCTAAAAACGATAATTTACTCGCGGGAGAAACTTTAAAACAATTCATCCAAACCCAAATAAAAACAGCACATTCTCGATTAATTCAATCCGAGCAACTGCAACAATTAGCTCAAGTTTTGCATTACCCAACTGATAGAGAACCACCAGAAGGAATGTATTAAATGTTAACTCCAGAAAGTATTTCATCCGATTCACTTACTGAAGAACAGTGGCAAATTGTTCATGCAGTAGCTCAAACTCTAGCTAGCGAACAATTGGAAATAGAGAAAAAAATCAATAAAAAATCTGATGGAATTGTTACTGAGCTAAAAAAAACACTTACATATCTTTATCAAATCAAGAATGAAAGAGATGGAAAGCAAAAATATTTGCATTATTTAAAGACTCTTGTTAATCATGGTGAAGAAGTTGGGCATAGTGGTCAGACCCCTCACTACTACAGAACAATTGAAAGAACTTGTAATAAATATCTTTATCATAAAATAAATAATTCTCAAACAATGTTACAAATTTTGGGATGGGCTTCTCGTTTGGTAAATTACTACAAAGCTAGTCCCGTAGAAGAAATAACAGTAACAGAAATACCCGAACCACTTTCCCAACGTCAAGCGGAAATTGCTAAGGTTTTAGAGTCCCATAAGTTTGAAATTGACCAAATTTTGGATGCGAAGGTGTTGGGAATTAAGGGGAATAGAGTGACTTATGAGATATTAGAAACGGTTAAACTTACTGAGAGAGAACCGAAAAAGGCTGGTTCTTTGTTGGAAGGGCAAACTACAAAGGTAAAAATTGTTGCAATTAAAGATGATGGAAGTATTAAGAGTGTGAAGTGTGTAGATTAAATAATTCAATTCCAGTATCTATTCCGTATAACATTCCTAAAAAAGTCTAGTTCTAAAAAAATTACCTCATGACTTTCTTAAGAATTATGTTTATAACCAATTAAAAAGCTTTAGACAATCCTGCTTGTTTCAAAACACCATTAGCAGTATGACGCGACTTTATAGAGCCATCTACAACAAATCTACGCTCTGTAATTGGACTATACCAAACTTCGTGATCTCCCTTCCCTTGCCTCTCAAAATAACAACCAGCATCAGTAAGAATCTTTTTTAATTCAGGAGTCAAAGATGCACCCATTTATCAAGCCACCTTTATTAATTCTTGACGATGGCTAGTTAA
Organism: Nostocales cyanobacterium 94392; assembly: GCA_035285725.1. Classification (GTDB taxonomy): domain Bacteria; phylum Cyanobacteriota; class Cyanobacteriia; order Cyanobacteriales; family Nostocaceae; genus Rivularia. The sequence continues at coordinate 5,395 of JAYKJL010000161.1, read as the reverse complement.
TTCAAAAGTAATTGAGCCTACATAATCTCTAGCAACTATTCCATTTGAAATAATTAATTCTGGAATAATTTCACGAAGCTTTTGGGTTAAAATTTCAATACTAGAAGCTTCCGTGACTAATCCCGGAACATCTTCGCTCGTTGCAACCCAAACCTCTGCCTCATTATCCCAAAATGCTTGAATTTTAAATATCATTTGCATCAATTCATTGTTATTTGTCATAATTACGTCGCGTCATTTATTTTTCTGAAAAAAATTTACATAATTTGACCGCATTTTTATTACCACCATTCATCTGTTACTTTAATCGGTTCCCAACTATCTAAACCCTACCATAATTGGTAATGGTAAAACTACAAATTATGATTGCAATATTAAATTTGCTTGTAGTAAATACTTACAAAACCAACAAAATCAGGACTTACACATAAGTTTTGGTTTTGCAAGACCAGCTTTAGATTGTTGTTATTGAATCGAAGCAAGCAGGTTTTTCTCTAGAGGTGGGAATTCCTCAAGCTTTCGCTTATATGTTAGCAAATCCTCAACCGGATAAACCCGTATTTGGGTTGGTGACAAATGGTGGGAATTTTATTTTTATGAAAATGATTGGGGGAGAACAACCAATTTATGCATTGTCTGATGAATTTACTCTCAGACGAGGGGATGATTTGTATGTGGTTTTGAGGATTTTAAAGCGATTGGGTCAATTGTTTGTCTAAAAGAATTGATGAAATTCCTACATCAGAAATACCAATAATTTGAACTTTTTGCTAATACTTGAGGCGACTGGCGATACATATAAGTTACATTTCCCCATCTTCCACTAATTCCCAGAAATTATTTACCATCTGCTGTTTATCGACTTTCGCCGATGTAATTGGACTAAATTCAGGGAGACGTAGCACTGCAACGTCTCTACATTAATTAACGATACAAACTAATTTTTCCAAAATCTAAAATTTTCCCATCTGCTTCAACTCTAACCCTCGTTCAAATATTTCATCAATAGCCAACATTTGCCCATCAACTGTCATAAATTTATGGTCTTTAGTAGCCTTAATTATCGAACCATCATCTAATTCATATTCAAATACTTCTTGTAATCCTCTATTATGCCATTGTGCTATCGGTTGACTATAAATATTACCATTATCATCAACGCTGAAAACTGAACATTCGATTCTTTCCTCAACTATTTTACCTATCGGTATCAAGCCATATTCTACAGTTAAAATTTCGGTGTCGTAACTTAAACAATATTCAGCAAATTTAATCATCTGCTCGAATAATGCTTCAGCAATTTGTTTGTTAACTCCATTTTTCGCGGAACCATCAATGAAAATTTCACGATGTTTCTGCATTTCTGAAACCTTCTTTTTACCCATGGCACGACGTAGCAAATCCGCTTGTCCGAGGGAATAACCAGCCATGTCTTGAGCAATTTTCATGATTTGTTCTTGATAAACCATAATTCCATAAGTTTCATCAAGAATCGGTTCTAAAATATTCGCTTCATATTCAATTTTTTCTCTACCATGTTTTCGATCAATGAAGTGAGGAATTAATCCCGCATCTAATGGTCCTGGTCGATAAAGCGCTAAAATTGATGAAATATCTTCTATATTTGAAGGTTTTAAATCTCGGACAATTTGCCGCATTCCGGAAGATTCTAATTGAAATATTCCTTCTAATTCTCCCGCTTCTAACAATTCATAAGTCTTTCTAACATCGTGAGGAAATTTAGCTGTTTCTCCTCCTTTAGCAAATATTTTCTGAGCTTTTCTTTCTTGAGAAGTTATATCATAAGGGTCTATTCTATATCCATTCTGCTTTTCTATTAAATCGATAGTTTTATCAATCATGGTGAGGTTTCTCAAACCCAAAAAGTCCATTTTTAACAAACCCATTGATTCCAAATCTTCCATGTAATATTGAGTAATTACAGAACCATCATTATTCCTTTGTAACGGCACAATTTCATCTAAAGGTTCCGCAGAAATTACCACACCCGCAGCATGAACCCCGAAGGTTTTGTTAGTTCCTTCAATGCGTATTGCCATGTCTATCCAATGTTTTACCGCTGGATCATTATCATATCTTTCTTTAAATTCCGGTTCCGGCGTATCATCCGCAATCATTTTCTGTAATTTAGCAGGTTTACCCCTAGCTACGGGAATCAATTTCGCCATTTTATCGGCTTCCCCGTAAGGAATATCTAACACCCTGGCGACATCTTTTAATACCGCTTTAGAAGTTAATCGGTTAAAAGTAATGATTTGAGCAACCTTATCTTCCCCATATTGACTAGTTACATAATCAATAACTTTGTCGCGGCTTTCTATACAGAAATCCGTATCAATATCAGGCATCGATTTTCTTTCTGGGTTCAAGAAACGCTCAAATAATAAGCCATGATGTACGGGGTCAATGTTAGTAATTCCCATCGAATATGCTACCAAAGAACCTGCCGCAGAACCTCTTCCTGGTCCCACAGGGATATTATTGTCACGAGCAAATTTGATGTAGTCCCACACAACTAAAAAGTATGTCGAAAATCCCATCCGCTGAATCATTTCTAATTCATATTCCAGCCTTTCTTTATAAGTATTATCTATTTCGCTGCGAGATTTACGATTTAACTTTTGTAAAAGTCCCTGCCAAGTAACTTCTTCTACATAAGTATCGGCTGTATGACCAGATGGAATGGGAAAATGAGGAATCCTAGGGGAACCTAAAATATCATAAGGTTCGATTTTTTCCGCAACTTCTACTGTATTCGCGATAGCTTCTTCTATAACCTTTTCTGGTAAATGGTCGCGGAATAATTGCTTCATTTCTTCAGCAGATTTCAGATATTCTGTACCGCTGTAACGCATTCTTTTATCTTCAAAAATCTTCTTTCCAGTTTGAATGCACAGTAAAGCATCGTGAGCTTCTACATCGTTACAAGAAATATAATGAGAGTCATTTGTGGCAATGATTTTTATTCCTAATTCTCGCGCAATTTTGACAATTTCTACATTCACAACTCGGTCTTCTTGAGAACCGTGGTCTTGAATTTCTAAATAATAATCATCACCAAATATATCTTGATACCATTTTGCAACTTTTCGCGCTATGTCTGGTCTACCGCTGAGAATCGCTTGGGGGACTTCTCCACCTAGACAAGCACTGGTAACAATTAAATCTTCGTGATACTTCTCTAATAATTCTTTATTTATACAAGGACGCGAAAAAATCCCTTTTCCCTGCACCCCTTCCAAATGAGATATTGTAGTTAATTTAGTTAAATGTTTATAACCACGAGTGTTTTTCGCCAAAACAATCTGATGATACCGGGGACGGCGTTCCTGTTTTGTGATATCACCATTAATCACATACATTTCATTACCGATAATCGGCTGAAAATTCTTATTCCGACAAATTTTGATTAACTCAACCGCACCATACATCACTCCATGATCGGTCAGCGCGATCGCTTTCATTCCCAGTTCAATAGCACGATCTATCAAAGCTGGTAACTGAGACGCACCATCTAGCAAGCTATAGTCGCTATGAATGTGTAAAGGTACAAAGGACATACGATCACCATTTTCTCCAAGACCACAGGTGTTATCCAGAGTAACGCACGAATGTGATCTAGATTATAGTTTGTTCGCACTCAATATATTAATTTTCTTATTCCTGTTTGAATTGTCACTGATTCGCAAAAGTCGGGTTTTTAGTCTAAACTTCAGTTATATAAGACAATCACCGTAAAAACCCGATTTCTCGCCCCCAAGACTATTCCAGGAGTCGGGTTTTTAGCCTAAACTCCAGTTATACAGGAATGACCGCGATTCTCACAGTCACTTGTTGGTGCGTGACGCTACAATTCTTATCGCTATTTTCAATTTTATTCAGAGCGTCACACACGTCACACACCCTACAAAAAAATTGTGTCTTTTTGTTAAGTCCTATTAGATAAGACAATCATCATTAAAATGCGACGAATCACCCCACAGTAGACTTGGTGCTAATTATTACTTTATATCTCAGAAATAAATGTATTAATAGTTGTACGTTTCCTGAGCAATTTACTTAAAAACATCAAATTAAAGCAATAATAAAGAATTATTTTGAACCGATTTATACAAAAAAACCTCATCCCAAGGACAAGGCATTGACTAAGGCTATAAGTAAAATTAAGTTGTCGGAAACCCAGAAGAAAAAAAATTAGCCCGCTCAAATAAAATTTTTTTAACTCATAACTGATAAATCTTCCCCAAGCGACTCGGCAATTATTGCTTTGAGATCAGGGACTTGCAAAAAATAAATTATCCACCATTAGAAGATTGTCCCTTAGCATCGCATTCTCTACCCCAACACCTTTCCAAAAGTTCAATCCTATAGACATAAGCAAAGGTGTGGGGATTTAATATCAATTTTTCACTAAACAAGGGTTGATTAAGATAATGCCACAAAGGAAATTTTAGTTTGTTTTTTTCTGGATACATAACAAGAGCCAATAATTTAAACCGTTGCCACAGTCGCAAGCATTTTTTGAAAATGCCAGTACTGATTTAATAGTTAAACTTTACACAATCTGTATACGGTTGACCTGCGAACAATTGCGGAAACAGTAGAATCTTTAATTCCACAGTCCTACGACATTCATTTATAGCAAAAGTTAGATTATTTTGCTGATGCCAGAAATTATGTAAATGTATATCAAGGTACATTTTTTGATATGTTGTAAAACCAAGTTTCTACAAAACACAGTCAACACTTCATACAGTTTATAGGGTAGTATTATCCGGATGAATTTATCAGGTTCAGGTCAAACCAATATGAAAGTAGGGGTAATTCATGAATTACCCCTACTTTCGTTCTACATCAATTGAGATGATAAATTTTCGTTATTAATAATGATTCCCTGCTTTACGACGGTGAATCGCGGTAACTGTATCCGGTTGTAGTAATTTACCATTATCAACTGTTGCATATATTACCCAGTGGTCGCCGCATTCCATACGTTTACTTGCAGAACATTCCAAATAGGCTGTAGCGTCGGTGAGGATGATACCACCATTATCGGCTGATGCTGTAGGAAAGTTGTTAAAACGATCTTCTCCGGGAGCAAAAGATTTACGGAAGTGTTTCACATAATCTTGTTGATTGCCTTCACCGATAATATTTAAAACAAACTTACTTCCAGGATATAGCAGATTTTCCACTGCTCTATCTTTGGCGATCGCTAAACTAATTCCGGGTGGGTCAAATGTAGCTTGCGAAACCCAGGAACCAAGCATTCCAGTGGTAACTTCTCCCTGTTTTGCTGTAAGTACGCAAACAGAGCCAACGATACGTCCCACGGCTTGTTCCATGGGAGTTGCAGCGGGTTGGGTTAAACGTA
>JAYKJL010000160.1:0-13315 GCA_035285725.1 Nostocales cyanobacterium 94392 | reverse complement strand
TGCGAAACCCAGGAACCAAGCATTCCAGTGGTAACTTCTCCCTGTTTTGCTGTAAGTACGCAAACAGAGCCAACGATACGTCCCACGGCTTGTTCCATGGGAGTTGCAGCGGGTTGGGTTAAACGTAATTTGCGGGCTTTTCTCAAGGTTTGAGCGAAATCAGTTGCTGTTTCTTCGCATTCTTTGAGAGTTTTATCGGATGGTTTAAATCTAGCTTTGAAGGTGTCGAAACCAAATTTAAATCCTGCATCCCGTAGTTTACCTTCAATTAAATCAAATGCTTCACCGCTCCAACCATAGGAACCAAATACACCAGCAAGTTTACCTGTATCACCAACTGTAAGTACAATACCCAAAGCAGTATGAATCGGAGTCGGTGCATTACCACCAATGGTGGGTGAACCGATGATAAAGCCGTCTGATTTTTCAATCGCAGCCCGAATTTCATCTGGTTGAGCAAATTCGCAGTTAATCGACTCTACAGCTACTCCACCTTTAGTTAAACCCAAACCGAATGCTTGAGCCAAAGTAGAAGTATTTCCGTATGCTGAAGCGTAAAGTAAGGCAACGGTAACTTCACGCTCGGTTTGAGAAACGCTCCACTGTTGATAAGCCTTGTTGAGTTCGATTAAACCGTAACGTACCAAAGGTCCGTGAACACTAGCATACATTCTCACCGGCATTTCGGAAAGTTTTTCCAAAGCCGCTTTTACATGAGATGCATGGGGAGCCATCAAGCAGTCATAATAGTAGCGCTGGTCTTCTTTTAAAATGTCCCAGTCTTCATCAAATACTTCTTCACCGCAGACATGAGCCCCAAATAATTTATTCGAGTAGAGAATTTGGGTTTGCTGGTCATAAGTAGCAAGTCCGCTTGGCCAGCGCGGACTCGGAATCGGGATACCTTTTAAAACGTGTCCCTGTCCTAAATCGAGGGTTTCTTTACCCCGCATTTCCATCACTTTTACCTGTTCACCAACAGCAGTACGCAGATTCGCAGCAGCAGGAACCGAACAAACAAAAGTTAACTGTGGAGCGCGTTGTAAAAGTGCTTTGAGAGTAGCGACACGGTTGGGATTAAAATGTCCCAGGATTACATAATCCAACTTTTGTAAATCCAAAACATTCTGCAACGCTTCGATATAAATTTGAGTAAAAGTTTCCGGAGGTGGATCGATAAGTGCCGTTTTATCACTTTCAATTAAATAACAATTAGAAGTAGTTCCTTTAGCCAAAGCATATTCAATTTCAAATCGCAGCCGCATCCAACTGCGAGACCTAATCAACGTAGTATTGGTCGCAATAGATGCAATCTGCACATCGCGGGGATTGGAATTTGTCATAATATGTGTGAAAAATTAAGGATTAAGAATCAAAAGAATAATCAAAAAAAAAGGATGTAGATGCCTTTTTAAAAAAGAGATGGGGGGATGGGGGGATGGGGTGATGGGGTGATGGGGAGAAATTTAATAATTCAAAACCACCATCAACCATCAACCATCAACTAACCACTATCAACTAACTAATAATACGTTCCTACCTTACGGTGACGCACTGCTGTTACTCCATCCGGGTCAGAAATACGACCGTCGGATACAGTACAGTACAATAACCAATGGTCACTGCATTCCATACTGGTCTTGACTTCGCATTCCATGTATGCTAAAGCGTCTGCAAGAATAGGGCTACCGTTTTTGGCTGTGTGAGTTTTAACTCCTTCAAATCGGTCAACACCAGGAAGTAAGCGCTTAAGGAAATGCTTTTTGAGTTCTTGATAGTTACCTTCTTCAAGAACGTTCAGCACAAAGTTATCGCCTATTTGCAATGAAGACTCAATTCCTCGGGTTTTACCAACAGCGACGGTAAATCCTAAAGGTTGTAGACTTGCTTGAGCAATCCAGGAAGCAACCATGGCACCTTTGACATCACCTTTTTTAGTGGTAACGACATAAAGTCCGTTGCTAATCCGACCTAATGCTTTTTCTAAATCGGCATCGATGGATTTAAGATGTTTGATATTGCGTTCCCGTACTAACAACTGTCCCATTTGGTTCCCAGCTTCATCGCAGGTATTAAATGTCTCTTTGGTCGGGACTTCTTTGATGCGAATTGCTGGGAAACCTTCTCTGACACCATGTTCAAGGAATTTTCTCCGCAAGGTGTCGATGGGTTCGTCATCTCCACCGTAAGACTCGTAGAGTCCGATGACTTGCTTATTTTTGACTACTGCTAACAGAGAACTGATAGCAGCTTGAGCCGCAACGTTGGCAGAAGGAGGCATCCCGATGATGATTCCTGCTGATCTGTTTGCTAATTCTTGGATTTCTTGGAGGTCGGTGGTGGTTAAATCCAACATCTCTACTCCAACCCCGGTTTTTTGGATACCGTGACCAATTGATTGCGCTAAGCGATCGCTATATCCATATTCGGAAACGTAGTACAAACCAATGATTGTTTCAGTTTTGGCTTGTTTTTGGCTCCAGCTTTGATAGCACTCTGTAAGAGTATCTAAGTTGTGATAAAGCAATGGTCCGTGACCGTTGGCAATAATTTTTATTTTGCCTAAGTCACCCATTCTCTTCATTGCATTCAATAAAGAGCGGGCGTTCGGTCCCATCAAACAATCGTAGTAAAACTTGAAGTCAGGTTCAATCGCCTCTAAATTGACATCAAAGGTATCATCGGAGCAAAAATGCATACCAAAAGCGTCACAAGTAAAGAGGGTTTGGGTTTTCTTGTCGAAACTGAAAATGGTATCTGGCCAGTGTAAATTAGGTGCGCTGACAAATTCGATTACGTGTCCGTTACCTAAATCTACGGTGTCACCAGTCTTGACAATTCGCTTGGAAAATGGTTCATGTACCAAGTTCTCTAGAAACTGTAATGCTACTTTTGACGCTAATACAGTCGCTCTAGGAGCAATTTGTAAAACATCTTCCACTAAACCGCTATGATCTGGTTCGGTGTGGCTAACAATTACATAATCAATCGCTTTGGGATTAACCAGGCTTTTGAGAGTCTCTAAATATTGTTCGCGGAACTTGGAGTGAGACGTATCAATTAAAACTGTACGCTCACCTTGAATTAGATAGGAATTGTAAGTTGTACCGTTTTGCAATCCAAACTCAATATCAAAGCGATCGCGGTCCCAGTCGAGGCTGCGAATCGCGGTTGTGTTAGGAGCAATTTCTACAGTTTGTATAGTAAGGCGTTTTTGAGGGTTCTCTTTGACCGCTACCATTAGTCGTCTCCGAGGACAATTTTATAGTTCACTTATAGTTTTTATTATGCTCATAAATATTTTTGTAAAGTTGTCTAATATTTTATATTTGATAATTTTTCTTTTGTAGCAAATGTTGCCATTTGTCGGCGTTGTCAATTCCGGAAAACATTTAAACTCAACTTGCTTTTTTCCAGTCGGATTATATCAAAAAAACTCAGATTTTAAAAATCAAAAAAATCAATCCAAAATATCTAGCCTAATTACTTAAAATTGGCTTCTAAAGATAATTTATAATCCCTTACTTAATTATATTTCGATTATTTGGTGGTTGGAACAAAATGGATTGTTATTTATTATCCTTGAAAGTAATTTGCTCGGCATTTGTCGTTAAGTAATAATACTGAAGACACTTCATTAATAAAGGTTTAAAAAAGACAATAAACCGGCGAATCTATTCCTTAGATTAACTTGTTTGATTCAACCAACCTCGTTAGCTTAACTAACCTGTTTACAGCGGTTTGACGTTATCAAAATCAGGTTTACAGCATAATCAAAGGGTCGAAGTTGAAAAACATCAGGGTAGGGCAGTTAATTTACCGGAAATTACATACAAGAAGATTTTGATAAATATTTTAATTGAGCTTGTATTTTGAGTGTAAACATTTAAATATTTTGACTTTGATAATGTATACAAAAAAAACACGTAATCATACTACTAGTTCTTTCTTATGTTTGTACTGGTTAATAAACTTACCAGTCATCCTATTCGCTACCATTAGTTTCTGGGAAAAACCTGCATTAGCTACAACAAATCAACAAAATTATTTATCTGAGATTAACTTAACCACTGATAACTCAAAATACACTTCATCACCCGTTAGTCCCGACTTAAAAATAGCTATTCGCCAACTAACTGAACGGGAAACAGAACAACTTTTAAAACCCGTTGATTTGTCTTCGGAATTGTTGTTGGGAGAAAATCAAGTAAAGGAAGAAAAATTAGAACTATCTTCAGATTTTTGCTGTAACAATATTCATAATCATAAAAATCAACAAATTGCTCAAACAGATTCTTCTGAAGTTATCGGTGATACTTTGGGAGAAGCGAATAAATTACGTCAAGAGCTTTTAATTGATCCAATTACTGTAGAGGTAATTACTTCTGGTGGTGCAGCACCCGGTTCTACAGCAGGTACACCTTCGGCTTACGGTGCTAGTTGGGGACAAGCTTATGTCGGTGGCGGATTATTTTTCCCTTTGGATAAAGGACGTACTGACGGTTCTTTGTCAGTTGGTTTTGGGTTGGGAGACACAGTTAAAAGCGTTGGTTTGGAAGTTAATGCGAATATTACCAGTGTCGGTGGTGCTAACAGTAACTTTGACTTTGGAGACAGCGGCTCTTTAGGGTTTAAAGTACATAAATATCTCGGTGATGGTGCAGCTGTTGCGGTTGGTTTCGCAAATCCCATAACCTGGGGAGACTCTAATAAAGCAAAAGACACAATCTATGGAGTGGCTACCAAGTCATTTAATTTGCAACCGAATGATCCAGACAATAAAATGCCTTTAACCATTTCTTTGGGAGTTGGTAGCGGTAGTTTTCGTTCTAAAGGTGCCATTGAAGCCGATGATAATCCTGCCAATATTTTCGGTAGTATCGGTATCAGAACTGCTCCAGAAGTCGCTTGGGTAAGTAGTTGGACAGGAAATCGCTTAAATATAGGTGGTTCTTTTGCTCCCTTCAAACAAACTCCCATAGTCATTAACGCTATATTTACCGATGTCACCAACAATTTTGGTGACGGACTTGGTATCAGCTTAAGTGCAGGTTATGCAATTAAATTTTAGTTCCTTATGGGGAACTCTTAACAGGAAATGGGGAATAGATAAGATATATTTTGATGATTGGTTGTGGAATTTTTCGTGGAGTAAGAAGTCCGGTTTTTACGATTTTTTATCCGTAATAACAAAAAATACTCATAAAAACCCGACTTCTGTATTATCGTCGAACTGACTAATCATCCGGATTTGAATTGAAATGAAAGCATACATTTAACTACTCCTTACTCCCTGCAACACTTTTTAAATACAAATAGGACAGTCATGAAACAAAAATTATCTTTCAACTTGAGTTTGGCATTAATAATCATAGCTTCTTCTATTAACGCTACAGCGATGAAAGCTAATGCTGGTCCTTTTAATGCTCAGGGAAGCAACGACGAATCATCTGGTTACACTGGTGGGAGTTTCAACCCTGATAGTCAGACAACACCAGAATTAGCACCTGGTATTGAAAATTCGATTCAATTGAACAACGGTCAACTTGATATTTCTTCGGTATCTCAAGAACGGCTCAATCAGATAGTTAGTAAGATAATCAGCAATTTTAGTTCTACCGGGGGTGATCAGGCTCAGATCAACGCTGTGATTAATTTATTACGTGGAAGTAATCCAACTCAAGATCGCGATCGCGCTGAAAAGTCTTTAACAGAGGCTGGAATAAATAAAAGTGATGCTGTGCAACTTATTGATTCTGTAGTAAGTTTATTTGCTGGATTTGATTCAGCATCTACACAAGGTATTCCTGTAGCTAGCAACAAAAGTTTAACAACGAGTTATTTATTAGCACAAAATACTCAACAAAATGTAGATATTAATAAATTGAATACTGCTGTTAATGTTTACAATAAAATAATTATGAAAAGCAATACCACAACTCTCAAAAAACTAGCTGTGAATCCAGAGTTTATGGCAGTTCGGAATATTCTCAATCAATTAAGAAGTGCTTTGAATGATTAAGTACTCAGAAGTCAGCTTTTGACGATAATAGGGAATAGGGAATAAAGAGTAGGATAGGTAGGTCAACGTGAGTTTGTGCTTTGAATCCTCGATTACTGAATTCCTATGAAAATAATCTGTAAAACTTTAATTTTTCGTGGGGAAGAAGTCGGGTTTTTATTAGTGTGAAAGCGGGTGTTACAGATAGAAAATCGTAAGAACCCGACTTCCGTGATTATCGTTCTATAGCAATCCTATTTGTATGTATCGAAATCACGGTGTTCAGATCCCCGACTTATTGAAGAAGTGGGGGTTCTAAATTCTCATATACGATTTAGGATTGCTATAGTTTACTTCCCGTTCCGGGTTACTCACGTTATGTTAGTTCCAGAAGTCGGGTTTTTTATAAAAAACCCGACTTCTTCAAGTGCGGATGATTAGTTATTATTCCCTACTCCCTGAGTAAAAAGCTGCTTTTAGATAAGCATCAAAATACAGAATTGGCGGTATCGGAACCAGAAGAAATTATGTCTGCTCCATCATCGGACGAGCATCACGCATCTACACCCAATACAACCGTCATTACCAATCAGATAATCCCAACATCAAAAAAACAGTATTTATTCTAGTGCCATATGTAAAAAATATATGCACGATGTATATATCCACAACCTCTTTGGGAGCAACATTCTCTTTCCTTTGGATATACATAGAATTGAGCAATTGTGAAAGCAAAAATATCAAAAAGTTACCGTATGCCAAATATAAATAAAGGATAAGGGTGTCAGGTGAAACAATTTATTATTAGTGCAGTTTTTTATAAAAAAATATTTCACAATATTCTAAATATAATTACTGATATAAAATATGTCACATTGAGCTTTATAGTTGCAAATTTGCTGTGCAATTATCAACAAGCGATGTCTACCAGTGGTTATGCTTATGGACAAACCACCAGTCCTAGCTCTTTGCCAAGCGATCGCGTTCCTGTAACTCCATTACCATCGGATCTACTACCACAACCATCACAGCAAGAACCATTAATTCCCCCTCCAAAATTACCAGAAACACAAATTCCCGGACAAGACGATCCAAATCTTAAGTTCAAAATTGATCGCATTGAAGTTGTCGGTAGTACGATATTCAAGCCAAAGGACTTTATTCCTGTAACATCTCAGTATGTCGGACGAGAATTGACATTTGCAGAGTTATTACAAGTTAAGGAAGGTATCACTAAACTGTATACAGATAAAGGTTATATGACGACGGGTGCTGTAATTACACCGCAGACTATAGAATCTGGAGTAATTAAAATTCAGGTAATCGAAGGTAGTTTGCAAGAAATCAAAATTGTCGGGAATCGACGATTAAATAGTCAATATCTGAGATCGCGCATCAAACTTGGTGCTGGTAAACCCCTAAATGTACCGCATTTACTCGAAAAACTACAACTCCTGCGACTCGATCCACGGGTTGAAAATCTGTCAGCAGAATTACAAACGGGTACGACTCCAGGAACCAATACTTTACAAGTTGAAGTCAAAGAAGCGGACACTTTTAAACTAACAGCAACCCTAGATAATGGGCGATCGCCAAGTGTGGGTAGTTTCCGTCGGGGAATAGACCTACAAGAAGTGAATTTACTCGGTTTAGGCGATACACTGAGTGTGGGCTATGCCAATACTGACGGTAGTAATGCAGTCAATCTCAATTACACCCTACCAGTTAATGCCCGTAATGGTACTGTAGCCTTTGGTTATAATCAGGGATGGAATAATGTTATTGAAAAACCCTTTACTGTCCTTGACATTCAATCAAACAGTAAATCTTATGACTTGAGTTACCGACAACCACTGATACAAAAACCAACCAAAGAATTAGCAGTAGGACTATCATTTTCCCGTCAGGAAAGTCAAACCGAATTAGGAATTGATAACATCGGTGGTTTTCCCTTATCACCTGGTGCAGATGCAGATGGAAAAACAAAAATTTCTGCCCTCCGCTTTACCCAAGACTATACCCAACGCAGTAACACACAAGTTTTCGCAGCGCGATCGCAATTCAGTCTTGGGGTAGATTGGTTCGATGCTAATGTCAATGACAATGCTCCAGATAGTCGCTTTTTTAGCTGGAGAGGACAGACACAATGGGTGAGACAATTAAAACCAGACACTCTATTTTTAGTCAAGGGTGATTTACAAGTAGCCAGTGATGCTTTAGTACCCTTAGAGCAATTTGGTGTTGGTGGACAATTGAGTGTGCGTGGCTATCGTCAGGATGCATTACTAACAGATAGCGGTTTGTTGTTATCTAGCGAACTTCGTTTACCCATCCTCCGTGCGCCTAAAATGGGGGGAGTACTGCAACTTACACCCTTCTTTGAAATTGGCAAAGGCTGGAATAACAATGGCAAAAATCCATCCCCAAATACATTAGTGGGTACTGGATTAGGTTTGTTGTGGAAACAGGGTGATAACTTTTCCGCTCGTTTAGATTGGGGTATTCCCTTAGTTTCAGTCGAAGGGGAAAAACGTAATCTTCAAGAAAACGGGCTATATTTTTCCATCAACTATTCTCCATTTTAGGTTGATGCATCTAATATTCCCGCCAAAATACTTACTAATCTGGTGATTTCTTCCGGCACTCTATACAACTTCAAATCTTCAGTAATCTGTTGACTTTGACGATGATAAGTACCAAAACGCCAATCTTCCCCCGTTGTGACAGCCCCGTATAAAATCGGTGTCTCTGATTCTGTCCATTGGTCTAAAGCAATTAATTCCACCGCAAGCTGGGTAAATCCCCGACTTAAATCAGCTTGTTTTGCTTCGATGACCAATAGTTCTTTTCCTTGACTAATGTAATAATCCAAACGACCTTGCAATCGTTCATTAACATTAATAGGATATTCAATATTTAATTGAGTTTGAGTAATTTCACATACTTCCAGGAGAATAGGAGCGATAATTGCTTGTTTACGAGCATCCTCACTCATTAATTTTACCCTTCTGAAATTACGATCAATAATCTTAGTTAGGGGTGCGATCGCATCTTCTGAAACTTCAACAGTCGGTAATTCTAACCTTTCCCGATTGTAGCTACATCCAAGTTCAGCAAGGATATCTTCTAGAGAAAAAGACAATTCAAAATATTTACTAAAGGTGTAAGTTTGGTTGGGTTGAAGAATCCGAGGACGGTTCATAATTAGATTTAACAGCTATTACTCATTCATACTACCGCAGGTAATGAGTAGATGTTTTATACCAATTTAATACTATTTTCAAAGCAAAAAGTTAATCATGTTAGAAAAATTTCATTTCGGGAATACTAAATAAAGATAGCTGAAAAGGAGTATTGGGTGATGAATGGGTTAGCGAAGCTTACCGTTAGCAAAGCTGCTCCGAAGGAGCTAGGTATCGCAAAAGCGACAAACTGGAGAACTCACACATTATTTAGATTGACATTTACAATTGGATTTTTCGCATCAGGGATGTTGTTGCCAGTCGTCGCTCAGGTAACATCTGATGGTACTACCAATACCACAGTCAACTCAATTAATAATAATTTTACTATTCTTAATGGTATAGAAAAGGGTAATAATTTATTTCACAGCTTCAGTAATTTCTCAGTGCCGACTAGCGGTTCTGCGACTTTTGATGTAACCAATACACCAAATATTACAACAATATTTAGTCGGGTAACAGGTGGGAATATTTCTAATATTGATGGCTTGATTCAAACTCTTGGTGGTAATAATCCAGTGAGTTTATTTTTAATGAATCCCAATGGGATTGTATTTGGTAAAGATGCCAGTTTAAATATAGGTGGTTCTTTTATTGGCACAACTGCGAATAGTATCAAATTTAGCGACGGGACAGAATTTAGTGCAGTAAATTCCACTGAAGCACCGTTGTTGACGATGAGTGTACCTGTTGGTTTGCAGATGGGAAGTAATGCGGGAGCGATACAAGTCCAAGCTACACCTGCCAACAATTTCGCCTTCCGGATGCCAACATTGTCAATGGCACCGAATCAAACTCTGGCGCTGATTGGAGGACAAATCGATATCAACAGTGCCAACATCGTTGCACCGGATAGCCGTGTGGAATTGTGGGCGATGCAAAATGGTACTGTAAATATCCCCACTTCTGGTAACTGGCAATTGGCGAGTTCATCCCCATCACCAACCTGGGGCGATATTACCCTGCGCCAGTCTTCTTATATCAACACCAGTGGAGCAATGGGAGGCGCAATCAACATTCGAGGACGTGGCTTAACCCTGCAAGATGGCTCAAATATAGAATCCTCTACTGGTGCGAATGGACAAGGACAGGGTATAAATGTCCAAACTACAGAATTTATAGATTTACTGGGTGTTTCTCATCCCGATAATGTTACTTTTCCAGGCTTAACCATCAGTGTAAAAGGGAGTGGAGCAACTGCCGGAAATACCACGATTGATACGCAACGATTACGCCTTGCCAATGGAGGATGGATAAACTCCTTTAACCTTGGTATTGACTTTTTGACCTTCTCGCCGATCAACAATGCCAAAACAGGGGACATCACAGTTCATGCCACCGATGTAGAAATTATTGGTTATGCACCATTCCGCAGTCCGACTACAGGAAACTCCTTTCCAATAAGTGCAATTGGAACGCTGATTCTCGGAGGACAACAGAATGAAAGTGGTGCAATTACGGTAGAGGCTGAACGGGTACAGTTACTAGATGGGGGACGTATCAGCACTGATTTGTTTGGTGCTTTCTCCGCTCTAACTGGCAAAGCTGGAGATATTTCCGTGACGGCGACTCAGACCCTGGAGATTCGCGGCACAAACCCGGATAATGGTACCAGTGGTATCGTTAGTTCAATGATCGGGGCGGTTGGGCAAGGGGGAAATGTGACCATTAACACGGGTAAACTTGCTCTCTCTAACGGTGGAACCATCTCCAGTCAGATTGCAAGTTTAAGCAGTCCAATCGGTGTGCTTGCAGGTGGAGGTACAGCAGGAAATATCACCATTCAAGCTACCGATGTGCAGGTTAGCGATCCCGTGGTTGATCTTCTTGATAACGCCCCCAGTGGTATCACCGTAGCGGTAGGGCAAAATTCCACAGGCAAGGGAGGCAATATTAGCTTAATAGCAGATAGTTTACGTGTCTTCAACGGTGGGCAAATTACCTCCTCTACAGATGGTATTGGTGCGGCAGGTAACGTTAATCTGCAAGTCAATAATATTACCGTAGAGGGTATGTCCCAACCTTTAACTGATGGTCGCATTCTCCCAAGTACCATTACGGCAGCTTCGACTACCACCTCTGATGCTGGTTCAGTTAATCTAGTGGCAGATCGGCTCAATGTTCTTGATCATGGGCAAATTTCCGTCAGTAATACAGGTGGTGGTAATGCAGGTAACTTGATCGTTAATGTCAACCAGATCAAACTCGAACAAGGGCGTAATCTGCTTTCAGAAGTTTCCGCAGGCGATCGCGGTAATATTACTCTTAATACCGATGTTCTGCTGATGCGTTATGGCAGTAAAATTAGTACCAATGCCACAGGTACAGCCATAGGTGGCAATATCACCATTAATGCACCGATTATTATTGGTTTAGAAAACAGCGATATTACTGCCAATGCGATTAAAGGAGCTGGTGGCAATATCAACATTACAACTCAAGGTATATTTGGCTTAGAATTTCGTGACGAACAAACAGAAGAAAGTGATATCACTGCTAGCTCCGATTTTGGTGTCAACGGTACAGTGGATATTAATAATTTCGGTGTTGACCCCAATTCTGGCTTAATTGAATTACCCGTAAATTTAAAAGACCCATCGCAACAAATCGCCGCAGGTTGTGCAGATACCAATGGTAGTAGTTTTATCGCCACCGGAAGAGGAGGTATACCCCAAAATCCTAATCAAGATGTGAGGAGCGATCGCACTTGGTCAGACATTCGGGATATTTCGTCATATCGCCAAACTCAGTCAGTACAAGCACAAATTCCTCAATCCCCAGAAACAATTGTCCAAGCCATAGGTTGGCATCGTAATGCCCAAGGAAAGATTGAATTAGTTGCAGATAAATCTTCTACTCAACTGCAACAACTATTAACCTGTGCAGGGATTTCCAGATAACATAATACTGTATTCAATTATAAATCCCCAAAATCGAGTGATAGCTCTATGTCCTACAGCGAATTTACCTTAGCTAAAGCCAAACAAGCCTTTGGCTTAATTACGTTAGAAAAGCCGGATATTTTCGCTGCGGTTGCCGAATTATCTGCCAGTGATTTACTCACACAGACACTCAATTATAACCTAGCGATCGCGTTGGGCAGTAACAGTGAAAAAGCCCGTTCTGAATTAATTATTGCGCCAATTTTAGTTGATTTACGGCGACAATTACACGAGCGTATTAGTTTATTTTCTGGGGTAGATTTTACTGTTGACGAAACCAAAGGATTAAACGGTACTTGTGATTTTATTATTACCCAATCTCCAGAAATTTTGATTGTGACAGCACCAGTCATTACGGTTGTAGAAGCTAAAAAAGAGAATATTAATGGGGGTTTGGGTCAATGTGCAGCAGAAATGGTCGCAGCCCAAATTTTTAATCAGCAAGCAGCAATAGAAATTAAAACAATTTACGGAGCAGTGACAACAGGTAGCATTTGGCAATTTCTTAAATTAGAAGGACAAATATTAACAATTGATTTGAGTGAATATTATCTCAAAGATGTGAATAAAATTCTCGGTATTTTAGCTAGTGGCATTTTTCTAGAAACACAAGTAACTGATATTTAAGACATTCAACTAACCTGTGTTGCGATTCCTCAAAAGTGATTATGTTACAACAAAGACTTTTTTGGGAAACCTATATACATAGGCAAAAACGGAGATTGGGTGATGAAAGTAAGTGTTGCGGGGTTTGGTTTAATCAGTGGAATGTTAACATGTGCTATTTACAGCACTTCGGTTAACGCTCAAGTAGTTCCCGATGGAACCCTCAAAACTACCGTTTCCCAAAGTGGTAATAATTTCACCATCACTAATGGCGATCGCGTCGGGAATAATTTATTTCATAGCTTCAGTCAATTTTCTGTTCCCAGTAAAGGTTATGCATTCTTCAACAACGCTTCAGATATTCAAAATATTTTTAGTCGTGTCACTGGTGGTAGTGTTTCCAATATTGATGGTTTAATTAAAGCTAACGGTAGTGCAAATTTATTTTTACTCAATCCTAGTGGAATTGTATTTGGTAAAGATGCCAGCTTAAATATAGGTGGTTCATTTGTTGCCACAACTGC
>JAYKJL010000159.1:0-3853 GCA_035285725.1 Nostocales cyanobacterium 94392 | reverse complement strand
GGAAGATTGCCCCATCGTCTAATTGGCAGGACAGCAGATTTTGGTTCTGTACGTCTAGGTTCGAGTCCTAGTGGGGCAACTCTAAATAACCCTAACAATCTGTTATTCAGTTTGTTAGGGTTTTTTGTTTGTGCGATGCAGCATGTATGTTGCAACTTTTCCACAAGGTCTCAGCACCAACGTTGAGTTTGAATAGTCCTATCGGTATTTTGCCGTTACTGATCTGCTCAGATGTTGAGAGGGAGCTACTTTACCGGTTTTTAAGGTTTTTTACAGTTTTTGAACCATTCTAATTTGTTCTAACTAAAAAGTTTCAAACCTTCTACACAAGGTTAGACAACCCACTTAAATTTCAGAAGCTCTGCACGTAAATTGGTTCAGCTAACAAATTTAGGAAGAAGGTCCTATCTGTGTTGCAGAAGAAGATCTTATCCGTGTTTAATCTATCGGCACAAATGATACTGTATTAGTCTAATCAACAGTATTCACTAATAATACAACTTACTTTAGGCAACTTTTCTAACGAATCGAACATTCTAGACTATCAAATATCATTTGCACTTATTCATTTCGGTTTCCATTTACTTCTAGCTTCGTACACTTGCCTTGATTTATTTACATTCACGAACATTTGCGTTTCAGCAAAACCCATGTCAATTGTACCAATTTCTACCGGCCTTTGTCCACAAGTATTAAATTGTCCCTCAGTGTATATTGTGCGACGATCATTGTCAATTCGGTAATTGTAAGAAGACTTACAATTATTGAAATTAGTCCAAACTATGAAAATTCCATAGTCCGCTGTTATCGGTTCAAAATTAATGTATGCCGTTATTCCATTAGCAGACATGGTCCAAGTAAAATTACCAAGTCCGGAAGTGAAGTTCTCCCATTGTAATTTTATTTGTTTCCGAATTTCATCTGCACGAACTGCTTCTGCTTTAGCCGCAAGTTCTTGAGCAATTTTTTCCTGCTTATCGCATTCAGCTATTAAGTTCTGAATTTTCACATTTTGAGCAACATTCAATGGATAACTGTTCTTGCATTCGGTTGTTAGTAGACGCTTCGCGTTAGTATAATTACCTCCTTTTAAAACCGATTCAGCTTGACTGATTTTCAGATTTAAAGCTTCAAGTGATTGGTTTTTTCCATTTTCGTAAGCATAAAAATAGTTTACACCTTTCGAGTAATTGTAGAACTCTTCCTTTGCTAACTGACCATTTTCATATCGTGCATAATACAATGTCCCATCTGGTTGTTTTTCAAAACTGGCAATAGGTTTTGAAGACTCGAACAATTTAAATTTAGTAACTTCACCCTTCTGGATACCAATTTCCTCAATATCCCCTGGTAATATACCCCACAGATTTTTGAGCGGATCTCCTTCACTAGAATGCTCTAAGTAATTAGCAAATATACCCTGATTGATTAATTTTAATTCTCCACTAAATGATTGGGTAAAATGCAAGCAAGAAACAACAAAAAACTCTGAAACAGATATCAAGTTGTAATTCTTTACTAAACTATTATACTTAGCTGAAAGCGCATCCTGTTCTTTCCGTGTTTTTGCTCTTGACAATTCCGTTAAAAATTGGTCGGCAATTATTGATTGGTAATACCGCGACAGTGGGAGATCGCTTATATTGGGATAAATTCCATAAATATCTTGAGCGGTATTCCAAATTTTTATGAAAGACCCCATTGGGTCTTTCATATCTGTTTTTTCTCGGATTATAGCCAAATCAACGGCATTATTTAATCCGGATTGTGTTTGTTGTTTCTCCTTTATGTCTAGTACACTTTGGTAAGGGATGAAAATATCCTTATTGAATTCCAAAAGTTTATCCAATGACTTAGATGTTGTGGCGATTTCATAGGATCGTTTAACAGCCAAAGTTGACTGTTTAAAATTTGGATAAGTCTTGAGATAATTTTTAAATTCGTTCAAGTCGGTTTTGGTTAAAATCTTCTCGTAGTCCATTCGAGCTTGAAGAAGTAGTCCCTTACGTTGTTGTGCTGGGATCAAAAATTTAGTTTTTGCGTCTTCGTGAGATTGGATGAATGCCTCCAAAGCTTCTTCGGTACCTGAAAGTAATGCGGTGTTCAATTCCAAAGAGTCAATTTTGTCTTTGGCTCGGATTTTAAAATTGGAATTTGGATATTTCTCAATGTATGTTCTGAATTTGGCGGGGTCTGTGCTGTGCGCTATATCGGTAAATTTTCGATACATATATGTCTGGTTGAACTCCAAATTGACTGTAATTGTTTTATAATCTTCGCGAATTTTATAAAAGTCTGAGCGAAAAGGGTCAATAAGGAAAGGCGTGAAGTACGTAAAAATGCCTAAGTATAAGTCGTTTTTAATGGCTTTGCCTCGCGGGGTGATTTTAATTTTTTGTACTACCGATTCATAGTCTGATCCTCCGATACGGATGTAGTTTCCCGAGAATCGGAGTCGTCCCAAACTGAATGTAGAAGAATTTTGGTTAGGACCAAGAGTGCCAAGTAAACGTGCTCTACCATTTTTGCCGGAAAGAATTTCAACGGTAGCACCCGGGAGGTTGGTGTTGAGTTGGAAAGATGTATTCGATCGTTGTTCCGCCGTGTTTACATACTCGTAGCTAGCGCAGCTGGAGAAAAGTGCGATCGAAGCAAGCAATAAAAGATTCGACGTGCGCATGGTAGTGTTTTTTGATTGGGTAAAACAATTTACAACTTTTTTATGTGGTTTGCATTGAGCTGTTCGTATATGCAAAAGATAACCTCAAAGAAGCTTCAAGCGGTTGAGAGACGGAACTTCAACAAGCACCCGATAGAAACTAAATAGATGAAATCAGACCCACAGTAGGCGATCGCGCCAGCGATAAGAATCGTCAAAAGTGGAGGTAAAAAACCACATTCATGAAAATCGACGTTGATTTTTGCGTAAACTGTTTAGAATACTTTACGACTTTCAACTAGGTGTTTCTATGTCTTGTGGCTAACTAGGCTCCAATTTTGGCTAGAAAAAAATTAACAATATTGATTTTAGTCTAAACAAGTACACAGAGGTGTAGTCTTTATTGTAAGTAAAAAGTAACTTCAACAGATTCGCCGCGACCAACAATCAATTTATCTCGATAAAGCCTAAAGGATAAATTTGCTCCATCTATCGGGCTCATGCCCTTAAAGTCAGCAAATGACCCGTAGGTCTTAATATCAACATTAATAAAGTAGAATTGAGCACCAAATCTGTTCTTAACCTTTATACCATAAGTATTATAATACGAAATATAGCCATATTGAATTTCTAAACCTTGGTCCTAATTATAAAAACGTTTATTTTCCATGAACGTTATTACATCGATTTCTTCTCGAAATGAAATGCTTTGAGCAATTCCTGAATATGTGGAAAATAAAATAATGCAAAAAAGTAAAATCTTATTCATAGGTTTCTAAGTTGAAAATTCATTTGAAAGAAGAGTTAGTAGTGAAGTATACTACAATGCAGGCTAATTCTTGCAACTTTTATTATTCTTACAGCATTTGTGTGCTTATAAAAGTATTCAAAATAAATTTTATAACAAAAAAAGTCGTGACAAACCAAAAAGACAAAAAATAGTCCTTGTGAGGCAATTCTTAAAAACCCTCAATCCTGTTATTCAGTATGTTAGTTTTTTTATT
This sequence comes from Nostocales cyanobacterium 94392, assembly GCA_035285725.1. Classification (GTDB taxonomy): domain Bacteria; phylum Cyanobacteriota; class Cyanobacteriia; order Cyanobacteriales; family Nostocaceae; genus Rivularia. The sequence continues at coordinate 190 of JAYKJL010000159.1, read as the reverse complement.
TAGTTTATATCTGTCTTCTTTTTTTTCGACCAGAACAATTGGTCTGAAGAAGCAATTCGTTATCCCATTAGTTCCAATACGGAAGAAGGTTTCTGTGTTGTTTGGCAGGTGGATCGCGCGTTAAGCCCTTTTCAAGTTATGCAGTAAGCGGAGCAGACCAAATTGGAACAAAACAACTGTTTGGAAGTTA
>JAYKJL010000158.1:0-71527 GCA_035285725.1 Nostocales cyanobacterium 94392 | reverse complement strand
AGCTTTTTTTCTCCAACTTCCTAGTTTTGAAAATATTTGCATAATCTTGAATTATTACTGCTAATTTTAGAGAATAATACTTTATTAGTACGACCATGTTGAACGCTGGCTACAATATCTACAAGATGCTACCACTTGCTATCACTAACGTTTCAAATCAAATACTCTGAAATATTCTTTGTACAGGTAAACGCGATGTATTTCTACATACATAAAAATGCGGTTTTCCCTAACATAACTTTTATCTCACTATCTAATACCCTTTGTAAAGCAAAGATGTTTACATTAATATTGCGGAAAAGTTCAAATCAAATATTTTGTCTATTTTTAACTAAATCTTATATCATTTATCAGAATCATGATCGTAACTAGCAATAAAGATCAAATAATCATCAATCCTAATTTTGTATTCAGAATATATAGTTTAGAAATAAATCAACTTTTACTTAATTTTCTAGTTAGAATAAGAATTAATTTCGGTAGCAATCACTATTAAATAGTCGTCAGCCTTAAGCTTATGATTTGGTTGTGGATTAGTTATTATTTCTCGTTTTTCAACTTTTTCAGCATCAATAACTGTTGTTTCAATAGCAATAACTGTTTTTTGCTCATTTCGCTTTATATCCATAAAAACTTCTATAAAACGAGAGTCAACTTGGTCTTTTGAAACACGGATTTTTTGTATTTCAGAACCGTATTCATAAGTTAATATATCAAAAATAACTTCACTAATATTATGATTAATGACAGCGTTAGAAATTAAAAGACTAGATAATTTGCCGCTGACAATCATTTCATTTGCAACTCCCTTATAAGTTTCGAGATGTGTTTCATCAGCAATTTCTAGAATTATATAAACTTCACTGTTAATTTTTTTGACATTGAAACAAGCTAATATAGCTTTATAATCGCGATTCTCAGAACTTAATTGATGATCTCCTAAAATAATCACAGTTTTTGCTTGTGCTAAATTTGCTTTTTTTAAATTTTCAGCATTTATTGGACCTTTAATAAAATGAAAATTATCATCATTAATTGGATTTCTTTCAATATCGGCAATTAAAACGATTGGTGTTTTTCGAGTTTCAGGATTCTTGCGTAATTCTTTAACAATTTGATTGATACGATGATTATATTCACATATAATAATATGATTCTCATCATCATAAGAACCAATTCCTAAAGCTTCTTGAATTTTTCCTTTAATTTTTCTGTCTATTATAATACTGAAAATTAAAACTCTTAATGATTCTAAAGCTAGAGTTCCAAATAACATAACTGCTACTGCAATCAACTTCCCAGGAACAGTTTTAGGATATATATCACCATATCCAACCGTAGTAATAGTAGTTATAGTCCACCAAAGAGCATCCCCAAAATTTTTAATGTTTGTATCATTACATGTATTACTTCCTTCTTGAGATTCATATGAAGAGATTATTAAAGGAATAAACCAAGCAAATATAATAAAAATGATGACAATAATGATAAATTGAAAAATAGATTTTTTTGTTTCAAAAAAATTTAAGCATTTTTTTATCCAACGATTTAGATTTTGTTTTGGTGGTTTTTGCATAATGTTGATTTTTTGTGGATAAAGTTATAGAATTCAAACAGAATAAAAACATTAAATATAACTAGAACATTCAAATTTTTGAAAAATACATATTCAGTTTAATATGTGTAAGATAGTAGGACGTATTAATACACACAAAAAAATCCACTTTTACCAAACATAAGTTTTGTCTCACGATTAACTAATCTTTGTAAAGCAAAGTTTTTACATTCATATTGATGAAAGAAGAAAAGCAAAAATTATTCGATAAAGAAGTCGGGTTTTTATGATGATTATTTTTGATGACAGATATTTCAGATAAAAACCCGACTCCTCAACCCCTATCAATCATCCCCGCAACATTCCCCGATAAATTCCCGGTGATGAATCTTCAATAATCGTTGCACCTACAGTTTTTTGATAAAATTCCGCGACACTCTCGCCCGCTCCACCGATAATTGCATAACCATATCCTTGCACTCGCATATCGTGCAGACAAGCTAATAATAATGCTTTGCCAACTTTACGCCCTCTTGCTGCTTCACTAACACCTACAGGACCAAAAAAGTTCTTACAGGTGCATTCGTAACAAGCAAAGCCGATAATTTGCTGGTTTTCCACAGCAATCCAACAACTGGGTGGTGAATTTTTAAAAGCAACGTCACATTCACTCATCCAGCGTGTATTAAATTCTTCCTCAACCCAAGCGAGAATCAGTTGTTTTTCCGGGGCGATCGCACGTCTAATAACTATACCCTGCTTATCTTGTGCAGTAATTTCTGCTTCTAAGGAGGGTAGAGTATATAGTTTAACCAACATATCAGCCATAATCAATTTTGGATTTTAGATTGTAGATTTTAGATTTTTTCGTGGGGCAAGAAGTCGGGTTTTTATGACTCTGTTGTGGGATTACGGATATTTATCGTAAAAACCCGACTTCTATGATTATCGTTGAACCTATGGCAAGAAGTCGGGTTTTTATAACTCTGTTGTGGTAGTACAGATATTTATCGTAAAAACCCGACTTCTGTGATTAAGGTAGGGCTAATTAGTATTAATAAAACTGTTGCATTACATAAGAAACTGTAGCCCAAAAGGGAACATAACTTTGTGTTTCATCTCTCTCTAAATAAGCTTCGGCTAACTTTTTAATCTCCTTCTCTGATAGCCCTTGGGTGGCTTCTATAACACCATCAACTACTTTACGACGCATTTTTTTGAGCTTATTAATATTTAGCGCCAACATTGTAATTGTAGTTTCAGCAGCTTGTTGATGTTCGGGGTTTTCTGTCGGTAAAATTTCCCCAGCACCAGAATATCGAAAGTATTTACTGCAATTGGGATCTAATGGTGAAATCATCAATTCTTCGTCAAACCAACCACCTTTTTTGTGTCCACAATGCACGGGTTTGGTTGGTCTTTGTTCATCTTCTCCTTGACAAGAAGAAATTAAATTGGTGTAAGTAAATGTCAAATGTGTGTACTTACTTTTGGGACGATAATGTTCGATATGACATTTTTTTCTACTAATACGAATACCGCAATAACAACAGATGTAACCTTGTTCGTGAAGTATCGATTCGTAGACATCATTTTTGACATTTCGATTGAAAGCTTTCCATTTTGTACTGCTGGAAACTTTCTTATTGTATGCAGTTAAACTACTTGGTTCTGGACCTTTTTCAATATGTTTCATTTGTTAAGAATTTCCTTGCGTCGAATCAATACATCCGCTCGTGCAAATTCCGGTTCATCGTCACCAATTGTTTCAGCTAATTCTTGACGTAATTCTTTAGCATTTTCTAAATTTCCTTCGTCAATAAATCTGAAAAGTTCTTGCAAACAATCCTTGATTTTTTGAGGTCTTTCAGGAACTTCCATCAAGTCTTCTAAAATACTATTGCTGTCTCTTCCATAGGAACCTTCCGCACTCATTACAACTAATCCTTCATCATTTCTTTCGAGAATGAAAACACCTTCGGGACGAACATGACTGACTACTTGTGGAGAGTGAGTGCTGATAATAAATTGACAATTAGGAAAGGTTTTTTTCAACGCTGGAATAATATCTCTTTGCCATCTAGGATGTAAATGTAATTCAATTTCATCGATTAAAACGATACCTTCACCTAATAATGGATCATCAAGACTGGGATTGGCGATCGCCAATCTTCTTGCTAAGTCTCCCACCATTGCCAATAAACATTTTTCTCCATCAGATAACTGATTAATATTCAGTTCTCTACCTTGTTTTTTTACGGTCATTCTTAAGGGAGAACGACGTATTCTTAAATTAGATAATCCCGTAATTAAAGAATAAATTGCTTGTCTGACTGCTTCTAATTGATGGTTAACAAAAGTAGAATCATCAAGTTTTTGTTCGTTCTCTAAATCTTCCAATTTCCTAAACCATTGGAAGAAGCTATTAAAATTAATTTGTACCCCGTCTAAAGCTTGGTCATAAGCCGTTACACGCTCAAGAGAATGTTTTTTGCGAACTCGTAAAGGAATATCAATTACGGCACGGTTCACACCATAATGAACGATTACAGGTAAGTTAAATTCAGGATTATTTTTTAACTGCTCGTGAGTTGTTTCAATTAATTCGCGTAATTCACCTAAGTCATTACTAGTCGTTTTACTACGCTTCTTTTGCATCTTGGCTAGACACCAAGTTTTCTCACCTTCAAAAGTTGAAACTGTAATCTTATTACAAGTCTCTTCACTTCCGTTAGAAATATCCTCTTCTTGAAATAATCTCCCCGAAGTTGTAGGGAACTGAACTGGTTTTGTATAACGAGATAAAAGAATAGCTAAACACTCAAGAATACTCGATTTACCTACCCCATTAATACCGATAAACACATTCGGTTCATGTTCTTGGAATTCCAGCGTTACATTGCCGATTCCACGAAATGATTGCATTTCAATACGCTTGATTTTCATGCTTTAAGCTAAGTTAAAATACTTGAATTTATGTACTAAAAATAATAAGTAGTTATTAATAACGATAGCTTGATTTTCTTTCTATCGGCATGAAAACCGTGTTCTACAAAACTAATCAAAAATTAAATAAATCAGCAAACAAGAATCTAGTTAAGAACAAATAATTGAATTAATAATAGGAGGTTAAATCTTGTAGTCTATAAGACAAATAATCACAAAATAAATTAATGGTGTATTTAAGTAACAAATAACCGACAAAAAACTTGACCAAATAAAATCAAATGATAAATTAAAACTGCGATTCACAATTCATATCCAAATTTATACCCCATTTCACTTAGTTAAGCTGTGTTTTAGGATTCTATGTCACAACAAAACCAAGATATCCAACCTTCTGCACTTCCAAAAAATCCCCCATTTTGGAAAGCTTCATTAATCAAACTTTTACGAGGGACGATTGGTGTATTAGAGACGACAGCAGTCAAATTAGAAACCGAACCATCACCCGGTAGTGAAGAGGAACCAGGTTTTTTGCAGAAGCTTCAACAGGCATGGAGCGCGATTTTAGGAAAAATTCGGCTGTTCTTACCAGCACAATTTTCTGCAAAGTTGTCAGATACAGCTTTGACAGGAATTATCAGTGGAATCACAGTAATGGTATTTTTGATAACTACAAACCTTTCCGGCAGTAAACCTCCAGAAATCGCGATCGTTCCTCCAGATACGCAAAAGATTCCAGTCGTATCTACTACTAATCCGCAACCGGAAGAAATAACTTCCTTCCCATCCGAAAAAGAAATTACACCAACTGTAGAACAAATCCCGCAACCAGAAGAAACAGCTTCCTTACCATCCGAAAAAGAAATTACACCAACTCTAGAAGAAACAGCTTCCTTACCAACTCAACAAGAAATTCCACCAATAGTAGAAGAAATCCCACAACCAGAAGAAACAACTTCCTCGCCAACTCAACAAGAAGAATTAGAAACAATTCCGACACCACTAACACCAGAAGAAACCTTAATTGCAGCGATTCAAAATCAAATTTCCGAAATTAGCAACCCGACTTTTTCAGGAATAATACAATCAATTCAAGCCAATTTTCTAGAAAGTAATATTACTGTTAAAGTTAGTAGCGATTGGTACATATTAGATAAAGCCCAGCAAGACAAATTAGCCGCTGAAATATTGCAACGTTCGCAAGAATTAGATTTTATTCACCTAGAAATTATTGATTTGCAAAGTAAACTATTAGCCCGAAATCCAGTAGTTGGTACTGAGATGATAATTTTGAAAAGAAAATAGGGAATCGAGGATAACTAGTCAAGCAAAATTATTTATATAATTACCACTGGGTTATAAAACTGTTCCCTATTCTCTATCTAAATTCCCACCATCTCCCTCTAACCCTTGTTAAACTAATGATTGACCCTTTGAACTAGTAATTATGCTAAAGCGTTCTAAATTCGAGACAACTCAATCTCAAATTATGCACCGTGCGGAGGATTTAATTAACGCGGCTTCTAACCGTTACCGGATTACAGTTCAAGTGGCTAATCGGGCTAAACGTCGGCGTTACGAAGATTTTGATAATACCGAAGATGTATTAATGAAGCCTGTATTACGCTCAATAATTGAAATGTCCGACGAATTAACTCAACCAGAAATCATCGGCGAAATGTAATCTCAAAGCATCAATAGATGGCGTATAAGGTTAGGAGTTAAAAGTTAAGAGTTAGGAGTTAGAAGTTAAGAATTCAAATTTCCCCTTGTCCCCTTGTCCCCCCATCCCCCCATCCTCCTCTCCCATGCGCGTAGTAAAAAAAGGAAACGGTTGGCGTATCGGTACCAATCCAGCAGCATCGGAATTTAAAGGCTTGCTGGGTACGGATGATTGGGCTGTGGAGTTGACAGAAGCGGAATTAAAAGATTTTTGTCATCTGCTGATGCAGTTAGCAGAGACTATGCAACAAATGGCATCGGAGTTAATGGATGAAGAAAAAATTACCTGTGAAGCTGAAAGCAATTTAATCTGGATGGAGGTAAAAGGACTACCCCATGATTACAGTTTACGCTTCATCCTTCATTCAGGTCGCTGTGTGGAAGGCAAATGGGATGCTGCTGCCGTTAAAGAATTAATCCAAGCAGCATCAACTATTGAGGTTTTTTAATTTTAGGACTTACGCAACTGGCACATTTTTTTGTAGGGTGTGTGACGCTACGATTAAATTTGAACGTAGTAATAAGCTTCTTCTGCGTCACGCACCATCAACCATTTGTGACAATATCGTAAGTCCTGAATTTATTTCTAAATTTAATAGTTGTTTGGTGGCAATTTTGTGCTAATATATTAAAGTTAAAACCCCTGGATTAAAAATTTTTCTAATAAAAAATTCAAAATCCATCTTCAAGACTAGATAAAGCCCGATTTACGGGGCGTAGCGCAGCTTGGTAGCGCGCCACTTTGGGGTAGTGGAGGTCGTGGGTTCAAATCCCGCCGCTCCGATTGATTAAATGTTATAAGTTTTTAGGTGTTTGTGCAAGGTAGTTGTGTTTTAGCCGCACAATTGCAACGACACCATTTTTTTTACCATACACGACTTACACAACTGGCATATTTTGTTGTAGGGTGCTTGTACACCGCAGCAATTCTTAACGCAATCAGATGAAAGTGAGAGTACGGCACCAACCAGGGTATTGTGACAATTACGGCTATTCCTACCATAGAAAAACGAAAATCAAAAATAATTAATTATATCGCAAAAACAATCAATTGATTTGAATTGTTATATTTATTTCGTCGTGAAGAATTAAAAAATCAAAATCAAAAATCGTCTGCCGATGGATTTGCAATATTTTTTCAGGGTTTACACTTATTTATTAATATTAGAAATGAATTTTATAGTAATCTAGTAAAGCTATTATTTCTCCGCTAATAAATAATTCTGATAATCATGAAAACGACACAGAACGAATTTTTGACAGAACCGTTTTTGCAATTCCCGACTCAAAATTCTATAAAAGTTGTCTGGTTTACCGGGTTTATGGGTGATGGACACTCTGTAGCATATGGTAGTCAGTTGCTTGAAAGTGTCTTTACTAAAAATATTAGACCAATTCATTTAAGAGAAGATCAACAATCGCGGGTTGGAAATCAAACCGCAGACGGACAAGTTTATGATAAACCTGTTTTGCGCGAAATATGGCGACATGAAGCTAATTTAACTAACCTAACTCCAGGTAAACGCATATCTTATCGAGTCACAAGTATTGCGGAAACTAACCAATTAATCAGTAGTAAAACTTATACTCTTGAACCAGCACCATTACCCGGTAAACCATTAAAAATTTTATTAACTTCAGACCATCAAATCAAACCGATGGTAGCAGCAAATTTACAAAAAGTCAGGGAAACCTTTAAGCGAATTGATGCAGTTTTTTTTGCTGGTGATTTAGTTAATATACCAGACCGAGCTAGTGAATGGTTTGATGATAATCGTGGTAATGCTTTTTTCCCTTGTTTGCAAGGACGTGCTAAGTATATCATGGAATACGATGGCGTACAAACTACTTATACAGGAGGACAAATTATTCAAAATGCTCCCATATTCCCTTGTATTGGAAACCATGAAGTGATGGGACGCTTTAATACCGGAAAAAGCTTGAATGAAGAATTTAACGATACGATTCCTCGTAACATTGCACGAAAACTGTATGGAGAAGAATCATTAAAAGATAATTCTTTTAATACTGATACTTATGAAAAAATATTTAGTTTACCGGAAACAGAAACCGGAGAAAAAGGTTATTATGCAGTAGATTTTGGTGATATACGTCTAGTAGTTTTATATGTAACTAATATGTGGCGTTATCCTGATACGAAAAATCACCTTAAAGGAAAATATGCCGAACCAGAAAAAGAATTAAAAAATCCGGAGAATTGGGGATATGGACAGCATATTTACGAACCAATTTCTCAAGGTAGCACTCAATATAATTGGTTGGTTAATGAACTAAATAGCAGCGAATTTCAACAAGCGAAATACAAAGTTGTGATGTTTCATCATCCACCCCATACTTTAGGAGATAACATCGTACCTGCTTACACTGACCCAGTGCAGATAATTGAACGGGATAACAATGGTAATATTATCTCGGTACATTATGAATATCCTAAAGACCAAGATTATATTATCCGCGATTTAATACCGCTATTAGAAGCAGCAGGAGTACAGTTAGTATTCTACGGACATTCTCATTTATGGAATCGCTTTGTTAGTCACAGTGGAATGCATTTTTTAGAAGCATCAAATGTCGGCAATTCCTACGGTGCAGCATATGGAAATAGAAAGCGCAACAACGTACCAAATATTAATCATGATAATTATTCCGAAATTGGCGACCCCTACGGTTTAGAGCCAATTGTACCCACAATTGCACCGCTTTTAGACGAAAACGGTAAGCCATTACCTTATATTTCTAGCAATGAAATTACCGTTTTTAGTATTTTTGATACGGAACAAGGAACTATAAGTAGTTATCGTTTCGATACTCGTAAACCTGATTCAGAAGTTATTAAATTTGATGAGTTTAAATTAAATCAGTGAACAGTCAACAGTTATCAGTTATCACGATTTTTAACTGATAACTGATAACTGATAAGTGGGGGACTCTGAGTGCCAATTGATTTACAGTTTTTAACTGATAACTGATAACTGATAACTGTTCAAGGATGATGGGTTATAAGTTGCCGCGCATTTAATTGGCATTTAATTTGTATTTTTCTAGCGGGCTGGAAAGCCCGCACTACAAGACTTTAATCAAAAATACATTTTCTTAAAATACTTCACTTTGTAGTTAAAAATGCAATAAAATTTATTTTGCTTATTCCCAATTAGTTAGAGGTAAATGAATATAAAAAGTGCTTCCTTGACCAAAGATACTTTCTACCCAAATTTGTCCATGATGTTGTTCGATGATACTTCGACAAATGGGAAGTCCTAACCCCGTACCACCTTTACTACGGGAATCAGAAGCGTCTACTTGTTGGAAACGCTCAAAAACTAACTGTAGTTTGTCCGGGGGAATTCCTCTTCCTTGGTCTTGAACTTCTATTTGCAAATTATCGGGTATTATCTTACTACGTAAATACACAGTTTGACCGACTTTTGAAAATTTGATTGCATTACTTAACAGATTTGTTAAAGCTTGCAAAATCCGGTCTGGATCTACAACAATTTCTATGGAAATTGGTTCTACACTCAAGGTAATTTGGGCTGTATACGCCATTGATTGCATTGTTTGGGCTGCTTGAATTAGTAATTCGGCAGCGTTGCATTTTAAGGGATGCATCGTAATTTTACCCGATTTAATCCGCTCTAAATCAAGAATGTCATTTACCAAGCGGATGAGACGTTCGGTGTTGTTAATGGCAATATGAATAATGGATTGTCCCTTTTCGGTTAAAATTCCTAATTGCTGGGTACTTAAAAGGTCTAATGCACCGATAATTGAATTCATCGGAGTACGTAATTCATGGCTGACTAAAGAAATAAATTCATCTTCTAAACGCTTACGTTCGGTGATATCATTAATAATATTTAAAGTACAAGGAATGCCATCAAGTTCGATTAATTCCATTGAAAGTAAAACTGTTTTTATTTCACCTTGTTTTGTACGAAGTTGACATTCTTGATTGTGTAAACAGTCATTTTGTAATAATATTTTGAGTGAATCCTCATAGATTTGAGGATTTACCCACATATTGAGATTAGTTGCGGATTTTTCCATAATTTCTGCTTGAGAATAACCGCTCATTTCTAGAAAACTGCTGTTAATATCGACAAAACGATTTTCTGCAAGAGTTGCGATCGCGATTGGGTTGGGACTAGAACGAAAAGCTTTGGCAAACTTTTCTTCGGCTGCGGTACGTTCGGATATTTCTTGTTGTAATTGTTTATTCTGGGTTTGCAGTTGTTGTTGCAGTCGTCGAATGGTTAAATGTGTTTCGATACGAGCTAGTACTTCTTCTACTTGCAAAGGTTTGGTAATATAATCGACACCACCCACTTCAAAGGCTTTGACTTTATCTAGTACGTCTCCTAATGCACTAATAAAAATTACGGGGATATCTTTGGTAGATTCGTCTGCTTTCAAATATTGACATACTTGATAACCGTTCATTTCCGGCATTTTGACATCGAGTAAAATTAAATCGGGAGGTGCAGCTTTTGCACCCCGTAAACCAGTAGAAGCTTTGGTAACGCTGCGAACTTTATAACCTTTATCTTTAAGTATTTGTGATAGTAATGTTAAGTTTTCTGGAGTATCATCAATGACTAAGATATCTGCTTTGGGTTGATTAATTGCAGATTCAATCATTTTCATTCCCCTTACTCAAAGCAATAATTGTATCAAAGTCATAATTACGGATCAATTTTGTCAGTTTGTCAGCTAATATTTGGTATTGGTCGGGGATTCGTTGAATTAGCCGCAAAAGGGTATCAGCATCAACTTCAATCGCTGCTTGATGTAGATTTGCAATCCATTCGGGAGACATAATTGTGAGATTTTTGCTGGTAATCTGTTCTTGTAAATTTTCTGATAAATAAACTGCTGTTGTTTGAGTTGCAAAATTTGAAATGTCCGCAGATTCTAATAAATTTACGGTAATATGAAAGTAGAAAATACTGCCTTGATCTGGAACACTTTCTACTTGTAAATCTCCTCCCATCAACTGCACAAATTCACGACTAATTGCTAATCCTAAACCAGTTCCATTTTTAAATTGATTACCGCAAGTCGTTTGAACGAAAGGTTGAAATAGTTTGTCAATTTCTTCAGGTATAATACCGCATCCTGTGTCTTCTATCTGGAAGTATAAGGAAAGGGGAGGATGAAGTTCGCGAAAGAAAGAAACTTTGAGAATCGCTTTTCCCTGATCAGTAAATTTGATCGCGTTACTCAACAAATTTGATAAAACTTGCTGGAGTTTACTTTCATCGGCAACAATATATTGGGGTAAATTAGAGGCTAAATCAAATTGCAGCGATAAATGTTTGATTTCGGCTTGTGGTTGAAAAGTAGACCATAAAGTTTGCAACAAACTATGTAAATCAAAAGGGGCTGAATTTAATTTAGTTTGTCCGGCTTCGATTTTCGCCATTTCTAAAACATCGTTAATCAAATTTAACAAAGACTTACCGCTGTGGTTGATAATTTTGAGATATTCTTGTTGTTGGGCGCTGAGTTGAGAATTTTGCTGCATTAATCCCGAAAAGCCAATAATTGCATTTAGAGGAGTTCGCAATTCATGACTCATATTTGCTAAAAATGTACTTTTCGCATGGTTAGCAGCTTCAGCTTGATTTTTTGCTCGTTGCAATAATTTAGCGTTTGCTTTTTCTTGTTCTAAAAGTCTTGCTTGTGCTAATGCAATACCTACCTGTGCTGCTACTGCTTCTAAAAGTTCGATTTCGTCTTTTCTCCAATTACGAAGGCGATCGCACTGATGCAAAACGATAGAACCGTTAGGTTCTCCTCTTTCGGATGTTCTGACTGCTAATAGGGATTTAACTTCCCATTGCTCACAAATATGTTGAATTGGCTGTAATAACGATTCTAGAGTAACATTTGGCACTGAATAAGCTGCATCTTGTGTTAATACTTTTTCAGCATGAGGATTACCGTTAACAGGAATATTTATTCCCAACATGGAAGGGTAATTGGGGTTACAATATTCAGCAACTAAAGGTACTTGTGGTTGAGGATGATTAATATAACTATGAATGTGACAGCGACTAACTTGAAATATTTTACCAACTTGATTGACTGTGGTTTGAAAAATTTGTTGACTATCTAAGCTATTACGAATTTCCTGAGTAATGTGTTGTAATAAACTATCTCGTTCAATTTGTTTTAATAAAGCTGTTTCTATATTTTTGCGTTCTAATTCCGCTGCGCTTCTCGCTGCGAATATTTTTAAAATTGATTCTTCTGTTTCTGTATTTTCTGGTAATGGATTAGTATCAAAAGCCGCAATTAAACCGATGATTTTTCCACTGTTATTGATAATTGGAATACCAATATAACTTTCAGCTTCTAAACTTATTAAATATGAGTCTTGAGGAAATAAATATTGAATAGAATTACGATATCGATGTATTTTTCCATTCATTAATTGTCTGCAAGGAGTAAAGGCTAAATCATACTCAAAATTGTCACCAAATTCTTCTCCTCTCCAAAATGCTAAAGTCTGTACTTTATCTGTTGATTCCAAACTAAATTCAGCAATCAGAGCATAACGCATTTTGAGAATAGTTGCTAAAGAACGCACACAAGAATGAAAAAATTCGCTCCCAACTTGTGTAGTAGTTCCTTCTACAATTAATTGTAATGCTTGTTCTCTTCGCTGATGTTCGGTAATATCTCGAAAACACCAAATTCTACCGTAATATTCTCCAGCACTTGATTGAATTGGACTCGAATAACGATCAAAAATTCTGCCATCTTTAAAATAAATTTCATCCCGACTAATTTCTTCGGGATGTTCGTAAAGATAATTTACTTTTTCAAGAAATAGTTCTGGTTGTAAAAGTTGAGTTAATACATATGCGATTAATTCTCTAGAATTACCTTGATTGATAATATTTTTGGGTATTTGCCATAATTTACAAAAATGCTGATTGTAAGAAACAACTTGCCGATTTTCATCTATAACTAAAATACCATCAAGCGCAGCATCTTGTTGCGCTTTTAATAAAGCATTGTTACGACTCAGAAGCCTATACAAATGATTTTCTTGATTTATTGGTTCATTTTCTACCATTTGATTATGAGGGAGTAGTAATGTGCTATTGTTATATTCGGTTGTGTACCAGCGTTCAACGGATACAGACAATTATCAATTCTGAATTATTAAAGTTTGATATAAAGAATGTACCGTTTTACCGTCAGTAGGGTATTCGGCAATTTGGCAATTACAAGTTACTTGAAATCTACTTCCATCGGATGCTGTAAATATCTGTTGTCGAAGAATCTTGAGAATTTCGCTCACACGTTCTTTGGCTTGGATTCTTTTTAATCCAGCCATTCCGATGATAAACTCTCCATTACCCCAATATCCTAAAACTTCACCCCCGCGAAACACCTTTTGAATTAATTTCCCCCATCTTTGTAATACTTGATTACCGATATCATGACCGTATTCAAAATTTATCTGATTTAATTTTGCTATATTTAAAATTGCGAGAGAAACAAAATTATCATGCTGTTGATTTTGACTTAATAAATTATCTAAAATTGTTTTTGACTCTGTAAAATTATTAAGCCCAGTCTGAGAATCTCTTGTGGAAATTGTTTTTAATAAACGGTTTCTTTCTAAACGATTGGTAATTCTAGTTAACAATTCTGCTCCCATTACTGGTTTAGTTACATAGTCATCAGCACCAGCAGCAAATACTTGTTCAATTGTTTCGTTGTCACGATGGGAAGTAAGGAATAAAATCGGTAAACTTTGCCATTTTTGATCAGTACGAACCGCTTGACAAAGTTCTATACCGCCAATTTCTGGCATTTCTACATCTAAAATCAATAAATCTGGTTCCACAGACTCTAATAATTCCCAAAAACCCTGAGAATTTTCCAAACTCGTGAATTTGATTCCCCAAGGTTCTAATAACGAACGTAAAGCAGATAAAAACATGGGATCATCATCCACCACTAATATCTTTGTGACTAGATTGCGATCGCGCTGTAATAATTGAATTGTTAAATCCCAAATCTGAGTTGCATTTGGTTCAACTAAAAAGCCACATCCTCCAGTTTGGGCTACTTTCACGCGATAATCTAAATTATCCAATGCACTAATAACTATTACAGGAATTGCTGGAGTACGTGCAGCTAAATTACTAATTAATTTCAAATCCTGTGATTTAATTGTTTTATGTATGCTCAACACAACTAAATCAGGAGAATGACTCTGCAACCATTCTTCAGCTAACTGAATATTGCTTACCTCATACCAACTCATTCCCTGACTTAATGCGAGTTGTTGTAGTTCGGCGGCTAATTGTAGATTAGAATTGATTAATAATAGCCTTGCTGTATCTGTTGTAGAAGATTGATTGCCTCCCGACAAAGCCAAAAGTTGGTCTAATTCTTGCACCAAAGACGGTAACTTGTATTGAGCAAAACTATCTTTAAGAAGTAATTCCTCAATTTCCCTTGCTAAAAGAGTTCCAGCTTCTCGTTCAAACATTCCCAAAACTCCCGCAAGTTTATGAGCTTCCTTGAGAGCGGATTCTCGTAATTCCTCAGTTAGTTTTCCGTTTCGGATTGCGTTCGCAGCTGTTTGTAAAACAGTCATTCTTTTAACCATAATATCTTGATATTGTAGCCACATTTGTTCAACAGCACTACTATACTGTTGCTCAACTGACTCTGTTCCTTGATGCGATTCATTACTAACTTGAGGATTGAGACGATATCCCAAACCATAAACATTTTCAATCCAATCAACAGCCCCAACTTTCTTCAATTTTTGCCGCAATCCTTTAATATGAGCCTTAACACTTTCTTCCAACGGTGGATCGTCGAAATTCCAAAGATGATCGACAATTTGTGTACGACTGTAAACCCGTGAAGGATTCCGCAAAAATAGTTCTAATAAATTGTATTCTTTTGGTGTTAATTTTAACTCTTGCTCACAGTACTTTACCTGAGTTGTACTCGGATTTAGTGATAATCCACCTACAGACAAAATCGTCGTTGGAACAACATCTCCCCGACGCAATAAAGCCCGAATTCTGGCATGGAGTTCCTCCAAATCCAAGGGTTTATTCAAGTAATCATCAGCACCCGCATCTAAACCGCGAATTCGCTCTGCATTTACATTTTTTGCAGTCATCAGTAAAATCGGTGTAGAACAACCTGATTCACGTAACCGTTGACATAAAGTAATCCCATTTAATAACGGTAATCCGACATCCATCAAAATCAGTTCATAATTACCGTTAGTTGCATATTCCCATCCACTTTCACCATCATAAACCGTATCTACAATGTAATGTCGATCAGTTAAAGACTTCACCAACATATCTGATAAAATTTCATCATCTTCTAATAGTAGAATACGCATTTTTCAATTTTTAATTTGAAATATCGTGTTGCACGAACGGCTGCTTATCAACAACCAAAGCTGATATCTTTATATAGTCTAAAAAGTATCGTGTTAACTAGATTAACAAGCAATCGAGAAGAACTAGGGAAGGTTAAAAGTTATATTATTTTATCAGAGCAATGCTCCCGCTAATTTCTCAATCATTTCTTGGAAGCTTTAGGTATTTAAAAACCTCTCCCCATCTCCTTATCCTCCAATCTTTTTTAAACTAGCCATTACCTGACATCTTTGCAAAACTCTAATCAAGCTTTGTGCTTGAAGTTTATATAAAGGTACAGGCAACGTTTGAGGTAAATTATTGATTAAATCTCTCGCTTTATTGAAGGGATAATTAGAATATTTGACAATTTGATTTGCTCCTTCAAATTTAGCTTCTTGGGTAACTGCACTTTCAATTACGATTTGCCACTGTTTGGGATAAATACCAATTCTACCTGCTTCCATTCTTTTTAATCCGTCGATGGTTGCGAGTACAACTAAACGAATACCAGGTTCTATTTTTCTGTATTCTTTAGGCATGATTTCCGCAAGAATCCCTGGTTTTTGATATAAAATTGGTACGACTCCATAACCATAAGCAATTTCTGAAAGTAGTAAATCATTTAAGGTATCAACTTCAGTAAATTGATATTCGGTAACTAAAACTGTTTGATTGTGAAGCCGGAATAAGTCGAGAATATTTTCCCCAAAAGCTGCTCCAGCAAAGGCTTCTGATGCTACTGCGTAAGCTGAGATAATTTGAGCGCTGGGTAATATTTGAGCTAAATTTTCACTCAAACGTTGTCCGAAGGTACGAATTACTAAATTACTTTCAGGATTGAGTTTTCGAGTTTTTAAAGCTATTTCCACATTCAGCATTTCGTCTTCTGTGGTTGCAATTATACTCTTGGCTGTGGAAAGGTTTACTTTAGTTAAAGATTCATTTAAATCACCTTCAAAGAATGTGATATCGGGTAATTTATTGTTATCAAAGTCGTCTTCTAAAGCAATTCCCACTACAGGTTGATAAAAATCTTGTAATATTTTTGCAACTTGACTTCCAACTCTTTTAATGCCAATAAGTACTATATGTTCTGCGGGAGGAACTTGAGTGCGTCGTTTAGAAAATAGAAATTTGGTAGATAAAAGTTTTTCGGTGGCTAAAGCATATAATACACCGACGAAAGCAGTTCCAGCTATAGCTAATGATAACGCGACAATTTGCTGAATTGGATGGTTTGTGGTTACGCTGTACAAGAAATCTGGATATCCGCCTAAAAGTAAACTAATTGTGATATAAAAAGCATTGTAAATACTATCTTTATTATCTAAAGAGTTAAATAAGATAGTTCCAATAATGGCTAAAATGATGGTGACGAAAACTGAAATAATTACTACACGGCGAACTTGCGAGCTGGAATGCCAATAGTCTAAAAATTTTTTTCTAAAATTAGTCGGTTTTCGCCAGATTCGTTTTTGCTTACGATTCTGATTAGCCGATTCTCTTTGTCGTTTAGATAGTAACCTATCAAATTCTTGGACATATATCAGAGTTGCACCATCTTGAATTATTGTTTCGGAATCCCAATCATAAAAGCAATTGAAGCTATCATCTAATTGCGGTAAATAACAAAGTAACATCCGCGAACTCGAATTTAATTCAAACAGTTGACGACGGTGAAAATTATCTCCAAAAGTAACTTTATGCTGAAATACTCCCAACCAGTTACCATCTAAGTTAAAATATCCTAAAGAATTTCCTCCTAAAGCTGCTAAAGCAAAAGATGCTGCGGATAAGTAAATCGGATCGTAAGCTACAAAATTACTTAAGTGTTCTTCTAATAGTTGATTTAAGTTTTCTTTAGTTGAACGAACTACTAAACGAGCGTTTTTGTTAAGTTGTCTAACCGCGATGGCAGTTTCTGCGTTGATCAGTTCATCGCTGGTGACAATCAGTACAGCACGACAAAGTTCGATTTTTGCACGTTCAAATACGCTATTATCACGACAGTCACCAATAATTAAATCATCAAGTAAACTATCAATTTTGGGAATTCTCCAACTGTTTGGTTGTACTAACTCAATTCCAACAACTTTCACACCGAATTGTTTCAATGCAACTACACAATGCTGTCCCAATCCTCCCAAACCGCAAACTAGAAAACGTTCATCTGTAAACGATTGATTTTCTCCCATATATGTAATCTCTACTACTTAAAATAATTTTGGAATTAATTGTCAGGGATGTAAAATATCAAAAATATGACGATTTTATCGACTAAGTTTTAGTATTTTAAACTTTTATTCCAAAATATCGAGAGATTCGGTATACATAAAATTTTAATCCAGTTTCTTTCTCCGCGATTCCCGAAAATATTTTTACGTTTCAGAGTAAAGAGTAGTTCGGTGAGAAGTCGGGTTTTTACGAACAATATCCGTAAAACCAGACAATTCTCATCAAAACGTAACTTCTTTTCGTAATATCAAGCCTCTACAAGAATTTTCTCCTAATTACGAATTAACCAATTCTTTAAATTTTTCCTCTTGAGCAATTGGTTCAAAATCTGGGTCATTTACAGCATCTTCTTTATACTGTGGATTGAAATTAATCGCTGTTTGTAGAGTCTCCACAGCCTCATTTACCTTGCCTTGATAACTATAACAGATGGCTTTATTATAATAAGCGCTGGGGTAGTTTTCATCCATTTCTAAGGCTTTATCAAAGCTAATCAATGCTTCTTCATCTCTTTCTAATTCAATTAAAACATAACCTCGTTTATCCCAAGCTTTAGGAGTAGGATTAAATTCAATTGCTTTATCAAAAGAAGCAACAGCATCTTCATAACGTTCCAACATTTCTAAAGCTAAACCCCGATTCATCCAAGCTACACCGTCAGTAGGTTCTACTTCTACTGCTTGATCAAAAGATTCAAACGCTTCTTGATGACGTTGTAATTTACCTAAGATTACACCCCTGTCTACCCAAGCTTGATGATAATCTGGTTTAATTTTCAATGCTCGATCAAAGCCAGAAATTGCATCTTCATAACGCTTGATTCTTCCTAAACTCATTCCTAAAACAAACCAGAGTTTTTCATTATCTGGTTGCTTTTTGACAACTTTACCAAAAGCGGTAATTGCAGCTTCATAACGTTTGATTTCCATCAACGCTAAACCACGATGGTACCAACTATCGATATGATTTGGGTTAATTTCTAATACTTTATCAAATATTGCGATCGCGTTTTCATATTGTTTCAATTCCCACAACGCTAAACCTTGCTGATACCAAAGTTGAGCGTTATCTGGTTGTACTTCCAAGGCTTTATGATAAACGTCAATCGCTGCTTGGTAATTCCCGACTTTAAATAACTCATTACCCTGAGTAACAAATTCATCAACATTGACAAATAATTGGGGATGATTTGATTTGAGTTTTTCGATTGGTTCAATAACTTTTTCCAGCTTTTGTAAGATTTCTCCAACCGCAGAAGCCGCAATTTCACTAGGTGTAATTTCGGATAGATTTTGTAGAATTCGCTGCTTTTCAACTTCCGCATCCGATTGCACTAGTTGTAATTGTTCGCTCAAAGTCGATTCTAATTTATCCAACTTATCCAAACTGGAATCTTTACGAGCGGTAATTTCTGATTGTAAAATAGTAAGTTGTTCGCGTACAGTATTTTCTATTTTTTGTAAACTATCTAAAGTTTGATTTTGTTGAGATTCAATACCATCAGTAGAAGTTGAAATTTTAGCGTTAACCTCAGCTTCGAGATTTTGGAGTAATTCCCAAGCCGAATCCTTGCGAGATTGTACCTCAGATTGTAAAACAGCAAACTGCGATCGCAATTCTGTTTCCAGTTGGGACAAGCTTTGTAGAGTTTGCTGTCTTTGTTGTTGAATTTGCGATCGCGATTCTATAAGTTCGGCAGTTACGTCGGTTTCTAGGTTAACTATGTTATTTTGAGTTGAATTAACTTGCTCTTGAATCAAATTTTGCACTTGCTGCAACTCCCCATGAATTTGGGAGTGTAATTGTTCCAGATTTTGCAGCATTACATCTTTCTGCTGAATTGCTTTGTCTGTGGCTTCAGCTTCGATATGATCAAGCTGCGGAGCAAAATCGGCTTCTAGCTTCTGTAAATTTTGTAAAATTGCATCACGATAAAGTTGAGCATCTTGTTGAAGTTGGGAAAGTTGATTAACGAACTCGGATTCTGTACCGGCAAACTTTTGTAGAGTTGCGTCTTTTTGGGTTTCTAAATCGGTATGAAACTGAGCAATCCTTCGCTCAAATTGGTTTTCCGAAAGTTTCAAATTTTCGAGAATTGCATCTTTTTGAGATTGTACGTGAGTGAGAATAGCTGATAATTGAGGAGCAAAGTTCGATTCTAACTGCTGTAAATTATGTAGTGTTTGCTGTTGCTGGGCTTGAGTAGCCGATTGCAGGTGTTGTAACTCAATTGTAAAATCGGTTTGTGATTGCTTGAGATTTTCTACCGCCAAATCTTTCTGTTGTTGTAAATCCCCTTGCAAAACATTTAGCTTCGGTTTAAACTCCGCAGAAAGACTTTGTAAAGAAACCAAAATCAAATCCCGTTGCTGTTCCGCTGCTGATTGAAGTTCCTTCAAGTGACTTGCAAAATCAACTTGTGACTGCTTGAGATTTTCTACTGTATGATCTTTTTGTTGCAACACCTCCGATTGTAATCCCTTAATCTGGGGAATAAACTCAGCACTCAACCTTTGTAAATTTTGAATAATCGAATTACCTTGTTGCTGTGCATTTACCTGAAGTTCCGTCAGCTTACCAGTAAATTCGGTATCTAACTCATTCAAAGCTTGCTGAAAAATATTAATTTGCGATTCAATATCCGACAACGCTTGTTGCTTCGATGTCGATAAATCCGCAACCAACAATGACAAAGCTTCTTGCTTACCGCCAATATCTTTTCGTAAAATCTGAACTTCATGATCCAACTGATCGACAATATTTTCCGCTGATTCAATCAGTTTTTCTACCCTTTGATTTGCGATCGCGATTCTTGCTTCTAAATCACCCAATTCCTTCAGACGAGCAGTAACCAAATTCGTCACCTCGCGAAAAACCGCACGTCTTAACAAAAATATAGCAACAATCACCCCAATCATTAATACAACTAAGGTAGCGAGTAGTGTATTAAATAAAAAAGTCGTTTGACCAAAAGCCCGATTTGCTTCTGCTTGTACTTGCTCCTGAACACGCTGCTGTTCTCGTAATCGTTCCAACTCCTGTTGTGGAGTTAAGGCTTGAGCAACAACATAATTGGATTCTTGAGCAACAGGTTTATTACCAGCAACCCCAACAGACATCAAAAGAGTTGAAAGCATAATATTGCCGAACGAAACCAGAGCAAAGACCTTTAAATTAAAGCGTTCCACAACTCCCTTCCCTTGTCTGTTGGTTATTATAGTTAACGCCTATATAATAGCGGGTTTTTGGGAATGATTGGGAGATTGACAAGGGGATGAGGTTCGGGGGAGATGAAACTAGTAGGACTTACGCATTGACAGAAAAGACCTTTGACCTTTGACCTTTGACCTTTAAACTAACCTACCGTCCCAAACTCCTAGGATCGAGTGCATCTCTCAATCCATCACCAAGCAAGTTAAATGCCAAAACTGTCAGAATAATTACCACAGCGGGGGGCCAAATTAACCAGGGTTGCAACACCAAGATAGAAGCGTTGGTTGCTAACGATAACATATTACCCCAGGAAGGGTCTGGTTGTTGAATCCCCAAACCAATTAAACTTAATATTGCTTCCGCACCGATGAAACTGGGAATGGAAAGAGTTGCCGAAATCACAATATAACTGGCAGTTTGAGGTAAAACGTGACGAAGAATGATATAAAAAGGTTTTCCACCCATCGCTCTTGCGGCTTGGACAAATTCTCGCTCTTTGATTGACAGCACTTGTCCGCGAATCACCCGCGCTAAACCAGCCCAGCCAATAAAGGAAGTAATCAAAACAATTAGTATAAACCGTTGAGAACTACTTAATCCTGAAGGCAAAACAGCACCTAACGTAACCAAAAGATAGATACTGGGAAATGTCATCAGTACTTCTACTAATCGCATAATTACTGAATCAGTCCAACCGCCAAAGTACCCAGAAATTCCACCCACCATCATACCCAAGGGGAAAGAAATCGCAACACCTAAAATTCCAATAAATAAACTGATGCGACCACCATACAGCAAACGACTGAATTCATCACGTGCTTGGTCATCAGTACCCAAAAGATTGAATCTTGCTTGACCAGCAGCACCGAATAAATGTAAGTTTAAAGGAATACCCGGAAATATCGTCACTTCATCCCAAGTTGGTGGTAGCGGAAAACTCAATTTAAACAGTTGGTATTCGGAACCTTGGACAAATAAACGTAGAGGAGAAGGTTTGCTGTAATCTACAATAATTTCGCGTTTACCCGTCTCTAAATCCGTATCACCTTGAGTAGTCGGGTAAATGTGAGGACCGATAAATTGTCCTTCTCTATTATTCAAATATACGCGAGTTGGTGGCAGTAAAGAACCATTTGGCTGCGAATAATATGGGTCATAAGGTGCAACAAAATCCGCGAAAATTACCGTAATATAAAAAATTATCAGTAAAATTGCCCCAAATCGCGCTAAAGGATTTTTCTTGAGCTTTTGCCACCAGTTCATCTAAACCTCCGCTTATTAGTGTGGAAACCTTGTGCCTTTAAGCCAAGGAGGAAACACGATACGGTTAATAAATTAACCGTCCCCCTGTAGGGGGCTGGATAAACAGAGGAGTAGTGTTTATCCAAATCTCCTGTATGCCGGAGAACGCCTTGCTACTCCAGTAATGTTAGCCTCGCCAAAGTTATTAGTCGGTACTTTCCTTCGTTGCACTTCCTTAACCCTCGTACAGATGTTTAACAATTTGGTTCTAGAGCTTGGAACTGGCTACGCATCCCAAGGTAGGTCTTTAACTCTTACTAATAACGTAGTACTCAAAGTACTTAGGCTGGTCAACTAACTAAAATTTCGAGGCACGAAGCCCCGTTACTTTAGTGCGGGGTGCTGACAGTTTATACAAGTTACTTGATTATGAATGTTAAAGCATAGATTATTCTTTATAAATTATAAAACCCTGGAATATTTAATAAATCTTAACTTTTTCCAGATAATTCGCGTATTTTTTTGCGGCATTCTCGTTTTGCTTGAGTTTCTCCATTGCTACGACAATTCGAGATAAATTCGTAAATTATTGCTTTAGTTAATATGGGAAAACTTAAACTCTTTTCTGATTCTTGATATTCTTCCTGATTTAATATATAAATAGTTAGTGATTTTCCGTTATAGCGCCAAAATTCTGGTACTTTTATATCTTGGTAAAGTTGTTTTTTGTTGATATCTGTATGAGTAATATCAACTTCTAAAGCTAAATCGGGAGGTGGATCTTGATTTAAGTTTACGGTTTTTCCACGAACAATAGGTTCATTTTTTATGTAGTAACATTTATCTGGTTCTGCACCAATTTTTTTCTCTGCTATTTTGAGTGTAGTTGAAGCTAAACTCTTGATATTTAAGTTTAGTTCTTCTGTGAGAATATGAACTAACATTCCTATATTTTCGCTGCTGCTTTCATGTGCCTCTAACGGAGTCATAATTTCTAAAATACCCTGATAATAATGCACCCTTGCCGCTCGGTTTTCGCCTAGAGCATTTAAAATTTGTTCGTAATCTTGCCACCTAATATTCAAGACGGCAACTCGTTTTTCTGGTAAAAGTTGCTCGATATCGTCATTGTTAATTATTTCGTTAATTGTGACCATTTTTATAAAAATTATCCATTGATAATTAGTTTGACAGCCTATATATTGGAGACGTAGTAATACGCCCCGTCTCTACATTATTGAATGTTTAATCAAATGTCACAACACTCCGAATTGATTCTCCTTGATGCATCAATTCAAAACCTTGATTAATCTTTTCTATTGGCATTACATGAGTAATTAAATCATCAATATTTATCTTTCCTTGCATATACCAATCAACAATTTTCGGTACATCAGTACGTCCCCTGGCACCACCAAAAGCCGAACCTTTCCACACTCTTCCCGTGACTAATTGAAACGGACGAGTACTAATTTCTTCTCCGGCACCAGCAACACCAATGATAATACTTTGTCCCCAACCTTTGTGACAGCATTCTAATGCTTGACGCATCACTTTTACATTACCAATGCATTCAAAGGTATAATCGGCTCCACCTTTAGTTAAATCCACTAAATAAGCAACTAAATCACCTTCCACTTCTTTCGGATTAACAAAGTGCGTCATCCCGAATTTTTCTGCTAAGTCGCGTTTTTTAGGATTAATATCTACACCGATAATCATATCGGCACCGACCATTTTTGCGCCTTGAATTACATTTAGACCGATACCACCCAAACCAAAGACTATAACTTTAGAACCTGGTTCCACCTTTGCTGTGAAAATCACCGCACCGATTCCCGTAGTCACTCCACAACCGATGTAACAAACCTTTTCAAAAGGTGCATCCTTACGAATTTTTGCGATCGCGATTTCCGGCAATACTGTATAGTTAGCAAAAGTCGATGTACCCATATAATGATAAAGTCTTTCACCCCCAATGGAAAAACGACTAGTACCATCGGGCATTAAGCCTTTACCTTGAGTACTGCGAATCGCTTGACAAAGATTAGTTTTTAAGCTAAGGCAATATTCACACTGACGGCATTCGGGAGTGTAAAGAGGAATAACATGGTCTCCCTTTTTGACGCTGGTGACACCTTTTCCTACATCCACCACAACACCCGCACCTTCGTGTCCTAAGATTGCGGGGAACAAACCTTCAGGGTCTTTGCCAGAAAGTGTGTAAGCATCGGTATGACAGATTCCACTGGCTTTGATTTCTATCAACACCTCACCTGCGGCAGGTCCTTGCAATTGAACCGTTTCAATAGTCAACGGTTTACCCGCTTCATAAGCTACTGCTGCTTTAACTTCCACTATTCACCCCTTGTTATTCTTTTCGCTGATTCTTCTTTATTAGAGTTTATACTTGGGAAGCGGCACCGAAATATTTTACAATTTTTCAATTACATTTTGGAGGTAGGTTGAAGTAATAATAAGGTAGACTAAAGAATTGGTTAATATGTAGTTAATAATATAAATCTATGATGTGTTAGATAATTTGATATCTCCTCATCTTTCCATGGCTCATGCCCAATCCCCCATCACAGATTATAGTTAAAGTTAAATTATTTATAATTATCGATTGCTTATGAATCCTGCCCTAACTAAATTTGGCGTTCAAATGTCTAAACTGACCGGCGTAAGAGCGATTATGAAGGATATTAATGAAACTTTACGCGCAGGGATTGGGCAGGAGTTGATGAATTTGAGTGCGGGTAATCCATTGATTTTACCTGAAGTCGAACAATTATGGCGCGATTGTACTGCGGAACTTTTATCAAGTACGGAGTATGGTGATGTTGTTTGCCGTTATGGTTATTCTAAGGGTTACTCGCCGTTAATCGAAGCGGTGACAAAGGACTTTAACAAGCGCTACGGTTTAAATCTTACCGAACGCAATATTTTAATTACTCCCGGTAGCCAAACGCTTTATTTCTACGCTGCAAATGTTTTCGGTGGTTATACTACCAATGAACAACTTAAAGAAATTGTTCTTCCCCTAAGTCCCGATTATACAGGTTATGGTGGAGTTAGTTTAGTTCCCGAAGCATTATTCGCCTACAAACCAACTTTAGATATTGACGCATCATCTCATAGATTTAAATACCGTCCCGATTTCAGTCAGTTATCAATTACCGAAAACACTGGTTGTGTTTTATTTTCTCGTCCCTGTAATCCTACTGGGAATGTGATTACCGACGAAGAAGTGGAGAAAATCGCAGCACTTGCTGCACCATTAAATGTACCAGTTTTAATTGACTCCGCCTACGCGCCGCCGTTTCCAGCCTTAAATTATACTGAAATGACACCAACCTTTGGTGAAAATATTTTGCACTGCATGAGTTTATCAAAAGCAGGATTACCCGGAGAAAGAGTGGGAATTGCCATTGGGAATGAAAAATTAATTGAAGCCTTAGAATGTTTTCAAGCCAACGCGAGCTTACATTCATCCAGGTACGGACAAGCCATAGCCGCTCGTGCTATTGATTCCGGAGAGTTAGCACGAATCAGCGAAACTGTAATTCGTCCTTTTTATCAAAACAAATTTGCTGTTTTAGAAACCACTTTAGAAGCCGCAATGCCCAAAAATTTACCTTGGTTTCTGCATCGCGGTGAAGGAGCGATTTTTGCTTGGATATGGTTGCAAGATTTACCCATCAGCGATTGGGATTTTTACCAACGACTGAAAAAAGTAGGTGTAATAGTTGTCCCTGGAAACTCCTTCTTCCCCGGATTACGTGAAGAATGGGAACACAAACACCAATGCTTCCGTGTCAGTCTCACAGGTAGTGACGAGGAAATCAAAATTGGAATGCAGCGTTTTGCACAAGTAGCCCAAGAAGTTTATCAAAGTGCTACTGTGAATGCGTGAGAAGGTATGGAAGGGGACAAGGGACAAGGAGATGGGGAGATGGGGGGAAATTAACTCTCAACTGTCAACTCCCATCCTCCTAACTCCGGTAGTACTAACTCCTAACTGATAACTGTTTACTGATAACTGATATGGGTTGGTTGGAAATTGGCAAAATTGTTGCACCTCAAGGGTTGAATGGTGAGTTACGGGTTTATCCTGATACTGATTTTCCCGAACGTTTTGAGGTTGCTGGTAAACGTTGGCTGTTGCGTCTAAATGCAACGGAACCGGAAGAGGTAGAGTTAATTAAAGGTCGTTTTCTTGAAGGGAAAAATCTGTATGTAATTCAATTAGCTGGTGTGAATCACCGGGATCAAGCTGAGGAATTACGGGGCTGTAAGATACTTGTACCTGAAAATGACCGTCCTCCCTTGGGTGAAGATGAGTATCATTTAATGGATTTGGTGGGTTTATCTGTTTTTATGCAGGAAAATGGAGAATTTATCGGTACGGTAGTTAATTTGATTGCTGCTGGCAATGATTTGTTAGAGGTACGGTTGGGGAAAGAGGGGACAAGGGGACAAGGGGACAAGGGGATAAGGGGAGAAGGGGATGAAGAGAAAATCGAAAATCCGTCTTGGAAAGTTTTGGGGGAAGATAATCTACACCCCAAACTTTCCGCAAAATCGAAAATCGAAAATTCCAAGACTGTTTTAATTCCTTTTGTTAGAGAAATTGTTCCGGTGGTTAGTTTGTCAGAGAATCGTATTGAAATTACCCCACCGATTGGTTTATTAGAGATTTAATTCTCCAGCTTGATGATTATGGCAATTTAATTTGGATTAGAATTTTGCATGGTAACTAATTCATTTTATTATGCTTTCTATATTTAATTAACTTTAATAGCTAAGTGGAAAATATTATCTTCTACCTAAAGAAGTATTTTGTCTGTATTATGTAATATAAATAATTAATTATTTAATTAATTATTTAATTAATTATTTATTTAATTTATTTGAAATAAGTTAATAATGATTAATATAGACTGTTTGGTTAAATCGCGGTTAAATGTGAACAATTAAATAAATGTTGTGCTAAACTCCCATACAGATTGTTTGGTTAAATAACTGTTGATACGTAAAAAAATAATGATTTGATAATATTAATTTTATGAGATAAAAGCTAATTTTAGGTTGTTTCAATTAGTGAAACTAGCTATGATAATGCGTTGCGCTATAGCTAAGATAACTTTTAGCCCTGCAATAACATCATTTTATAAATAAATATTCATTTAGATATAAAAGATAGGAACTAATTTAAGTTTATATAAACATAAAAAGTTCACAATATTTGTATTCAGGAGTTGAGTATGACTTTAGTAAGCCCTCCCCAAGCCAAACCATTACAGGATGATGAATTACGCAAGATTAACGCTTATTGGAATGCAGCAAATTATCTTTCAGTTGGGCAAATCTATTTATTGGATAATCCTTTACTCAAAGAACCACTGAAATTAGAACACGTTAAACCCAGACTGCTAGGACATTGGGGAACTACTCCGGGTTTGAATTTTATTTATGTTCATCTCAATCGAGTGATAAAGAGAGATGATTTGAACATGATTTATATTGCAGGTCCTGGACATGGAGGACCTGGTTTAGTGGCTAATACCTATCTTGAAGGAACTTACAGCGAATATTATCCAAATATTTCTCAAGATACCCAAGGGATGCAAAAACTCTTCAAACAGTTTTCGTTTCCCGGTGGAATTCCTTCTCACGTAGCACCGGAAACTCCAGGAAGTATCCATGAAGGTGGAGAACTTGGTTATGCTGTTTCTCATGCTTTTGGTGCGGCTTTTGATAATCCCGATTTGATTGTTGCTTGCGTTGTCGGTGATGGTGAAGCAGAAACGGGTTCCTTAGCTGCAAGTTGGCATTCTAACAAGTTTTTGAATCCAGTACATGATGGTGCTGTATTACCGATTTTGCACCTCAACGGCTATAAAATTGCTAACCCCACACTTTTGGCTCGGATTAGCCATGAGGAATTGCAAAAACTTTTTGAAGGTTATGGTTACAAGCCTTATTTTGTTGAAGGTTCCGAACCAGAAGCTATGCATCAATTGATGGCGGCGACTATGGATACCGTGCTACACGAAATCCGCGAAATTCAGGAAGATGCCCGGAAAAATGGCTTTAAACAGCGTCCGCAATGGCCCATGATTATTCTGAGGAGTCCTAAAGGTTGGACAGGACCAAAAGAAGTTGATGGACAAAAAACCGAAGATTATTGGCGATCGCACCAAGTACCGTTATCAAATATGGCTGCGGAACCAGCCCATGTCCAACTGTTAGAAGATTGGATGAAAAGTTATCAGCCAGAAAAATTATTTGATCAAAACGGTAAATTAATCGCAGAATTAGCCGAACTCGCACCAACCGGAAATCGACGCATGGGTGACAATCCTCACGCTAACGGTGGTATTTTGCTGCGAGACTTGAAAATGCCGGATTTTCGCAATTATGCAGTAGAAGTCAGCGAACCAGGAAAAATCATTGCTGAAGCAACCCGCGTTATGGGTAAATTACTGCGGGATGTAATGGAACTAAATTTAGATAGTCGCAACTTCCGCTTATTTGGTCCCGACGAAACCGCATCCAATCGGTTAGGTGATGTATTAAAAGTAACTGCTAGGACTTGGGTTGCGGAAACTTATGAATATGACGATAACCTAGCCGCAGACGGTCGCGTCATGGAAATTCTCAGCGAAAATACTTGTCAAGGGTGGTTGGAAGGATACCTGCTAACAGGTCGTCACGGATTATTTTCGTGTTACGAAGCATTTATTCATATTATCGATTCAATGTTCAACCAGCACGCTAAATGGTTGAAAACGACCCGCGAAATTCCTTGGCGTAGACCAGTCGCTTCCTTAACATATTTATTAACATCTCACGTATGGCGACAAGACCACAACGGATTCAGCCATCAAGATCCCGGCTTTATCGACCACGTGATCAACAAGAAAGCCGAGATTGTGCGAATATATCTACCACCCGATGCCAATTGTCTGCTTTCCGTGACAGACCATTGTTTGAGAAGTCGCCATTACGTTAACGTGATTGTAGCGGGTAAACAACCAGGATTGCAGTATTTAAATATGGATGAAGCAATCAAGCACTGTACCATGGGGATCGGTATTTGGGCTTTTGCAAGTAACGACCAAGGAAGCGAACCAGATGTAGTCATGGCTTGCGCTGGAGACGTTCCCACATTAGAAACCTTAGCCGCAGTAGATATATTACGAGATAACTTTCCAGAGTTAAAAATCAGGGTAGTAAACGTAGTAGACTTGATGACTTTACAGCCAGAGGTCGAACATCCCCACGGTTTAAGCGACAAAGACTTTGATAGCATCTTTACACCAGATAAACCAATTATCTTTGCCTTTCACGGTTATCCTTGGTTAATTCACCGTTTAACATATCGTCGCACAAATCACAAAAACCTCCACGTCCGGGGTTACAAAGAAGAAGGAACCACAACCACACCTTTTGATATGGTGGTCATGAACGACTTAGACCGCTTTAACTTAGCAGATGATGTTATTGACAGAGTTCCCCATCTGAAATATAGAGCGGCTCATGTCAAGCAAATGTTGCACAACAAATTGATCGAACACAAGCAATACGTGCGCGAACACGGTGAAGATATGCCCGAAATTCGCGATTGGAAGTGGGAGTATTAGAGGACAAGGGGATGGGGTGACAAGGGGATGGGTAGATAAGGGGATGGGGGGATGGGGTGATGGGGAGACAAGGGGATGGGGTGACAAGGGGATGGGGTGAAATAAATAACTACCATCAACTAACTACCATCAACTAACTACCATCAACTAACTACCATCAACTAACCACCATCAACCATCAACTAACCACCATCAACTAACCACTATCCACCATCAACTATCTAATTCCCAATTATTTGAACAAGTGTAAGTAAGACAATGCTATAAATCTATAGGGTTAGACATTAGACACAAGTGTAAATTCGATTTCTTAGAAACATCACCATAATGAGTAGCAGTTCACCCGATCAAAAATATAGTAACTTAGCACAGGAAAATGTTTCTGCCCCTGATATTGCTAAAGTTAGAATAGAGGACGATCGCACTGGGATGAGTGAGGAAACTCTCAAACGTGCCATTGCTGATAATCTTTATTATGTCCAAGGAAAAGGTGAGTTTTTTGCCACCTTGCACGATTATTATATGGCTGTTGCCCACAGCGTTCGCGATCGCATTCTACAACGACGCATCAAAACAGCCGAAACTCACATGGAAAACTGTGTGAAAACGGTTTATTATCTCTCGGCTGAATTCTTAATGGGTCGATATACAGGTAATAGTTTAATTAATCTCGGTCTTTACGAAAAAATAAAAACTGTTCTCAAAGAATCCGGGTTAGAGTTAGACGACTTGTTAGAGAAAGAACACGAACCAGGATTGGGTAACGGAGGTTTGGGAAGACTTGCAGCTTGCTATCTCGATTCTTTAGCAACTCTGGAAATTCCCGCTGTTGGTTATGGAATTCGTTATGAATTTGGGATTTTTGAGCAAGTTATTCGTAACGGTTGGCAAATAGAAAATCCTGACAAATGGTTGAGTTTCGGTAACGCTTGGGAACTTCCTTTACCTGAATATCGCGTAGAAGTCAAGTTTGGCGGTCATACAGAAGTTTACCATGATAGAAATGGACGCTACCAATCACGTTGGGTACCGCAGCAAAAAGTATCTGGAGTCCCCTATGATACTCCCGTACCGGGTTATGGTGTGGATACAGTGAATATTCTCCGGTTGTGGAAAGCTGAAGCAACTGACGAATTTGACCTACAGGCTTTTAATGCTGGTGATTACATCGGTGCGGTAGGTAGCCAAATGTTCTCAGAGAATATTTCCAAAGTTCTCTACCCCAATGATGATACGATGCAGGGTAAAGAATTACGCTTACAGCAACAGTACTTCTTTGTTTCCTGTTCCTTACAAGATATTCTTCGTCGTCATCACCACATTTTTAAAACCT
The DNA here is from genome assembly GCA_035285725.1 of Nostocales cyanobacterium 94392. Classification (GTDB taxonomy): domain Bacteria; phylum Cyanobacteriota; class Cyanobacteriia; order Cyanobacteriales; family Nostocaceae; genus Rivularia. The sequence goes on along the minus strand of JAYKJL010000158.1, from coordinate 40,195 downwards.
TAGATAACCTGGCTGAAAAAGCTGCAATTCAACTTAACGATACCCATCCTTCAGTTGGTATTGCTGAATTAATGCGGCTATTGATTGACGAACATCAAATGTCTTGGGATAAAGCTTGGGATATTACAAAAAATACCTTTGCTTACACCAACCATACCCTACTACCAGAAGCTTTAGAAAAGTGGCCCGTGGTACTATTTGGTAGATTATTACCCAGACATTTAGAAATCATCTACGAAATCAATTTCCGTTTTTTGGCTGAAGTTAGAAGACATTACCCAGGAGATTTGGAAAAGATATGGCGGCTATCTTTGATTGAAGAAGGTGACGAAAGGAAAGTCCGCATGGCACATTTGGCTTGTGTCGGTAGCCATAAAATTAACGGTGTAGCAGCTCTCCATACTGAACTACTCAAAAAAGATGTTCTTCACGACTTCTACGAATTATTCCCAGAGAAGTTTATCAACAAAACAAACGGTGTAACTCCCCGTCGCTGGTTGTTGTTGGGAAATCCTCGACTCGCTCGTCTAATTACCGATAAAATCGGTACAGATTGGATTAAGAATCTCGATGAATTGCGAAAATTAGAAAAATTCATAGACGATAAAGATTTTCAGCAAAATTGGCGTGATATCAAACAAGCTAACAAGCAAGAATTGGCAAAATTAATTCAAAAATCTAACGGCATTACAGTTGATACCAATTCTTTGTTTGACGTACAGGTAAAGCGACTGCACGAATACAAACGTCAGTTACTCAATGCTTTTCATATCATCACCCTCTACAACGAAATCAAGAAGAATCCTCAAGCTGATATTCTGCCCCGGACATTTATTTTTGCGGGTAAAGCAGCCCCCGGTTACTTTATCGCTAAATTGATTATTAAATTAATCAATGCCGTTGGTAGTGTAGTAAATAGCGATACAGACGTTGCCGGACGTTTAAAAGTAGCATTCATCCCAAACTACAACGTATCTTCAAGCCAATTTATCTACGCGGGTGCGGAACTTTCCGAACAAATTTCCACTGCTGGCAAAGAAGCTTCCGGAACGGGTAACATGAAATTTGCCCTCAATGGTGCTTTAACAATTGGTACCCTTGACGGTGCTAACGTTGAAATTCGCGAAGAAGTCGGCGAGGAAAACTTCTTTTTATGCGGTTTAACCACGCCAGAAGTTTACGAATTGAAAGCCAAAGGATATAACCCCAGGAGTTATTACGAATCCAATCCCCAGCTAAAAGAAGTTATTGACTTGATAGCTTGCGGACAATTCTCCGATGGCGATCGCGGTTTGTTCCGACCACTTTTAGATTCGCTGTTTAACCAAGACAGGTTCATGCTATTCGCAGACTACCAATCTTACATCGACACCCAAGCAAAAGTTTCCGAAGCCTATCGAGATATAGAAAATTGGACTCGAATGTCAATTCTGAACTCCGCACGCATGGGTAAATTTTCCTCAGATAGGGCAATTTGGGAATATTGTCAAGAGATTTGGAATATACAACCCTGTAAAGTAAGTCTTGACGAATATTCAACCGATAGAGCCGGTTTGAAGATATTGTAATTATTTGTTAGTTGTTAGTTGATGGTGGTTAGTTGTTGGTGGTTAGTTGTTGGTGGTTAGTGGTTAGTTGTTGGTCGTTAGTTGTTGGTTTATTGGTAACTAACCTCTAACCTTTAACCTTTGACCTCTAACCTCTAACCTTTAACCTCTAACCTCTAACCTTTAACCTTTGACCTCTAACCTCTAACCTTTAACCTCCAACCTTTAACCTCTAACCTCTAACCTTTGACCTTTGACCTTTGACCTTTGACCTCTAACCTGTGAATGTTATGAAAGTAGCAGTATTCAGCACTAAAAACTACGACCGCCACTTTCTTTCAGAAGCAAATGGCGATCGCGCTCATGAACTTGTATTTTTTGAGCCAAGGTTAAGCAGTGAAACTACGGCTTTAGCGGCAGGATTCCCGGCAGTTTGTCCCTTTATTAACGACCAGCTGAATGCCGAAAATCTCAAGGCGATCGCCGATGGTGGCACCAAGTTAATTGCTTTGCGTTCAGCCGGTTTCAATAATGTAGATATCAAAGCCGCCACCGATTTAGGAATAACTGTCGTCAGAGTTCCAGCTTATTCTCCTTATGCGGTAGCAGAACACGCAGCAGGATTAATTTTAACTTTAAATCGTAAGTATCATCGCGCTTACAACCGAGTCAGGGAATCTAATTTTTCTCTCAATGGTTTATTAGGATTTGATTTACATGGTTCCACTGTCGGTATAGTTGGTACTGGTAAAATCGGAATGTGTTTTGCTCAAATCATGAAAGGATTTGGCTGCAATTTACTCGCATACGACATCTACAAAAACCCCGAATGCTTGGAAATGGGGGTGAAATACGTAGAATTATCAGAATTATTTGCCACATCGGACATCGTTTCTCTACACTGTCCCTTGACTCCCGAATCATATCGCATCATTAACCCTACAACATTAGAACAATTTAAACCGGGAGCTATGTTGATCAACACCAGTCGTGGTGGACTTGTCGATACAAAAGCGGTGATTGATGCCTTAAAATCTCAAAAATTAGGTTATTTAGGTTTAGATGTATACGAACTAGAAGGTGATTTATTTTTTGAAGACTTATCCGATGAAGTAATCCAAGACGATGTATTTGAACGTTTGCTGACATTCCCGAATGTAGTCATTACAGCACATCAAGCCTTTTTTACAAGAAACGCTCTACAAAACATTGCTCAAACAACCTTGTCAAACATCACTGATTTTGAAAAAGGACGTGAATGTAAAAATACAGTGAACAGTTGACAGTTGACTCGTTCGAGCTTCCCGCTTGGGAATGGAGTACATACAAGCCCTATTTAGTTATAAGTTAACGTCAGTACCCCTTGGGGAAATAAAATACGATAGCAAATCCTCAATTACTGAATCTTGACGAAAAGAAGCTGTAAAAGCTTAATTTTCCCTCTTTGTAAGAAGTCGGGTTTTGATGACTGTTTTCTGATGTTACGGACAGAAGCTCGCAAAAACCCGCTTCTGTGATTTTTGTAGAACTCACGTTTTTTTGATAATTGTTTGCTGTTTACTGTTTATTTATAACTGTTTGCTGTTTACTAATTACTAACTGTTAAACCCTAGTTGCAAATTATCAAGTTTCAACCTGAATTAATTTTTCGTTGATACTGAAAACAGGAGGTAATAAATTGAGTAAATTAAAAGTTGGTATAAACGGTTTTGGTCGAATTGGTAGATTAGTATTCCGTGCTGGTATTGATAACCCTAATATCGAGTTTGTTGGTATTAACGATTTAGTACCGCCATACAACCTGGCTTACTTATTAAAATACGATTCTACCCACGGTAAATTCAACGGAGATGTGGAATCAAAGGAAGATGGGATCATTGTCAATGGAAAGTTTATTCCTTGTGTCTCCGTCAGAAATCCAGCAGAATTACCTTGGGGTAAATTAAGTGCAGATTATGTAGTTGAATCTACCGGACTCTTCACAGACTATGAAGGTGCGTCAAATCACTTAAAAGCAGGGGCAAAAAGAGTAATAATTTCTGCTCCTACCAAAGACCCAGAAAAAGTCAAAACTTTATTGATGGGTGTAAATCACGACTTATTCGACCCCGATAAAGACACCGTAGTTTCCAACGCCAGCTGTACTACCAACTGCTTAGCCCCCATAGCTAAAGTGATCAACGACAACTTTGGTTTAGCAGAAGGATTAATGACCACCGTCCATGCGATGACAGCCACACAACCCACCGTAGACGGTCCTTCTAAGAAAGATTTACGAGCAGGTCGTAGTGCGGCTCAAAACATCATTCCTGCCTCTACTGGTGCAGCCAAAGCCGTAGCATTAGTATTACCAGAACTCAAAGGAAGATTAACAGGGATGGCATTGAGAGTTCCGACTCCCGATGTTTCTGTGGTAGATTTAACCTTCAAAACTGAAAAATCTACCAGCTATCAAGAAATCTGCAACGCGATGAAAGTTGCTGCCGCAGGAGAAATGAGAGGTATTTTAGGTTATACAGAGGAGGCAGTAGTTTCCACAGACTTTCAGGGTAATTTTCATTCCAGCATTTTCGATGCAAGTGCAGGAATTGAATTAAATTCCAACTTCTTCAAAGTAGTCTCATGGTACGACAACGAATGGGGTTACTCCTGTCGTGTCGTTGATTTAATGCTATTAATGGCTCAAAAAGAAGGAATTTTGCGAGATACAGTAATGGCGGTAGTTTAAATAAGTTAGGAGTTAGTACCACCGGAGTTAGGAGTTAGGAGTTGACAGTTGACAGTTGACAGTTAATTTCTCCCTGTCTCCCCTATCTCCCAATTCCCATTGTCAAAAGTGAAAAAACCCTGAAAAGACATACATTGCATCTGTTGATATTGGTTTAGATAATCTAGCTGCTATTACTGCAAACTCTAACTCATTTCAACCGATTTTATTAAATGGGAAACCCCTGAAAAATATCAATGCTTATTATAATAAGAAAAAAGCTTGTTTACAATCTCGACTGGGAGGAGACAGAAAAACATCAACAAAAATACAAAAATTAACTCATAAACGTAATTGTAAAGTAATTGATTATCTGCACAAAGCAAGTCGTTTAATTGTACATTACTTGGCAGCAAACCGTATCGGGACACTGTGGTAATTGGAAAGAATGATTTGTGGAAGCAATCGATTAATCTTGGTAATAGAACAAATCAAAATTTTGTTTGTATTCCTCATGCTCGTTTTATTGAGATGCTGACTTATAAATGTCAGTTGGTAGGAATATCTGTAGTGATAACATCAGAAAATTATACTTCTAAATGCTCTTTTATTGACTTTGAACCAATTGAAAAACGTGAAGTTTATCTGGGTAAAAGAGTAAAGCGGGGTTTGTTTCGTTCGAGCAATGGTTTTTTGATTAATGCCGATTGTAATGCTAGCGGTAATATTCTGAAAAAGGTAGTCCCGGCCGGGCTTTTCGGAAGCGATAAAGGGGAGCCACTGCGTTGCGGGGGTTCCCCCCGTTGTAGCAAGTGGCGTGGTTGTAGTTCCCCCGGTGAGAATTACTCCTCACAAATAAGTTTTATCGTTGATGTCATATTTGACTATAAAATTTATAACTATAATTTCTTAATAACAATTTAATCAAAGTGCATATAATCCGACAGTCAAGATTGGGGATTCGTAAATAGAATAGAACTTGCTGCATAGGATGGAATCTTTAAACGGTAATTAGGAGTAGTTAATCGGGGAAATGTCTTAATTACCTATTACTAAATTGTGCAAGCAGTAGCAGTATTAAATCAAAAGCGTCAATCCTCAACACATCAATTTAATTGAATGGAGTAGATTATGTCCAAAAATTTATTAGAACAATTGCGTTCAATGACTGTAGTAGTAGCTGATACAGGTGATATTCAACAAATTGAAAAATTTAAGCCTCAAGATGCTACGACAAATCCGTCTTTGATTACCGCAGCAGCTCAAATGCCAGAATATCAAGGAATTGTTGATGATACTTTAGCTCAAGCACAGAAAGATGCTGGTGCTGGTGCAACCCAAGCTACTATTGTTAAAATGGCTTTTGAGCGTTTGGCTGTAGCTTTCGGCTTGAAGATTCTCCAAATCATTCCTGGCAGAGTTTCCACAGAAGTTGATGCACGTCTTTCCTACGATACCGAAGCTACTGTTAACACCGCACGAGAAATAATTAAGCAATACGAAGAGAAAGGACTTTCTCGCGAACGTGTTTTAATCAAAATAGCTTCTACTTGGGAAGGTATTAAGGCTGCGGAAATTTTGGAAAAAGAAGGTATTCACTGTAACTTAACATTGTTATTCGGTCTTCATCAAGCTATTGCTTGTGCCGAAGCTGGTGTTACCTTGATTTCTCCTTTTGTGGGACGGATTCTCGATTGGTACAAGAAAGACACTGGAAAAGACAGCTATCCTGCTGCGGAAGATCCAGGAGTTTTATCTGTCACCACGATTTACAACTACTACAAAAAGTTTGGTTATAAAACCGAAGTTATGGGAGCTAGTTTTCGTAACTTAGGTGAGATTACTGAACTTGCTGGTTGTGATTTATTAACAATTTCTCCAAAATTCTTGGCTGAATTGCAAGATACTATCGGAGAATTACCTCGCAAACTTGATGCTAGTAAAGCTGAAGCAATGGACATTGAAAAAATCTCCATGGACAAAGCCACCTTTGAGAAAATGCACGCAGAAGATAAAATGGCTTTTGATAAGTTAGATGAAGGAATCAAAGGGTTTACCAAAGCATTGGAAGACTTGGAAAAATTGTTAGCAGAGAGATTAGCTAACCTTGATGGAGAAGCTAAAGTTGCTTAAATATAATTAGTATTCTTTAGTTAAATGTAAAGACGTTGCAATGCAACGTCTTTTATTTTTCCTGTTCTGTCACAAGTCGGGTTTTTACAATATAAATATCCGTAACATGATATTAACTATAAAAATCAAAAATGAAAATACTTGTACTAAATGCTGGTTCCAGTAGCCAAAAAAGTTGCTTGTATGAGATAAACGGTGACATTCCTTCTTCACCACCCGCGCCCCTATGGGAAGCAAAAGTAGATTGGAGTCACCGTCAAGGTGTTGCGGAAATTGAGGTGGAAAAATTTACCGGAGAAAAATTAACTGAAGAAATTGCTACAGATTCCCAATCTGAAGTAATGGCTCGTTTACTTAATACGATGTCCGCAGGTTCAACCAAAGTCATCAATCAACTTTCTGAAATTGATGTAGTCGGACATCGAGTAGTACATGGTGGCAGAAAGTACCAACAGAGTGTGGTAATTACTCAAGAAGTAAAACAGGCGATCGCCAATCTGGCAAAACTAGCTCCTGCCCATAATCCGGCGAATTTAGCCGGGATTGAAGCTGTGGAAAAGTTTTTGGGAAAAATGCCTCAAATAGCAGTTTTTGATACCGCATTTCATCGTAATATACCCGATGCAGCAGCAATTTATCCCGGTCCCTATGAATGGGCTGAACAAGATATTATTCGTTATGGGTTTCATGGTATCAGCCATCAATATTGTGCCGAACGTGCTGCTCAAATTCTCGGCAAAGATTTACCGTCTTTACGTATAATTACTTGTCATTTAGGTAATGGTTGTTCTTTAGCTGCGATTAAAAATGGTTACAGTGTAGACACAACTATGGGATTTACACCTGTTGATGGATTAATGATGGGTAGTCGTTCCGGTAGCATTGACCCTGGAATTTTAATTTACCTTTTACAACAAGGAAAGTATACGGTTGAGCAGTTAAAAGATGTATTAAATAAATCATCTGGCTTGCGTGGTGTTTCTGGTATTTCCAGCGATATGCGGCAAATCAAAACAGCAATTTCTCAGGGTCACGAACGCGCTCAACTCGCCCTCGATATTTACATACATCGTCTACGCTCCTATATTGGAGCCATGTTGGCTAGTTTAAGAGGATTAGATGTTTTAGTCTTTACCGCTGGTGTAGGCGAAAATGTTGCCGAAATTCGCCAAGCGGCTTGTGAAGCATTTGAATTTTTAGGCATAAAAATTGATTCAAGTAAAAACACTAATAAACCAGTCGATCAAGACATTGCCACAACCGATTCAGCAGTAAGGGTATTAGTTATACATACTCAAGAAGATTGGCAAATTGCTCGTGAATGTTATCGCATTCATCTGAGGGAATAAATTTCGATATGCAGATATGCTATTAAGGTTAGAGGTCAAAGGAAATTCCCTATCCTAGAATCAACCAATGCCCGTCATTATAGATTTGGACGAGCATTGCTTAATGATACATATTACCTGAATATTGAGAAAGATACTAGTTTAATCAAGTATTTACAGCATCTAAATCCCAAGTGTAATAACCGAGTTTATTGGGAACCCTCGCAAATCTGCCGATGCGATAACCTCGGGAAAGTTCTCCCAATACCATGCTCCTAATCTTCATGTCTCTAATTTCTTCTTCATCGAGCGCTCCATAAACTTGTTCAATGATTTCACCAACCGAATAAATTTTCCCCACATTTTTTTCTAAAAAGGAGGAAATCGCATCAATCAAAAATTGACCTTCGTACTGAGGCAACATTGGTATTTTTTTTGTTCTCTGAGGTACCAATGGTTTACTCGCTTTGGTTTTTGCTCTTTTTGATTTAACCTTGCTACCGGGTGGTATTACCAAACTTAAATCCAAGGTATAGCAACCAGGTTCGTCGGGAACGGAATCCCAGTACATTTGTTCTTTCCCGTGAGTCAGGGAAGAATGTACTCTACCTTTGACGATTTTAAATGCAGTTGACTCTAAATCTCCATAAAGCGATCGCACTACGAAGTCGATATGGCATACTTTGCCTTTATTCTCTTCTAAAAGCTCTTTAATGGCTTCTATGCGAGAAATGTGCCGAAACTCGGGCAACATTGCAATATCGGAGCCGCTTTTTGGATTGTATTTTTCCTTGGCTGATGCGGCTTTGTTTAGGGTAGAAGGCTGGTTTTTTTGATTAGTACCCTCTTGATTACCATGCTCTTCAAGGGAGATCAAAGAGGTAGATTCTTCATCCGGTTCAAGTTCAGACTCTTCCTCTTCATCATATTCTTCAAATAAATCATTCTCCTGAGTGGCACTACCATTAAACTGAGATTTCACTGCTTCCCCGGATAAATGAGAAGATGTTTGCGTAATTGCTTTAACATCAAGTATCTCAAGTCCTGAGAAGATTTGACTATTAACTAAACCCGAAGAAGTAGACAGCAGGGCTTCTACATGAGCAAGTTGAACTCTAGCGGTAGTGACTTTAAGCTCGTACTCTTGTACTAGGCGAGCGTAATACTCTCTCAAACCTAATAATGACTCAAGTAAAGCTTGTGGGGGTGTTTCTATTGTTGGCTGCGACTCTGGTTTCATAACGTTCTGATTCAACTAATTTCAGCCTCTCCTTTGTATTTCATTGCTCTTGGCTTAGCTTTACTAGGCTTAGAGTTAGATTTCCGATAAGACGGTTGAGGTGGACGACATTTTTCGCAATAAAGCGGACGAGGACCGTAAGTTTCCCGATCTGTAGGTTTGTCGCACTCTTTACATACAAACGAAAATACCCTTGTATGAATTTCGCGCTTATGCGCTCTGACTGTGTATTCCCTAACGTTAATTGTCTTACTTGCCATGATTACAAATTTTCAAATTTTGTCCCAATATAGTTGTTCCAAGCAAAGGATGTGCTGACATTTATAGACTATTTTTATGCAAAGTCACACACGTTGATGTTTCTAATCACCGTTTTGGTTATCCGGGAAAGATAGTGAGTGGATGCACTTGTCTATTTTCCACAAAACTATATATGACTAAAGTAGTCATAATAGCTTTTTACAGACTAATAACTCGACTTGAGTCAATTTTTGCGGCAATGGTTGTGGTTTGTTTGTCTCTCTAGACAATCCCAGTCCCCAGTCGAGCAACAAATCAACGATTCAAATTGCCCTATAGTTTCGAGTTTAGTCAGACAAAACAAAAAACTACTATCTATGAGCCTTATTTTTTGAATCTGTTACTTTTGTCAACTATCAGGGAACTATCAGGTAGTAATACAATACCTTTTAGTTATCCCAGGATATGTTTGCTCTATATCGCCAAGCCATTACCTCGTCAAGTGTAGCCTGTTTATGCTTATTTGCGGTTAGTTTGTTACAATTTCCGCGAATGCAAAAATTGCTGTCCGACAAAGCAACTACCTCAGTAGAAGCTTTAGAAAGAGAAATCAATGCGGAAGAAGTCCGTCTGAAATTCCTTAAAAAAATTCCTACATTTGGTTATGATAACTTAATTGCAAATTGGATTTATCTTAATTTTTTACAATATTTCGGTGATGATGAAATTCGTGCTTTATCAGGTTACGGTTTAAGCCCCCAATACTTCGAGGTCATTTTAAAGCGTGACCCTCGGTTTGTAAATGCCTATTTGGCACTTTCTACTAGTGGTTCTATGTATGCTGGGATGCCAGAAAAATCTGTAAAAATCATGAATCAAGGGTTAAAGTCTCTTAGCCCGTGGGTTCCTCAAAATTCTTACTATATATGGCGTTACAAAGGAGTTGATGAGTTACTATTTTTAGGTGATTCTCAGGCTGCAAGAAAATCTTTTAAAAATGCTTCTCAATGGGCTAAAGAACATTCAGATCAAGAAAGTCAGTTCGTCGCAGCGATTTCCGCACAAACCGCAGAATTTCTCAAAACCAATCGAGACAGCAAATACGCTCAAATTTCTGCTTGGGCTATGGTTTTAAGTAATGGAGTTGATCAAAAAACTCAAGAAAGAGCCATTCGCGAAATTGAAGCTTTAGGTGGAAAGGTTATTTCTACTGAGCAAGGTAACAAAATTCAATTTCCTCAGAAAGACTAATTTTAATTAAAAGGGAATAGGGAATGGATAATTCGAGGTATTTAAATTTTTAACTCCTAACTCCTAACTCCTAACTCCTCACCCCTAACTGTTCAATTTCTGATTTTTCCCCAATAAAGAAAAAATTATTTGGTTAATAGGAAACAAAAAACTTGTCAAAGTGTTAAGTTTTGTAAAAATGAACGATTAAAAACTAGAAAGAATATTTTTACATAGTTAAACTACAGAAACAGCATATGTACTGCTATTAATAAAAAGTAGCTGTGGCAAGTAGCCTAAATGATTCCAGTACAAATTACATTACAAAACTTTCTTAGTTATCAAGATGCGAGTTTGGATTTTAGCGGATTACACACTGCCTGCATTTGTGGTTCTAACGGTGCTGGCAAATCTTCGCTTTTGGAAGCTATCACCTGGGTAGTTTGGGGTGAAAGTAGAGCGACTTCAGAAGATGATGTAATTCATACTGGAGCTTCAGATGTCCGAGTGGATTTTACTTTTGCGGTTAACAGACAAATTTATCGGATAATTCGCAGTCGTCGTCGAGGTTTAAGTAGTGCTTTAGAGTTTCAAATTCAAACGAACGAAGGATTTAAGTCTCTAACTGCGAAGGGTTTAAGAGCTACTCAAGATGAAATTTTTCATCATATTAAGCTCGATTATGATACTTTTATAAATTCTGCTTACCTACGTCAAGGTCGTGCTGATGAGTTTATGCTCAAGCGTCCAAATGAGCGTAAAGAAATTTTAGCGGAATTATTAAAGTTAAATCAATATGATGAATTAGAAGAAAGAGCAAAGGAATTATCGCGTCAATTAAAAGCACGAGGAGAAGAGTTCGAGCGCAATTTGGAGTCACAGAAAACTCAACTGCAACAACAAGAAAGTATTGCTCAACAAAGAACTGAGTTAGAAATCGAACTCAACGAACTGCAAAAAGTACAGGCTTTTGATCATATTCAGTTACAAAGTTTGCAAGTTGTTGAACACCAGCGCAAAGGTTGGGAAGAACAATTACATTTTGTTCGGCAACAACATAGTAATCTCACTCAAGATAACAAGCGTCTGGAAAGCGAACAATCAAGTTTGAAAATTCAACTTGAGTCATTAGAGCGATTGTTAAATCAAGAAACAGAGATTAAAGCCGAATACGCAAATTACCAAACTCTGCAATCTCAAGAAGAAGCCATGAGCGCTTTGTTTGCCGAATATACTCAGCTTCAACAATTGTCTCAGCACAAACAACAGCAGTTGAGCAAGCATATTCAAGGAATTGAGCGACAGTTGCAACAAAGCCAAGGGCAATTGGAAGCTTTGGAGCAACAAGAGCAAGATATTCACCATACTCTTAAGAATACGGGTGATGTAGAAGTAGCACTGGAAAAATTAAAAACAGCACGTCAACATTTAAGTAATTTAGATAATCTGCAAATGCAGGTTTCTCCTTTGTTGCAGCAGCGTCAACAATTGCAAACAGAACTGCATCGTACCCAAGCGGGGATAACAGCCAGAATTGAACAATTGCAAGCTACATTCATGCAACTGCAAAATCAATCTCGTCGTCAACCGCAACTTCAACAAGCAGTGATGCAAGTAGAGACGAAAATTGAACAGTTAGATAAAGATAAGATTTATCTGCAAAGAGTACAGGAAAAAGGACAGGAAAGACGGCATTTTATGGAGCGTTTGCAGGCTCAACAGCGCCAATATGAAAGACTTTTGGGGGAATTGGAGCAAAAGCTGCAAATGCTACAAAACCCCGATGCTATTTGTCCTTTATGTGAGCGTCCTTTAGACGAGCATCATTGGAATCGAGTTGTAGATAAAACCAAGGTTGAATTCAAAGATACACAAGGGCAACTATGGGTATTTCGTGACCAAATGGCAGTGTCAGAGCGAGAAATTCAGGTTCTCAGACAGGAATATCGCAATGTAAGCAGTAAATTGTCACCTTATGAAGCTTTGCGCGAACAAAAGGGTGAATTAGCCGCCCAATTGCAAGCAACCAGCGAAATTGACCAGCAGATACAGCAAATCACTGAGGAAAAACACAGATTAGAAAAAACTTTGCATTTAGGTGATTATGCACCCCTAAAGCAGCGGGAATTGCAAGAATTAGAAGATTATTTGCAGCAGCTTAATTATAATGAACAAAATCATGCTTTAGCTCGTAGTGAAGTTGAAAAATGGCGATGGGCAGAAATTAAACAAGGACAAATTAAAGACGCACGCAAGCGACAAGCCCAATTAGCAGCCAGAAAACCGCAAATCCAGCAATTAATCGGTCAATTAGAAAATCAAATTAAGATCGAACAAGTTGATTCCGAAATTGCTAGAGAAATCAAGGATTTAGAAAATAGAATCGCTCAGATGGGTTATGACAACCAACGTCATAATCAAATCCGTATAGATTTAAGACAAGCCCAGTCTTGGCATTTACGTTATCAGCAACTACTTAGCGCTCAGCAGCAGTATCCCGAAATCAAACAGCGATCGCAATCGTTGGAAGAAGCGATTAAAGTCAGGTTAAGCGAAAAACAAAAGTTGGCTGCTCAAATTGACAGTATTGTCGCACAATTAGAACAAACTGCTAACCCGACTACTCAAATTCAAAATTTAGAGCAGCAATTAGCCAACCGTCGTCATCAACTCGACGATAAAATCGTTCATTTGGGACGTTTGCAGCAGCAGTCTCAATATTTGGACAACCTGAAAGTTCAGTATACCGAACAGCAACAGCAGTTAAAAGTAGTCCGCGATCAACAGCGGGTTTATCAGGAATTAGCGCAGGCATTTGGTAAAAATGGCATCCAAGCACTGATGATTGAAAACGTTCTACCGCAACTAGAAGCTGAGACAAATAAACTACTTTCCCGATTAAGTGCTAACCAATTACACGTACAATTTGTGACCCAAAGAGCGGGTAAAGGTAGTAAAGCCAAGAAGAAAAATGCCAAATTGATCGACACCTTAGATATTGTAATTGCCGATGCTAGAGGTACGCGAGCATACGAAACTTATTCGGGTGGAGAAGCTTTTAGAATCAACTTTGCAATTCGTTTAGCACTAGCCAAATTACTAGCACAACGAGCAGGGGCAGCCTTACAATTACTGATTGTTGATGAAGGATTTGGTACTCAAGACAGTGAAGGCTGTGACAGATTAATTGCAGCAATCAACGCCATCGCGCCGGATTTTGCCTGCATTCTCACCGTAACTCATATGCCGCATTTAAAAGAAGCCTTCGCCGCCCGGATTGAGGTCAATAAAACCCAGAATGGTTCTACAATCAGGATGATGATTTAATAATTGATTATGAGTAAATCTATTTTAGTAGTCGATGATGAAGAAGATGTTAGAGCGCTGATTGGGCTGGGTTTAGAAATGCAAGCAGACTGGAAAGTACTCAACGCCAATTCTGGAGAACAAGCTCTTAAAATTGCCGTTAAAGAGCAACCTGATGTTATTTTATTAGACTTAATGATGCCAGATATGGATGGTAGAACAACTCTACGCTTATTAAAAAATGACCCTATAACTCAGCAAATACCTGTAATTTTAATGACCGCTAAAAGCAAATCTGCCGTTGAAGAAAGTTTCGCAAATCTAGATTTAGCCGGTATATTTACCAAACCTTTGCGTCCTTTGCATCTTGCACGACAGATAAGTGAAACAATATCTTGCACATGATAGGTGTGAATAAATGATTAAGTTTGATTATATTTTCGTCATTCAAACTTAATACCAGTTATCAGTTGTGACGGTGTATGGTCGGAAATCAGGTACGATAGATGATTGTTCCCTGTTAAAACTTAATAGTTCCCTCATAACTGATCAAATCTGCTTTAAAATTTGTAACTAAATACCATTATTGCGCTATTTTCTGGTAAATCCCTAGGAGTCATACTAATCGTATCGTTATTACTACGACGTACCTCCATCCCGTTCATTACTGTCAGAAAATCATCTAATGGTGCAATATCACAATTATTATCGGCAGCTTGGGTACGATAATGAGTAGGAATCACTAACTTGGGATTGAGAACTTGAATTGCTTGTCGGGCTTCTTGGGCATTATAAGCTTTATCGCTACCACCAACAGGTACTAATAGCACATCAGGACGACCCATGAGGATTTTTTGCTCTAAAGAAATAGGTGCCGCAGCACCTCCTAAATGCAAAATATTAATTCCTGCTTGATTCCATTGCCAAGCTGTATTTATACCAAAGCGCTTTCCACCAACGCGATCGTGATTGATCGCAATCCCTTGGAACCTGATTCCATTCAGTTCGTAAACTCCCGGCTGATACATTAACTTCGGTTTTCCAGGTAAGCCTTCCACTGTACCTTCATCCAACAACTGACTGCTAATCAATACCAAATCAGCAGCAATATTGGGTTGACGATAGCCAGCAGTACAGCCTACAGTACGAAAAGGGTTTACTAAAATTTTCATACCGCTACCCGAAAACAAAAAGCTTGTATGACCCAACCACTGAATTGATAGCGAACCACCAGATTGGGCATTAACCCGCAATCCAGAACTCAAGTTAGCAGACAACGCACCTGCTAACCCCGCTCCAGCGTAGCCAATCAATTGTCGTCGTTTCATTTACTCTCTCAAAGGTAATTTTTCTAGAAAGTTTCGTAGCAATTGCTTTCCCGAATTAGTCAGGATACTCTCTGGATGAAATTGGACACCTTCTACGTGAGGAAAGTTCCTGTGTTGCACTCCCATGATTGTCCCATCTTCAACCCAGGCAGTGATTTCTAATACATCCGGAATCGTATCTCGCTCTATGATTAAACTATGATACCTGGTTGCGGTGATCGGATTATCCAATCCCCTAAAAACTCCTACCCCCCGATGAGAAACTTGAGAAGTCTTTCCATGCATCAATTCTGGAGCAGAAACAATTTTACCACCAAATACTTGACCTATACTTTGATGTCCTAAACATACACCCAAGATTGGGTAAGTGGGTGCTAATTCTTCAATTAATTTTAAAGAAATTCCAGCATCTTCCGGTCTTCCAGGACCAGGAGAAATCACGATACCATCAGGTTTTAATGCCAAAATTTCATCTAAAGATACTTTATCATTACGGAACACTTGAATTTGGTCTGCCACGGGAAAATCTACAGCTAACTCTCCCAAATACTGCACCAAATTATAGGTAAAGCTGTCGTAATTATCTATGACTATCAGCACAGCGATTCAAATCCTCAGTTTTATCTAGCTATGCCAAGTTTGTTCGATTGTTTTAGCTATTGCTATTTCAGGTTTATAGAAGTAGACGATAAAATCAATCCGAGCAAAGGAGGCAATATCAGCATAGCAGCTACTAGTACCGCGACCAATGCTGATACCAGCACCGCACCAGCCGCACAGTCTTTAGCGATTTTCGCTAATTCGTGATACTTTTGCTCAACTGTCAAATCAACAACAGACTCAACAGCAGTATTGAGCAATTCCAAAGCTAAAACTAAGCCGCTAGTAACTGCAATTACGGCGATTTCTACCGCTTTCAGATGTAAAAAAACGCTCAAGCCAATTGCCAGAGCGCATACAGATAGGTGGATACGAAAATTACGTTGAGTTTGAAAAGCGTAGGTAATTCCAGCCCAGGCATATTTAAAACTAACGAACAGGTTGGAGGCAACAGCCCAAGATAATTCTCTTTGTTTAGACACAACTGTTTCTAAACGGGTTGGTTGTGGTGGAGATGAAATTTGCTGGGACATAGGCATAAAAATATTAATGATGTAATATTAGAATGAAATTTTTCTTGAATTTTAAAGAACTAATTAATATTTTGACAATTTTCTAAAGGAATATACTAAAAGTAAAAGCACAATTAAAGCATATGACATGGAAATAGCCCTTTGGTGAATCTATTCTATGTTCATATCAATACCTAATGTCTTCAGTAACATTACTTGCTTTTGCATCATTCTTTGCAAACTTTCTTCATCAGGATGATCCCATCCGATTAAATGTAATAAACCATGAGATGTTAACCAAGCTAATTCAGTTATCAAAGAGTGACCTTGCTCTATTGCTTGTTTTTGGGCAGTATCCACAGAAACGATAATATCGCCAAGATATAACGGCTCAGAATCATCTGTTTCCCTAATTTGTGGCAAATCCACTTCCAAAGCTGCAAAAGCCAAAACATCTGTAGGTTTATCTTGATCGCGATACTGAGAATTTAGGGTTTGAATTTCTGAATCATCCGTCAAACGCAGTCCAATTTCATAAATAGGGGCTTGAGGAATATCGGATTCTAGTATATTTACCCATTGACAAAACCATTTTTCCCAATCTTCATGCCCATTTTCTAGACCTTCCTTTGGAGAAGATTGTTGATAATTATGCTGCACATACACTTCAACTTGCCGTTTATCCACTCAATCTCCTTTTGTTAACGAGTTAGATAAGCAAGACCAATCAAAACAGCCAAAAGTCCAAAAGTAGTAAGTGCAAAATGCTTTAGCGAGGTGCCACTCTTTTGAACCATATTCCGCATTGCCAACTTTGTATAGCTGGGTTTATCTTGTCTAGTAGAAGAATTGTTCATAGTATTCATCAAAAATTAATAACAATAACAAACTCTTCTACCAATCTAACAAATTGCTGACAAATGGAGCGCCATACAGGGTTTTTTCCCGAAAAGCGAAATAGGCATGAGTTAAGACCACCGGACGACGGGAGTTAGGAGTTAGGAGTTAGGAGTTAGGAGTTTGGAGTTTGGAGTTAGGAATTATACAAATATTGTAGTGAAAGCCGAAAATCTCCCTAATTATCTTACATTACCCATTACCCATTACCAATTACCAATTACCCATTACCCATTACCCATTTTCTACAATTTGGTTTTGCTGTCGTAGATAAGTTTGGATGAACGTATCTAATTCCCCATTCATAACATCGGCGATCGCAGTTGTTTCGACGTTAGTACGTAAATCTTTGACCATTTGATAAGGATGGAACACGTAGTTACGTATTTGATTTCCCCAAGAAGCTTCGACCATATCACCGCGAATTTCAGCGATTTGTTGAGCGTGTTGTTCTTGAGCCACAACTAACAACTTGGCTTTGAGACGAGCCAGGGCTTTTTCTTTGTTTTGTAATTGCGATCGTTCTTCTGTACATCGCACGGCAATACCAGTAGGAAGGTGAACAATTCGGACTGCGGTTTCTACTTTGTTGACGTTTTGTCCGCCTTTTCCACCGGCTCTAGATGTAGTAATTTCTAAATCCTTATCAGGAATATCTAATTCTACATTGCCATCTATCTGAGGCATGACTTCTATACCAGCAAAACTAGTTTGTCGCTTACCATTAGCGTTGAAAGGAGAAATTCTGACCAAGCGATGGGTACCCATTTCGGAACGTAAATAACCGTAAGCATAACGTCCAGTAACTTCTAGTGTCGCCGATTTTATCCCAGCTTCATCCCCGGCTGATTCGTCGGTTAAGTTAACTTTATAACCATGACTTTCTGACCAACGGGTATACATTCGTAGCAGCATTTCCGCCCAATCTTGAGCATCAGTACCCCCTGCACCTGCTGTAATGGTCACTAAAGCCCCTTTTGCATCGTAGGGACCAGAAAGTAACTGCTGTAACTCCCATTGGTCGAGTTCGCGGTTGAGACTGGTAACGTTAGATGTAGCTTCGCTCAACAGCGACTCATCAGTGTCGGATTCTAACAGTTCAACAACTGCCCTTGTATCTTCTAAGCTAGAGTGCCAATCATGATACTGTTGTAAATGTTCTTTAAGTTCATTGAGTTCTTGCAGGGTATCTTGAGCCTTATTTTGGTCATCCCAAAATTCTGGCTGTGCTGCAATTTCTTCTAAATCTTGAATTTTAGCTTTGAGTGCAGGTAAGTCAAAGATAGTCCTGAGTTTTACCCAGGCGATTAGATAGCGTTTCGATTTCTCGTTTTAGTTCTAGAACGTCCATATTTGTTTGTAATTGTCAGCTTTAATGCTTCTAGAATCTGTGTGTATTTTATATTTATCTTTGATTTTAGCGATTGTCTGCAAAATTTTCTCGTTTTCAGGTTTTTATTTGATAACCAAATTAAATATAGAAGCAGGACTTATTGCTATAATCTTTTTTTTGGCAATATTTTCTCTAAATTTGGAAATCTTACCAAACTTTATTCATATTCAATACGAAACCCGGTAATACATCTTCACCGCTAACGGTATCGGGATTTTCCAAACATTCTACTGGCATTTGTGGACGATAAACGTAAACTTTGTGCTTTTTGCGGTCAATCAACCAACCTAATCGAAATCCCGGTTCCTGGATATATTCTGCCATGTTTTCCTGCAACGGTTTGAGATTGTCGCTAACAGACCTTAACTCAATGATAAAATCGGGACAGATAGGAGCAAATTTTTGTTGTTGCTCTGGCGATAAACTATTCCAACGTTCTAATTTGATCCAAGAAACATCGGGAGAGCCTTCCGCACCAGTAGACAGTTTAAATCCAGTACTCGAATCAAAGCAAATACCCGTACCGTATTCTTCCGACCATTTGCCAACTTGTAAAGCTATATTAAAATTACGATTTCCAGTTTCCGAACCAGTGGGTGACATGATTGATATTTCCCCGTCTTTATTTCTTTCAATGCGTAAATCGCGGTTTATCTGACAGAATTCAAAGAATTGCTCATCTGTCATGGATGAAGGAAATTGTAAAAGTAAAGGAGATGAAAGCATGATGCTTACCTGCATTAGACTTACATTTCCTATTTTGAACGAGAATTTGGGTAAAGGTGGAATAAATTCCGCCCCATAAATTATTTTGTTGAATATCCGAAATAACAAAGACGTAGCAATGCTACGTCTCTACATTTAATACATTATTGATAATTCAACAACACAACTATTTATTAGGTTGGGGAGTCATCCGCAAATAAGGCTTAATTTCTTCATATCCTTTAGGAAACTTCTCCTTAAGAACATCTGGATCTTTAAGAGTAGGGACAATAACACAATCATCACCATCTTTCCAGTCAGCAGGAGTTGCAACGCTGTAATTATCAGTCAACTGTAACGAATCAATTACCCGGAGAATTTCATCAAAGTTACGTCCGGTACTTGGGGGATAAGTTAAAGAAAGACGTAATTTTTTCTCTGGGTCAATGATAAACACTGTCCGCACTGTTACCTTAGCGTTAGCGTTGGGGTGAATCATATCATAAAGGTCAGAAACCTTTTTATCATCGTCCGCCAATATCGGATAATTGAGTTTAGTGCTTTGAGTTTCCTCAATATCTCCGATCCAACCTTTGTGAGACTCAACATCATCAACGCTAAGTGCGATCGCTTTGACATTACGCTGATCAAATTCCGGTTTTAACTTTGCAACCGTACCCAATTCAGTCGTACAAACAGGTGTATAGTCAGCCGGGTGGGAAAACAGTACTACCCAGCTATCACCAGCCCATTTGTAAAAATCAATTTCCCCTTCACTCGAAGCTTGGGTAAAATTTGGTACTGTATCACCTAAACGCAGAGCCATAGAAGATTTCCTGATAGTCAGATTTTTTGTATTCTACTTTGCAATCATCACATATTATCGGCTGATCAGATAGAGTTTTAGCACATTGAAACAAAATGTAATTGCTTATAGGTTAGAGGTCAAAGGTTTAAAGTCATTATCCCCTTGTCTCTCCATCGCTTTGAATTAATGAATAAAACTGTTGTTTAGGAAAATTGTAGAAAAAAATACATTTGACAGTTTTCGTAAATTAATTGCATTTCTCCGATATACATATAGATACTTATGACTAATCCCTAATCTCAAGTCAGAATCGATTCTTTTTTAAGCTGGGAAAAAAGAATGATTCTTAGAGGATGTTTGAAAAAATTTGGGTTCATTTGGGTGCGTATATTGTTTTACTAATTGTCAAAATAAATCAACTAACAAAAAAGCATGAATAAACAATTAGGCTGTTTTTTACCACCTGTTGCGATAGTTATTTTTCTGGCATTTTTTGTCGGAAGTTCAGCAAAATTAAATTGTAATAAACTGGAAGAAAACCATACTCAATGTCAACTACAAAAGTTCCGGATGTTTGGGCTTATATCAACATCTGTCGAAAATTTTAGATTGACAAAAACTGATGCAAAAATACTCATAGCGAGAGATAGCGAAGGCAGTAGTACATATTATAAGTTGTTGTTGTACGAGCAAAATAAAAGTTTTGAATTTTACGAGCATGGGAAACTCAATTTTTTCGATAATGATGCAGAATTAGACAAAAAAAGAATAGATACATTTCTTGTAGAAGCAAATGAAAAAGCAACTTTAGAAATTGATTATAAATTGGATGTCAGAGGCGCAAAATATATAGTTGAAGTTTTAATATACACCTTAATAATCATCTTAATATTCTTCATATTTATAATTTTATGCGGTATTTTTTCTGCAATTGGTTCTGTATTCCGAAGATATTAAAAATTAGGCATCGCTGAATCGTGGTATGAATTGAAAATATAGAGGCGCTAATCCTTGCCTCTCTATAAAGTTTTTGAAATGACTCAAGGTTAAAGGTCAAAGATTAAAGACTAACTCCTAACTCCGGTAGAGACGTAACATTACTACGTCTCTACAATTCCTAACTTCCAATTGCTTTCAAACTTTCTTGATTCCACACATATTCATCAATATCATTAGACCAATTTACTTGTTCTGCTGTCGCGATATTTAAAGTACTAGCTTTTAAGTGAGCATATAAATGAGCAAAATCACCAATTTTAATATTATTGTTAATAAACGTTTGCCGCAACAGTTCGGTTGTAAACATCATATTATGAGCTTCAAAACTACCTTGAGAAAATATTCGCTCAAATATGATGAATTTTATGTCATCCCGTCCTTTTTTATTAGCTCTATCACGAGTAATTCCAAATTTTTCTGGCACTACATCACCTTTAATTGAAACCATGATGTATTTAGGACCTTTAACCCATTTTTTATAACTGTTACCAAAAGCAAATACATTAATCAGTTGGTCTGTACGATTTTGCCATTTAATTTCCTGAATTTTTCTGGCTTTAAAATCCCAGATTTTTGTATGTTTATTAATAAACTTTCTTTTGGCACTGTTGATAGCACGAGCTAATAAGATTGTACCGTGACTATCACCTGATAAATTCAGCGATTTACCATTTTCTATTGCATAAATCACTAAACTGGCTGTATTTCTAATTGCAGGACTTCCAGTTAAACCAATGCGGTGTATTGCAGCATCTATCCAATCTAAATATGGATTGAGCAAACTAAAAATAGGGTTTTCTTTGAGGAAAGAAGAGTTATTCATATTCGCAACTCCACTATTTAAAGTCTCTGCGTATCTGCGACTCCTTTTAGAGGATATTTCTTCGGGTTGTCCAAGTCCAGAAATAAATACTGCAAAAAGTTCCTTGTCGTCCCCTACTGGATAGTATGCTATATCTTGAGCAATCAAACCAATGGGATTTTTGCTCGTCATCACGTCATCAAAATCAAAAATTTCTTCTGTACCGGGATTCTGAAACTGTCCGTCAAACTTTTTGTCTGGGAATAAAGCTTCTAAAAGCCAGCGTAGCCAATTCGACTTTACTTGCTGCTTTTTATATTCATTCCTCATAACAGTTTTCCTTTTGTTAAAACCGCGTTTTTATATTTAGCTCACTTTTGAATATACAAGTATTTTCTGACACTTCCTGATAATTTATTTAAACATATAACTATCGAAATAAAAATATTTTGGTATACATTAAGTGAATAGAAGAAAAAGTTGAGTCGAATTTTATATATCAGTGGCGGTTAAAACCGCGTCTACACAGACAAAACCCGCCGTAAGGCGGGTTTAAAATTCATTAGTCAAGTTGCCGGACTTTGCTTGTGTAGCAGCAGTAATAAAGCGCCATTTACTTTCATACATAATGCTTTAACCTTTAACCTTTAACCTTTAACCTTTAACCTTTAACCTTTAACCTTTAACCTTTAACCTTAATAATATCTTGATAAGCTTCAATTATTCTTTGCGTGATCGCATCCCAACCATAATTAAACAATGCGTATTTTCTTGCGTTCAATCCTCTACGCTGTCTTTCTTCTGGATATTTTAAAGCTTCTCGCAATAAATCTGCAATTGATTCTACATTGGTTATACCAACCCAACCCGATTCACTATCACTGATTTCTTGACAAATATGTACTTGGTCGGAAATTATAACAGGAATTCCTGCTGCCATTGCTTCAGCGACAGCAATACCAAAGTTTTCGTAATAAGAAGGTAAAACAAATAAATCGGCTGTTTCAAGTAAAGCTGATTTTAATTCTCCGGTGACAAAACCAGTAATGGTACTATGCTTATTCAATGATGAAGCTTGAATTTGCAATTTAATTTTTTGCTCGTAAGTGGGGTCTTGAGGATTGGTTCCAGCTAAAATAAAATGAAAATCGAACTGTTCATTTAATAGTGTTTCTAAAGCCGGAATTAATAAATCTAACCCTTTTTTAGGGTCGATCCGCGACATGAATAATATTAAAAGTTTATCTTTGGGAATATTATATTGAGTACGAATATCTATCCCCTCATTTGCCCATCTCTTCTTCCCCCTATCCTTTACACCCAGGGGAATTACTAAATTTTTGGTAATCGCACCAAATCTATGGGAAATTTTTGCTTCTTGTTCGCTAGTAAAGTGAATTGCAGCAGCTTTTGCTATATTTGGACGTTCTAAAATAGCTGCATAAAGTTGTTTTAATTGCTTTTTTTTGCGTAAATCGGCAGGGTCAAGAGTTCCTAAAGGACGTAAAATATAAGGTAATTTTTGAGCGCGACATACAGCAGCAGCGCTACTACTAACAGGAGAAAATAAAGCATGAATATGAGCTAAATCATAGTCGTGAGCATGATTATTTAACCATTTTAATAAATCAATTGAAAATTTATAACGACGAAAGGGTGAACATTTAAAATAAATGATTTCATAACCATCTTGCTCTATAAGAGAATTCAGCGGAACATCCAAAGGTTTTTGTCCTGTATCTCCATTACTATCAGTTGTGAGGATAGTAACTTTTACACCTTGTTTTGCTAAAGCAGGTGCAAGTCCCAATACCATTTGACTAGGACCACCATAAATCAGAGAAATTGAAGGAACTATTTGTAATATTTTCATATTTGTTAATTGATAGTTGTTAGTTGATGGTTATTAGTTGTTAGTTGATGGTTGATGGTTGATGGTTGTTGGTTGAATTTTAACCACTAACCACTAACCACTAACCACTATCCACTAACTAATTCTTGATAAAATTCTAATTGTTGTTTTGCTAAAGCAGTATTTGTATATTGTGCCATTGCTTTTGTATAACCCATTTGACCTATATTTTCAGTTAAATTAGGATTGTCTATTAACTGTTGCAAGCAATTAGCTAATTCTTTAACGTTACCTTCAGGAAATATTAATCCAGCCTCACCGATGACGTGAGGAATTTCGCCGGAATTGGAACCAATTACGGTTACTTTACAAGCCATCGCTTCAATAATTACGTGACCAAATTGTTCTTTCCAACCCACAGAAGTTAATGTTTTGAATTTATAAGTTGTTTCTGATGGTAGCACCAAGGTACTCATTAAATTAATATAGTCGGCAACTTGATTATGAGGGACGCTTTCAACTAATTTAATTCTGTCTTGAATGCCATTCTCTGCTGTTTTTTGAATGATTTGCTCTTTTAATTCTCCTCTTCCTAAAAGTAATAATTTCCAAGATTTATCTTTGATATTAACTAATGCATCTAAAAGCGTCATAATACCTTTCTCAGGTACAAAACGTCCCACAAACCCGATGACAAATTCATTTGGTTCAATTCCGACTTTACTTGCTAGTTCGGGTTGTGATTTTGGCGTAAATAAAGTTTCATCTACACCTAATTGCGGCATTACTTTAATCAGTCCTTGATAACCGCGATCGCGCAATATTTCTGCTCCATCTTGATTACCAGAAATTATCCCGTGACTGTTATTAAGATTGTAATTTTCTAGTACAGAAACAGGAAATTTTAAATCGTATGGCAAATTCCACCAGGTAAAGAAAACATTTTTTGCTTTTAAACCCAACAATCTATTTAAAGTAATCATTTCCGCATAAGCCAAACCTCTCGAACCTTGTTCTACATGAATAATATTCGGACGAAATTCCTGTAATAAAGGAATCAAATCCGCACCAAAAGTAAGTAATCCTTGATGATTTTGACTAAAATTAGAAACTGGAACTATGCGAAAATTACCTTCATCTCGATATTCGGTTTCGATAATTTTATTTTGTACCCCTCCGGGTCGCCATTTTTTTGGTACAACTACAGTTACCTCAATATCCGATCGCAATCGAGATAAAGTCCGTAGTTTCTCGCAATTCAAATCTACTATATACGTGTGACTTGCTACTAATATTTTCATAATTATAGGGAATAGGGAATAGCGAATAGGGAGAAAATATTATTTCTCTTCAACCCTCTCTAAAAAACTTTTTTCCTCTGCGCTATGAAGCGTCTCTGCGGTTAAATCATCCGTATGTAAAAAACTCCCCACAGGTGTTCTAGAACTTTCTTCCACCGCCTCAAACTTATCTCCCTGAGTATAAATTTGACCATCATTCCACAATGACTGAATCACAGTTCCTAAAGCATTGAAAAAGCCCAAAATATAAAAAACACCGCGAGTAAAAATTTTGATCGGAGAACCGCTTTTATGACAAGGAGGTCTTCCCAAGACGTGACAGTCAAACAAACGAGCATAAAAACGCAAAGCTTGGGCAGGAGTCAAATTATTTAACCCCAATAAAAAGTGGTTATGGTAAAAAGTAAACTGATATTTAGTAGAACGAGTACTGATATCGTGACAGCCACCAGTCTCTTCTCCTAAATGTACTAAATGAGCTTGTGGATCGTACCAAATTTTATATCCCGTCTTGCGGATGTGCAGGCAAAAATCCGACTCTTCCCGTACAGCACTACCGCGAAATCTCTCATCAAAATGCAATCCGTATTTAGTAAATAATTCACGACGGAAAGACATATTGCAACCCCTAGCGGTTAAAACTTCCTGGGGTTTTGTCGTATGTACCAAATCAATGTAGTACCAAGCAACTCCAGGATCCATCGCTTGAGGAGGTAGATATTCAATCTCTGTATAATTACTATCACCTTGGGTATAACCTTTCGCGGAATCTTCCATTTTCATTCGGTCGAATACTCTTCCCGCAACAGCACCTATTTCCGGGTTTTCGTAGTTTTTCCCATGGGCTGCTAAAAAGCCTTGTTCCAAGACCACATCGTCGTCAATAAATAGAATTATCTCACCCGCACATCGTCGTACTCCATAATTCCGCGCACCGGGTAAGCTAGCCCAATCCAAGCGGTACCATTGAATTTTGCCTGCGGTTGCTTGTGATTCTAAATAAGCTTCAATTTCCGGCTTGTGTTTTGGGGTTTGGTCTACTACCAAAACTTCATAATTAGAATAATCTTGTTTAAGTACATCCGCAATACTATCGCGTAATGCTTCTTCTCGTCCGTAGGTCGGTATAATTACTGAAATTAAAGGATCAGACATATAGGAATTTTGGATTTTAGATTTTAGATTTTGGATTAAAGGAGTTAGGAGTTAAGAGTTAAGAGTTAGCAGTTAGGAGTTAAGATTTGTTACACCTTTGACCTTTAACCTTTAACCTCACTCCTCCATCCTCAAAGGGGATTTTCTACTACCTTGTGCTTGCGTTTATTTTTAGTAAATACTTCTGCTTCCTGCACTTGTTGATTTTGTTCCTCTTTGAGCCTCTCTAGCTTGTCTATTTCTGGTAATTTGAACAGCACCCCTGCGAAAAACCAGTAGTAAACAGCAACCGGATCAACATCTAAAGGATAGTAATAGGTGTTGTAACTTATAAACAATATAAACACCCATAAAGCTGCTCCGTAACCACGGAAATTACGGTTTTTTACTTTGCGGTAAGTCTGGAAGGCACAAACTGTTAAGCTGGTGACTAAACCCAAAAACCCTAATACTCCCAAAATTCCCACTTCATACGTGACTTTGGGATAGTAGGTTTCTACTAGTTTAGTCGGTCCCATTATCCTGGCGGAATTGGTAGCCTTTCCTAATCCGTTACCGAATGGATTTTTGGTATTGTGAGCAACTTCTTCAAATTGCTGGGTAATAAATTCATAAGGTGGTGAAGCATTCCAACGATCAATAAAACTATCAAGTCTTTCTTGCACAACTGCGGGATTACTGGCGATCGCAATTGTCAAAATCAAGATTAATCCGCCGAAAATGGGAACGAAGCGCTTGAGGTTAGCAAGTTGACCTGTAAGTAGCAGTAATAATACTAAACAAGCAGGCACCAAAGCCAAAGCAATTCTTTGTCCGGAAATTACAGCATTGACAAACACCATTGCCAAAGAAACTAAACCAACCATACGCCATTTGAAGGAAGGATCACTAAAGCCAGTACCAAAAGCAAAAAAGGTGCTGGAAATTAAAAACCATGCCCATTGCCAAGGAGCGACGAAAGTACCTGGTAATCGAATCATCCCTTGACTGGGGCTGTAAACTAAAGCACCACCAATAAAACATCTGGCTTCTAATGTGGCTTTAAATAAATCAACTCCTGTAGCATTACGAGTTCCTTCGCAAATACCTACAAGTAGTAACGCATACTGAATAATTCCTAAAACACAGCAAACAATGATTATGACAACTTGAAGACGGGATACAAATAAAAAATCTTTTTTATTGCGAATTAAATAATAAGCGCAGGTAATTAAGGGTATGTAACCTATAAATACTTTGAGTCCCAGAAGCCCCATACCCAAAGGTATTTCTTTCTCTGGTGTTTTAAATAACGGTGGAGGAGGTGGATTAAATTGTTGTACTGTATTTATAAACAACAGCGTACAAATACATAAAGTTAATAAAACAACTAATGGTGTTTTAATACCTTTAGGAATAATAAAAGGTAAATTTTGCTGACGGCATTTTTGCCACAAAGCTAAAGCAGCAGGAATATAAAAACCATCTTTAGCTAATTGAAGTATGGCGTTTCCACCGAGTAGATAGGTCACAGTACCTGAAAATGGCACATAAAAAACAAAGCCAAATAAAGCTTGACGGGGATATTTGTAAGAAAGTGCTAAGACTATTACACCCATCACAGCGGGAATGGCTAATTTAATTCCTCCAGCAAAAAATGCCAAAATCCCGAAAAGAATACCTACTCCTCCGGCTTTGGAGAGTAGGCTAGTTAGTTCTTGACGCGCTTTTGTGGCTTGACGTTTCTGCGCTAGTCTTTCTTTTAAAGTAAGGGTGGGTTGTTCTTTTTTCGACTGCTTTTTATTATTACTATTCTTCTTCTTTTTATCCTTTAATTTGACCATGTTAAATTTGAGATTTGAGATTTTTGAATCAAAAATAATTAGTTGATAATAGATCGTGGTTAATTGATGATAACTAACAACTAACATTTAATACATTGTTAGTGGACAGTATTTACGTGAGATTTGAAAACACAACCGTCCAATTATCAACCAACCACTATCAACCAACCACTAACAACTATCAATCTAAATCTCAAAAATCATTTATGCAGCCAAATGTTGCTCTACTACATCAACTAATTCTTTTGTCCAATAGGTCACAACGTCGGCTGTTTGAGCCTCTACCATGACTCGGATTAAAGGTTCCGTACCAGAAGCGCGAACTAATACTCTACCAGAACTACCCATTGCTACTTCAGCACGAGAAATAGCTTGTTGCAAAGGTTCACAATCTTTCCAACCCACGCGCTTGTCTCTATCTTCCACCCGCACATTATGCAATAGCTGCGGATATGTGGAAAAACTCCGATCGACCATTTCAGATAAAGGCACACCAGCCTGATTTACTAAAGCCGCTATGTGTAAAGCTGTCAGCAAACCATCCCCAGTTATACCATAGTGACGGCAGAGGATATGACCGGATTGTTCTCCTCCTAACATTCCACCACTGCGGAACATTTCAGCTTGTACGTGTTGATCTCCAACTGAAGTACGGGTAAATTGACCTCCAATTTTTTTCCACGCTCTTTCAAAGCCTAAATTCGCCATGACGGTAGAAACAATTAAATTGTCTGGTAATTCTTGCTTTTGCTGCAAGGAATTTCCCCACAGATAAAGAATGTAATCGCCGTTTATTGATCTCCCGGTATTGTCTACTGCTAAAACTCTGTCAGCATCACCATCAAATGCAAAGCCCAAATCAGCATTATTTTCCTTGACAACCGTTTGCAAAATGTCCAAATGAGTCGAACCGCAATCAACATTAATGCGATCGCCATCTGCTTGATTATGCAAAGAAATCACTTCTGCACCCAATTCCTGGAATACAGATGGAGCTAAACCAACCGCTGCTCCCCACGCTAAATCTAAAACAACCTTCATTCCTTGAAGATTTACATGACCATGTAAAGGTCCCTTTAATATTTGAGCATATTCCGATATCAATTCGGGACGGGAGTAATGTCGTCCACAATCGCTGATGCTCACCGCAGGTAATACTTGACCACGCAATCCGGCTTCAATTTCTTGCTGTAAAGTCTTGCATAATTTTATGCCATCACTACCAAACATTTTTATCCCGTTGTCTTCTGGTGGATTATGACTAGCAGAAATCATTACTCCACCCACTGCTTCTGTAATGCTGGTAAGATAAGCAACACAAGGAGTTGGACACAAGCCCAAATACCACACCTCTAAACCTGCTGCTGTTAAGCCTGCACTCAAAGCCATTGCCAACATATCGCTGGAATTTCGCGAATCTTGTCCCAGAACCACCGGACCGAGTTTTTCGGCACGAGTACGCAATATAATACCCGTCCAAAAACCTACTTGCAATGCTAAAGGGGCACTCAGTAATTCGCCTACCCGTCCCCGAATACCATCTGTACCGAATAGAGGAGATTGTGGCAGCACTAAGGAGTTGTGTCCGAAACCATTAGCAGAAGCTCTTTGCCATCCATTAGCACCAAAAGCAGAATCTCCACGAACGTCACCAGGATTTCGAGTTATAAATGATACCATAATTTTAGACAGCTCCACACACTCACACAGGAGAATAACACTTTATATTTGATTGAACAATTCTGATTGAATACCTTTGCATCAGGACTTTTGAATATTTTGTTTTATTTTTCTCTTTATAAATCTATTCTAATTTCGGTAATTTTGAGCAATCATACTTATGAATTTTATCAAGCAAATATGAAGATTTCATCAAGTCAGTATTATCCCTGATGTCATTCAGAACTTATTTTAATAAACTTTAAAGCTAATTTCATACCCGTTTGACGTTATTAATCTATTTACTTGGAATCACCTTCTTAATATGCTTAAAAGCTAATTAATCCTAAAGACAATATCTGAATTTACTAAGTTATTTTATAGCAGAGCTAATACTGGTTTATATGTATAAAGCGAAACATTAAATCTCCGTTAGATCAATTTCATCAAAAATCAAAAAAATCATCAAAATATACTTTTTGTAATTAATCTTCACAATACTTATATGTTATGTATTCCCAAATTCCCAAAGTAAGATGATTATCGTAATTTCAAAACAGACTTGTAGAAACTGCTTAAGAAATTTTAATAGAAATTATCATCAATTAGTTCTAATGTTACTTTTTAGTAGTTGTTTGTATTTATGAAGGGGTGTGGATGAAAGAAAGAAATATAGATGCGGTTCCCTCGAATTCTTCTAAGTAACTTAGGATAACGGAGATTATCTGATACATAAAATCGATTCGAGCTTGGAAACTGGCTTCTAAGGACTTTCACCCACTTGAAACTTCATAGTTTGAACCTTACCTTTAGTTAACCTTTTATTGTTGAGAAATTTAGCATGAGCAGCAATTTAGCAACCAAATTACGTGTAGGCACCAAAAAAGCTCACACAATGGCAGAAAACGTTGGTTTTGTTAAGTGCTTTTTAAAAGGAGTCGTTGAAAAAAATTCTTATCGTAAGTTAGTTGGCAACTTCTACTTCGCTTACACCGCAATGGAAGAAGAATTAGAAAAGCACGCCAACCATCCAGTTATTTCCAAAATAGATTTTAAGGAACTTTACAGAAAGCATAGCTTAGAACAAGACCTAAGTTATTATTACGGTGCGAACTGGCGCGAACAAATCAATTTATCACCAGCCGGTGAAGCATACGTACAGCGTATCCGCGAAGTAGGAGAGAATGAACCGGAATTATTAGTAGCTCATTCCTACACTCGTTATTTGGGTGATTTATCCGGTGGACAAATCCTGAAAAACATTGCTCAAACAGCGATGAATCTCACTGAAGGACAAGGTACTGCTTTCTACGAGTTTGATCAAATTGACGACGAAAAAGCATTTAAAGCAAAATACCGTCAAGCTTTAGATGAAATGCCTATTGATGATACTACCGCAGACCGTATCGTTGATGAAGCAAATGCAGCTTTTGCAATGAATATGAAAATGTTCCAAGAGTTGGAAGGTAATTTAATCAAAGCTATTGGACAAATGTTGTTTAATAGTCTTACTCGTCGTCGTAATCGCGGTAATACTGAAACCGGATTGGCTACCGCTGATTAAGATTTATTAAGTTAAAATAATTGACTTATAGGGGCGATGTTTTTATGATTATTTGTGTTAAGCATTGATAATTATAAGGATATTGCCCCTAATGCAGGTTTTTGATCGGTTGGGATTGGAATATTTAAACGCAGAGGAGCGCTAAGTTAAATCAGTAATTTATAAATTAACTAAATTCCAAATGTTGTCATCTAATTGTTCTAGAGATTCTAAGACAATATCGGCGATCGCAAATTTTGGGTTATGATTTTCTGACATTTCTGGAATAGCAATACATTTCATTTGAGCGGATTTGGCGGCTAAAACTCCGTTGAGGGAGTCTTCTAAAGCCAAGCAATTTTGAGGAGATACTCCCAGTTTTTTAGCAGTGGTAAGATAAACGCCGGGATGAGGTTTTCCCAAGAGTTCGGATTCAGCGGAATAAATTATTTCAAAGGTATCAGCTATATTTAGTTTTTCTAAGGCAGCATTGATAATTCTAGATGAAGAAGAAGAAGCTAATGCTATTTTGACATCTTTAGCTTTGACATAGTTAATCGCATCGTTAACACCAATTAAAGCCTTACCTTCAGCATGAATTAACTCAATTAATTTATTAACTATTGCTTGTTCAACTTGTAATTTAGATAAATTATTCCAAGGATATTTTTTGTACCAATATTCTACAACTTCATCAATTCTTAATCCTTTGGTTTGTAGACACATAGAAGGAATGAGAATGATATCGACTTGTTTAAATATAGCAATTTCTGCTTGTTGCCATAATGGTTCAGAATCAATCAGCAAACCATCCATATCGAAAATTACTGCTTCAATCATAAAAATGGGGAATTGGTAATTGGTAATTGGTAATTTATAATTGCATACCCTTTCATCGTAAAATAACAAAGTTGATTTTCAATAAAAACGGTCAAAATACCGATACATAATTTTTACACACATGGCTGCAAAAATTCCCGTTACCGTCATTACAGGCTTTTTGGGTAGTGGTAAAACTACTTTAATTCGTAATTTACTGCAAAATAATCAAGGAAGACGCATTGCTGTTATAGTCAATGAATTTGGCGAACTTGGTATTGATGGAGAATTATTACAATCCTGTCAGGTTTGCCCGGAAGAAGAAAGTAACGACATTATTGGTAATAATATTTATGAGTTAACCAATGGTTGTCTTTGCTGCACGGTTCAGGAAGAGTTTTTACCGACGATGCAGCAGTTAATTAAACGACGAGACAGTATCGATTGCATTTTGATCGAAACTTCTGGTTTAGCTTTACCGAAACCTTTAGTAAAAGCTTTTCGCTGGCAAGAGATTCGTAACGCCGCTACAGTTGATTCCGTAATTACCGTAGTGGATAGCGAAGCGGTTGCTGCGGGAACTTTTGCGAGCAATTTGGACGCTGTGGAAGCACAAAGACAAGCAGATGATAGTTTAGAACATGAGACACCTTTGCAAGAACTTTTTGAAGACCAGCTTGCTTGTGCAGATTTAGTGGTATTAAATAAAACTGATTTGGTGGATCAGCAAACCTTAGCTAAAGTCAAGAATTTAGTTAAACAGGAATTACCTCGGATTGTGAAGATGATTGAAAGCGATCGCGGTGAAATCGATCCG
Source organism: Nostocales cyanobacterium 94392 (assembly GCA_035285725.1). GTDB lineage: Bacteria > Cyanobacteriota > Cyanobacteriia > Cyanobacteriales > Nostocaceae > Rivularia. Next base: position 7,451 of record JAYKJL010000158.1, on the reverse strand, counting down.
TCTATATTACTAGGTTTGCAAGCCGCAGTTGAAGATAATTTAGATCAACGTCCTTCTCATCACGATAGCGAGGAAGAACACGAACACGATGATGAAATTAGTTCTCACCACGTAATTTTAGACCGTAGTTTTGACCCGCAAAAGTTGAAGCACCAGTTACAAGCTTTGGCACAACAGCAAGAAATTTTCCGCGTTAAAGGTTTTGTTTCAGTACCGGATAAATCAATGCGGTTGGTAATGCAAGGTGTAGGAAATCGATTCGAGCAATTTTACGATCGACCTTGGAAACCCCAAGAAGCAAAACAAACTCGTTTGGTTTTTATCGGTCGGGATTTGAAGTCTTCCGATATCGAATCGCAATTGATCGCAATATAAAAACCCGACTTCTTAAACCACGAAAAATTAAGGTTTTACAGCTTCTTATCATCTTTGATTGAGTATCAAATATAATTCCAATACCAACAAAAATAAAAAAAGAGGGTTCCCCCTCTCTCAAAATTTATTCAAGTTTAAACCGTTATAAACCTCTGTAACGATAAATCTATTATTCTTCGATAGTCGCTGCGACTTCCTCTTGAACTTCATTTTGAACTTCAGTTTCTGCTGGTGCTTCTTCTATTTGAGCTTCAGTTTCTACTGGTGCTTCTTCTACTTGAGCCTCAGTTTCTACTGGTGCTTCTTCTACTTGAGCTTCTTCAACAGCTGGTGGAACATCCTCTACTGGTAATTCTCCAGTCGCCGGTTCGAGAGTTATACCCTGCTCTTTAGCCAATAATTGCTCACGGAACTTAGCAGCCATTTCTTCTGCTTTATCAAATACCGCATCCCGGTTTTTAATCATGTCACCAGGCTCGGGTTCAAGCTGCTTGGTAGATAGAGAAATTCTTCCTCTTTCTGCATCCAAGTCAATAATCATTACCTTCAATTCATCATTGACATTGAACACGCTATTAGGTGTATCAATATGTTCATGAGAAATCTCGGAAATGTGTAGTAGACCGCTTACACCGCCAATATCGATAAAGGCACCATAAGGTTTAATACCCCGAACTGTACCGATTACAACTTCGCCTACTTCTAAGCGGTTCATCTTACGCTCAACCAGTGCTCTACGGTGAGACAATACAAGCCGGTTGCGCTCTTCGTCTACTTCTAAGAATTTTAATGGTAGGTCTTCACCCACCAAGTCTTCTTTTGGCTTACGAGTACTTATATGAGAACCGGGAATAAAACCTCGCAATCCCTCAATCCGCACCAATGCTCCACCACGATTAGTTGCGAACACCCCAGAACGTACAGTAGCATCCTCTGTTTGTAACTGACGCACTCGCTCCCAAGCCCGCATATACTCGATGCGCCGAATGGAAAGCGTTAATTGACCTTCTTCATTCTCATCACTGAGAATGTAAAATTCCCGCGTTTCGTTGGATTGTAATACTTCTTCCGGGTTATCCACCCGGTTAATTGACATTTCTTGTATAGGTATATATGCCGCAGTCTTAGAACCTATGTCAATCAGAGCGCCGCGTGGTTCTAAACTAAAAACTGTACCTGGGACTATATCCCCTGGGCTGAAGTGATAATCGTATTTATCAAGTAAAGCCGCGAAATCGTCGTGAGTAAACCCTATATCATTGGTTGGTTTCTGATTGACATTTACCATGCTTTATGTTTCCTGGTTTTATTCTCCGTAAAATTTTTGCCTCCTAGCGATGTATATGCAATCGCCTTGTTTTGGGAGTTCATACCTACATTCAATATTATCCTAGCGCAGAAAAGCCAATTAAAACACACATTAACTTCCAGATTTTAAATTATATCAAATAATAATAAAGTAAGTGTCAATAGTCAATAAAATTTTAGATTTTGGATTTTGGATTTTGGATTCTTGCGATCGCGATATCCTTTGTCGTCTGATTGTTTCGGTTATGGATTTATATTCTTATGTTCCTCCGTAGCATAGTGGCTTTCCCATAGAAGTCGGGTTTCTCTCAACCCGATTTCCCGGTATACTGCGAACGGATCAAATACAAGTACTCGTGCAAAATAAATTAAACATTTTGTTTAAGGAGGGAATAGAGAAGGGTTACATAACTCACGAGTAATTATATAAATAATTTTGCGAACTACTTAGAACCCCTCTCCAAACCTCTCCCTGGCGCGGAGAGAAGCTTTCTTATGCAGATTTTAAATACTCAGAAACTGTAACTTTTAGCCGTTTTTAGTATAAAAAAAAACAACCGCTACGGCTCCTTAAATATCGGTCGCAGCGGTTATGATTATCTACTGAATTCGCCGTCATTTCGGCGTTAGATTATTTCTCCTCTTTATTTTGAATGCGAGGAGGTTCACGGAAGGCGATCGCGAAAAATAAAGTGCCAATCGCCAGTGCCAAAATCAAAATGTATGCAACGCTTTCCATATAATTAATTCCTACTGACTATCAGGCTGTAATCCTACTGAGCCACTCCGCACAAATAGACGCGGGTTCTGGCTAGAAGTCGGGTATAGCTTGTCGTTTTCTAGCTTTTAGGAGAACCGCTTTACCGACAATCAGGATTCGGACTTTCAAACTTGTTTACTCGTTCGCGGTTTAATTCAACGCTTCTATGCCTCCAGATAGAACGGCTCTATCCCTGGGATAACCCCACATAGAAACTTTCCTGATACTTCGTCCAAAAGAATATCCCAGTACTTTCAACCGTGGATAATGGACAAAAATCTTGGCTTAAACGCCATAGTCTAATAATATCATTTCACAGCAATTAAATTGCTCGTGTCAAATTTCCGCCCCGATATGAATATGCGGGGCTAGCCAGAACCCGCCTGCTTTTAGGTGTACCAACGACAAGTAGGTAATGGTCGCGCAATTTGGCTAAACTATGAGTTTTAGTTTGATTTTGCGACCATTCTTTACACTTCTTTACTTAGAAGTAGTTTGAACCCAGTTGAGAGCCTTTAAAATTAAGCGGCTTCCCTGTTTGTACGAGTAGTTTTGTCACCCACTTTGGCGAATCTACCCCATTCCACTTGTTCTTCAAGGTCTGCGTCAACACCAGCAAATACGTCTCGGTAAATTGTCCGAGAACCATGCCAAATATGACCGAAGAAGAACAATAGTGCGAATACGGCGTGTCCGTAAGTAAACCAACCTCTAGGGCTAGTGCGGAATACACCGTCAGAGTTCAAGGTTTCGGTATCAAACTCAAAAGGTTCGCCCAATTGAGCTTTACGGGCATACTTCTTCACATCTACAGGGTCAGTAAAGGTTTGACCATCAAGATCACCACCGTAAAAGCTCACAGTTACGCCAGTTTGCTCGAAGCTGTATTTAGATTCTGCACGACGGAAGGGAATATCAGCGCGGACAACGCCATCAGCATCGGTTAAAATTACGGGGAATGTTTCAAAGAAGTTAGGAAGACGACGCACGTCTAATACCCGTCCTTCACCATCTTTGAATACCGGATGTCCCAACCAAGATTGAGCGATACCGTCACCCTTATCCATTTGACCAGTACGGAATAGACCCCCTTTAGCGGGACTATTGCCAACGTAATCGTAAAAAGCGAGTTTTTCAGGAATTCTCGACCAAGCTTGTTCTAGACTTGCACCGTTAGCAAGACTAGCTTGGACGCGACGGTCAATTTCCTGATGGTAATAATTTTGATCCCATTGATAGCGAGTTGGACCGAACAATTCTACTGGAGTCGTCGCGCTACCGTACCACATGGTACCGGCAACTACGAATGCTGCAAAAAATACTGCTGCTATTGAGCTAGAAAGTACGGTTTCGATGTTACCCATCCGCAAGGCTTTATAAAGTCTTTCAGGTGGTCGTACAGTTAAATGGAACAAACCAGCAATAATTCCGACAATACCAGCAGCAATGTGGTGAGCTACAACTCCACCAGGGTTGAAGGGGTTAAAACCCGCCGGACCCCATTCCGGTGCTACTGCTTCAATGTGACCCGTTAATCCATAAGGGTCAGAAATCCACATACCCGGACCAAATAACCCGGTGAGGTGGAAAGCACCAAAACCGAAGCAAAGAAGACCGGATAAGAAAAGGTGAATACCAAACATTTTTGGTAAATCCAAAGCTGGCTCGCCGGTACGGGGGTCTTGGAACAATTCCAAATCCCAGTAAACCCAGTGCCAAACGGCAGCTAAAAACAATAAACCGGAAAGAACGATGTGAGCTGCTGCTACACCTTCAAATGACCAGAAACCGGGGTCAACAGCAGTACCTCCAGTAACGCTCCAACCACCCCAAGATTCGGTGACACCTAAGCGTGCCATGAACGGTAGTACGAACATCCCTTGTCGCCACATGGGATTTAATACGGAATCTGAGGGGTCGAAAGTAGCTAATTCGTACAAAGCCATCGAACCAGCCCAGCCCGCCACCAAGGCTGTATGCATTAAATGTACAGAAATAAGCCGTCCTGGATCGTTCAGAACTACTGTATGTACTCGGTACCAAGGTAGTCCCATTAACTACGCTCCTCCTCGATAATTATGTTTACAAACAAATTTTTGAGTTTTTGTTATTAGCAGACTTTGTTTTTTGGCTAATCGCGTCTTAATACTTAAGAAACGCATTAGTCACCATGACACTCTCCCTCCTCAGAAACTACTTCTTCCGAGGCAGAATTATTCATGTAAAAATGAGAATGTTTTAAAAAGTGTAACTATTCGTGGAACTGTTTGCAAGAGTGTTAACAGCAGGCTTGACACTGATATGTGGTAACAGCAATGTAGATGGGAATACTTATATTTGTTTTTTTATTTGGGTCGATGCAGCCCGTGTAAGGCTTATCCCATTTTGGATTTTAGATTTTAGATTTTAGATTTTGGATTGCAAAACCTGATGGTACGAGGGTTTTGTTCTTCCATCTGTCGCAACCATTTTTCAAATCGCTTCTAATTTACAAAACCAATGTCGATCAAAAAGTAACTTTTTCTCTGTTTTCAATTCTGAGTGTTTTTACTCATTAATAAGTATAAAATAGGTAAAAATTGCCATTAATGTGTGAGATAGCGAACTTAATGCTATGAGGGACTAATGTCAGAGGAACATCGGCATTGGGTTAAGCAAAATCAAGCAGATGATTATACTCAAGTAAATCATGTCATTTTACAACCGAGTGAATATTTTGCAGTTGACACTTAGCAGAACCATTTCCCAGACGTTCGATGACTTGTTCGGCACTGATTAGACGTTTTAGAACTACTTGACCGATATTTTGAGGTGGTACGTCTCGCGGTACGGATAATGCTGGCTGAACTTCCACGGTGACGATCGCATCTTCAACTTGATAAAGCCACATTACCTCGCTCTCTTCTACCAAACAAATATTTAATCGTTGAATATCTGGCTGTCGTCGCCATGCTGTCACTTGCCATAGTCCGTCAAATGCCCATACTCTACCTAGATTCCAGCCTTCGGACAAGAAAAAATATTTCACGTTTTATAATCCTGTTAAGAGTTAAATAAAGGTTAAAGGTCAAAGGTTAAAGGTTAAAGGTTAGAGGTTAAGGGTTAAATTTCCTTTGTTTTTTGAACCTAATATAATATCCGTTTGTATTTGTATGCCTGTTTACTTGATGAGCCGTCTTGTTTACCAGTCCTACAAAGTTTTATTGGAACCTAAGACCCGATAAAAGCTTATCAAACCTCTTGCCACTCAGTCGGTATTTTAAGATAAATTTCGTTGGTTTTAAGTTTTTGTCTGTCAGGGGATACGGTATTGGGAATTTTGTAATTTTTTGACCTGATAAAACCTAGAGATATTGGCAAACATATAGTAAAATATCTCACCGCTTACTGTAATTTTAATTTATTAGTTCCTAATGCTATGAGTTTGTTTTCCTTATCTGTAAGAAGGCAAGGGCGAATTAAATTGTTATTCTCCCTGCTGTGTATTTGTATTTTGCTGGTTTCTAGTTGCGCGAATAATCAAGTTACTAATCCATCTGCTTCAGATCAAGGAAATGGTCGCATTACCATCGGTACTACTGCAAAACCCCGTACTCTTGACCCCGCAGATGCTTATGAATTATCTTCGCTATCGTTGGTGTATAACATGAGCGATCGCCTCTACACTTATGCACCAGGAAGCACGGAAATTAAGCCGGAATTGGCTACGGCACTACCCACTGTGAGCAATGACGGCTTAACTTATACTATGCCGATTCGTCAGGGTGTGGTGTATCACGACGGTACGAAATTTGATGCGAAAGCGATGGAGTTTAGTTTGCGTCGGTTTATTGAAAATAAAGGTAAGCCATCTTTTTTACTTTCTGATGTTGTGGAATCAGTAAAAGCTACAGGAGATTATGAGTTAACTATTAAGTTAAAACAACCCTTTGCTGCTTTTCCTTCATTACTGGCTTTTTCTGGAGTTCCTGCACTTTCTCCCAAAGCTTACGAAATCGGTGAAGGGAAATTTGAACCGAATAAATTTGTGGGAACTGGACCTTATAAATTAACTAAATTTGGCACCGATTCCCTGACATTTGATGTATTCGATGAATATTGGGGAGAAAAACCTGCTAATAAGGGTGTAAACGTACAGATTCTCAGTAGTGGAGTCAATTTGTACAACGGCTTCCGCAAACAAGGGGTAGATGTTGCTTATGTTAGTTTAGATCCCGACCAAGTTACCAGTTTGGACAAAATGTCCAAAGAAGGTAAATGGTTAACAATTCCTAATGAAGGTAGCGTAGTTAGTTATTTAACACTAAACCGTAATCAAAAACCCTTAGATATACCAGAAGTGAGACAGGCGATCGCGGCTATGGTTGACCGTAAGTTGATATATGACAGAGTGTTGTACGGTCAAGCCCAAGAAGTTTATAGCATGATTCCCACAACCTTTGATGTTTATAAACCAGTATTTAAAGAAGAATACGGTGATGGTAATGCTGAAAAAGCCAAAGAATTACTCAAAAAAGCCGGTTTTTCTCAGGAGAATCCTGCGGTAGTAGAAGTTTGGTATCCTTCTAGTTCAGCAACTCGGAGTTTAACAGCTTTAGTTTTAAAAGCACTTGCGAAAAAAACAATGGATGGAATACTGGTATTGGATGTGAATACTGTAGAATCCACATCCGCTTTTAAAAATATTGGTGAAGGTTTATATCCAGCGTTTTTACTTGATTGGTATCCTGACTTTTTAGATGCGGATAATTACATTCAACCATTTTTATCTTGTCAGAAAGGTTCTCCAGAAAAAGGATGTATTGAAGGAGGAAGTCAAAGTCAAGGTTCGTTTTTCTATAGTCAAAAAATGAACAAACTAATTGACCAGCAACGGGAAGAGCAAGACCCCAAAAAACGCGAGAAAATCTTTGCAGAAATTCAAGAAATACTAGCATATGAAGTACCTTATGTTCCTTTATGGCAAAGTAAAGATTATGTTTTTGCTCAAAATGGAATTACCGGGGTG
>JAYKJL010000157.1:0-13172 GCA_035285725.1 Nostocales cyanobacterium 94392 | reverse complement strand
GTGATGGACTCGGAAAGCGAAATAATTTGTAAAAGTAAGCGCAATTGCAGCAACATGAGTGTTAGTTGTTTTGAGCGTCTAGGGGGATATTTGACTATCCCTTTTAAGCAAGTCTTAAAGAATCTGCCTCTATGAAAGAGGGCAGAGTGTCAAACCAAATTAACATTTCCTCACCATTCTGACCAATCACCAAATCGACAATCTAGGAGAAACTAATGTTTAAACGATTTGAAGAACTGAGCCGTACCGTTCGTAATCTACATTCTGTTACAGATTTGCTCAAATCAATGGGGCAGAATACTGACAGCGTATTTGACATTGAAGATAACTTTCGAGGCAGCAATCAGATGAAAGTCTGTGTTGATCGCGTTAAAGCGATTCCTGAAGCCCACGCACTGATGGAAAGTCGTTATCTTGGGCCAGCGATCGATCTTGAAGCCCTATCTCAATTGTCTCGAGGCACCCTCGGACATACCTATGCCGCAGTGATGAAAGCACTGGGCTATGACCCGAATTTCTTCCGCCAGCGCGAGATCGAAAGGGATGAAGACTGGTTGAGTATGCGCCTCCGTAAAACCCACGATCTCGTCCACCTAGTAACGGGATTTGGACCTACAGGTGGAGAGATGGGTGTGCTCTCTATTCAAGCAGTGCAAATTGGTAATCCAAGTGCTGTATTGCTTCAGGCTGCCAGCATCGTCATGGCGTTGAAGCAAAAACCAGAAAAACTGCCAGATTTAACGCACCAAGTAGCAAGAGGCATGGGAATGGCAATCAAAATGAAGCCGCTCATAGCTCAGCGATGGGAAGATGGTTGGGATAAAACAATTCGTCAATGGCGCGAGGACTTGAACATTACTGAACCAGTCATTGATGAACCCTACAGCCTCAAAAATCGCCTGCCAGATCTGGATTTGGATTGGTGACAATAAGCAACCCTTTTTAAAGGGGGCTTTGTAACCCATTTCTGGTTTGCGCTTTGTACGCACTACGCGACCGTTGCCCCCTTTTTTCTATATCATCTAAACCATCTCTATAAATCATCATGCCTCCAACTCTTAAGCATAAATTTAGCCTCGGTTTTCAAACATTTGGCAAGTTCCCAATGTTGCGAAAAGCATTGCGAAAACTATCACGAAAGCAGCTAGGATACTTTCTCCTAGCAGTTCTCGTCGCCATGAGTCTTTGGCTGGGTCAAGCTCAGGTATCCCAGGCATCCAGGGTGCGAGATCGAATTCGAGGCGGCAATCAGACCACCGAAGCGGTTCAGCCCAGCCGCCTGTCTCCGGAGCGGGAGATGAGAGTGGGTCAAAAAATGGATCAGGATTTGTTGAGGAGTGGTGAGTTCAAGCTCTACCAAAATCGAGACATCCAGAATTATGTTGCAGGGATTGGTAAACGCTTATTACCCTATAGCGATCGGGCGAAAGAGTTAACCTATACCTTTCAAGTCATACAAGATAACCAGATCAATGCCTTTGCCACCATGGGGGGGTATGTGTATGTCACAACAGGTCTCATGAAGTTTGCAGACAATGAGGCGCAACTCGCCAGTGTAGTCGGCCATGAAATCGGCCACATCGATGGAAAGCATCTGTTAGAACAAATTCGTGCGGATGCTGTTCGTCGGGGATTTAGGACGGCTACGGGACTCGATGAGAGTACGATCGCCCAGATTGGTGTCGAACTTCTTCGAAAGCGTCCCAACAGTCGTGAGGATGAGTATGATGCAGACCAACGGGGGCTAGACATGCTAGGGGATGCGGGCTATGCCCAATCAGCTATGCCAGACTTCATGCAGAAGCTAGCAGACCAAGGCGGTTCACCACCGGAGTTTCTGAGTACTCACCCTAACCCCGATAATCGGGTTAAAGCTCTGGAAGCTAGCATTGATCCGAACCAACGGAATGGTGATGGGTTGAATTCAACCGCTTATTACAAGCGCACTCAGACCCTACGCTAGAGTTTTAAGGATGGCTCTACTGTTTACAGGTGGTATCTCCGAGGTTTACCACCGGCTCTCGCATTACGAAAATGTAGAGTAGATTCGGAAGTGTCAGCAAATGTTTCGAGAAACAAGTAATAGCGATAAGCGTTCGCGCAGCGTGTCCGAAGGACTCAGCGTCATGTCAATTATAATACATACGTCTTTGCACTCCCTAATTTATATCGTAAGCGATTATGGGGACATGATATTATCTGAAGTCAGGTTAATTGCTTACTACATGACTCAACGCATTTACCCAAAACCAATTACCGATTACCGATTACCCATTACCAGCCCTCACAGAGATGATAAGTGTTTAACCGGACTTCATATTACAGGTAATTGGCAACTTAAAACTCGGAGTTATACCCCCCTCGGAATCCACCTCAACTTTTTGCACAAATTCCGATAATACTGATTTGAGTTCCTCATCATCCAATGATTCCCAAAATGCTGCTTGAGACGCGATCGCAATTTTCCTTTTAGCATTCTCCAACCCATCTTGATCAACAGTTCTCACCGGAGTTGAACGGGTGTTAATAGTTGCTTCTATTTTTACCATCGCCGCAATTATATCAGGGTTGCTACTGCGAAGTCCCCGTAAAACTGACAATTCGTTGGTTAATTTTTCAATCTCTTTGGTATTGATAACTTCTGTCGTCTGTGAATGATTTTCTAAATGCTCGATTAAATTCGGAGCATTTTTACACAAAGTCCTAATAGTCTTGGCTATAATTTCCCTCAATCGGGTGCATTTGGAATTCTCGCAATGATATTCGCCAGGTTTACTATAATTAACACAGCGCATATATTCGGTTCTTGTTTGATGTCGGGAAAAGTTACGATACATACTACCCCCACAATGGACACATTTAATTAAACCTGCAAGGGGATAGTTTCCACGGGTTGATTGTGCGGAACTACGGTATTTCCTATTTGCTGACAACTTACGTTCGATTGCATCTAATGTTGCCGAGTTAATTACAGCTTCATGGGTATTAAAATTAATAATGGGTTCCCTATTAATACCTTTTTTCTTTTTGACAAAATATGCTGTATGTCCTTGTAATGCAAGATTTCTTGACCAATCTCGCAACCCTGATACCGTAAACACTATTTCATATTCGGTATAAATATAGTTACATACATCCTTTAGCGATCGCCTTTCTAAAATTAACTCAATAATGATTTTGGCTAACTCAAAATAAGTTTTACCCGATTTTTGATGAATATTTTGATTCGGAGTCAACCGATGATTTTCATCCTTGGTATATCCAAATGGAGCAACGCAAAACTTTAACTGCTGTCGAAAATATTCGTTTCCTTGTTTCACCCGTTGGGATAAAAGCCTCGATTCAAATTCAGCCAATCCCGACATCTGATTAATACTAAACCAACCAAAAGGACTATTTGGATCGACTGGTGCATCTAATACCCGCAAATTCACATTATGTTTCACAAATACTTCGATCGCCTTGTGAATTGTAATTACACTCCGACCCAAGCGGTCTATACGAGTTATAATTATTTCGTCAACTTGTGAAAGTTGCGCTAACCTCAACAACTCGTTAAATTGCTTCCTCGAATCATTACGTCCAGAGTCAATATCTATTAATACTTCCCTCGCACCCGCTGCTTTTAATCTCGCTATCTGCTGATTTAATGCATCAAATTCCTCAGCTTGTTCTTGGGTACTAACGCGAGCATAACCGTAAACTCTCATAGAATCGATTCAAATCCTTCCCTGGAATCATATCATAAAAGGTGTTGTTGTAACCGTTCTGGTTCAGCAGTACCGACAACGTGTTCTAATAAAGTTTCTCCAGCCAGACGATTACCGAGATTTTTACTACCAACAAAACCCGGAGCATTTACAGGAATAATCGGAACACCTAATTTCTTCTCAGCAGCTTTACAAACAGCATCGATATCCTCACCAATCAAAGCTGTGACGCAGGTAGAGTAAACAAATATAGCTGCGGGGTCGTAATTATTGTGTACGTGTAGGATAGCTTTATAAAGCTTTTTTTCGCCACCGAAAATCACATCATTTTCGCTCAAATCAGTAGTAAAGCCTTTTTTATAAAGCATTGGACCAGAAGAAAGACTACCACGACTACCCCAAGAATTACCAGAACAAGCAATTGGTCCGTGTACTAAATGAGCAGCATCGGTAATGGGAACCAAAGCAATCATCGCTCCATCAAAAGAACAACCTCCTTGTGCTGCTCCCGGTTGAGCTTGTTGTTTACAAGCTTTATTTTTCTTTTCCCCATTTTTTTGATGATTATGCTCGCATCCTGGTTCAGTTAGCAATTCATTAATTTTACTTTGAGTTATTTTCATTTTTTCAGCCTAATAAACTATGAATTATTGATATATAGATAAATCAAAAAAAACTCTGCGTCCCTTTGCGTTTTACTTTGCGTCCCTTTGCGTTATATATATTTCTTATTTCTTAACTTTATCTCTTCTCCCTCTTTCCTAAATAAAAAAAGGAAAAGGTAAAAAAGGAACTTAGAAATATAAAGAATGAAGGATGAAAAATCTGCATATTTCATACTTGAGCCTTTATACCTCATCCTTAATTACCATTACCTTCCCTTAAAAGGCACGTCGCAAATTAATTTCAATTTCTAACGAATCAAGTCGAAAGAAATGTCAGTCTTAGAAGGAATATTAGTATTGCGATCAATGTCCTCAAAGATTGCATTTACAACCCAAGTAAGTAGGTTGATTGTACCTTGATAACCGATGGTAGCGTAGCGGTGTAAATTGTGGCGGTCCATGATAGGATAGCCGATACGAATGAGAGGAATCTTAGTATCGCGCTCTAAATACTTACCGTAGGAATTACCAATGATAAAGTCTACAGGTTCGGTGAACAGTAAAGAACTAATATGCCGACTATCAGGTAAAATAGATAAAATTGCTGTAAGGTATGCTGTATGGACATTTGGGGATATGCTCGCGTTAGCACCGATGAACAAGCAGAGGATGAAGGAGCGCTGATTAAGCAAATGCGTCGTTTGCGGAGTGCGGGAGCGACGAAGCTATATTATGACGTTGAAAGTCGTACTAGCGACAAACGTAAAGGGCTGTTACGGTTAATTGAAGATATTCAGGCATTAAGAAAAGGTCAAGTATCCCAGTTATTATTTATTAGAATAGACCGTTTAACTTCATCATCAATAACCTTTTATAAATTGATGGATGCTTTAAAGAAAAAAAATATCGAACCAACTGCAATTGATGAGCCATTTGATATATCAAGTATTGGTGGAGAATTAACAATTGATGTGAGATTAGCAGCGAGTAAATATGAAGTCAAAATGTTAGGAATGCGAGTCAAAAAAGAACGAGATACTCGCAAAGCAAATCAAAAAGCTCATTGGAATGCTCCATTAGGATATACAGTTGAAAAAGATAAATATCAAAGAGATAATAGCCCTTGTGTTTGTTTGATTGAACAACAAATTGAATTAACACGTTGTCAATTAATGCGATTAGTATTTGACACTTTTTTTCTAGTCGGTACAGTATCTCAAACTGCGAAAAAATTACACGATATTCTAGGAATTCAAGCAAATGCTGTTCCTAAATCCCACAACGATAAAATTAACGTATTGGCAGAAGAAGACGAAATTATATTGACAAATATCAATAAATCTCGTGGAAGCGGGTTAAATCTGCGCTATCCTCATACAGGTTTAAAATGGTCAGTTTCCGGGTTACGGTCAATTCTTGTCAATCCTGTATATGCAGGGGGAACCCCTTATAACACAGTAGTTCGTTCCAACGGACATCGTAAACCCTTTGACGAATGGGAAGTTGTCTGGGTAACCCACGAAGAACAAGCGATTATTACCCGTGAAGAACACGAACGTATCAAAACCATGATTCGTGGAAACCGGAATAACCGATGGGTTAGCGAACAAAAATATACTAATCCCTTTGCAAACTTAGTTAAATGTGCCTATTGTGATGCAGCTTACAGTCGTCAGTGTAAAAAGTTGGTAAAGAAACAGAATTTTATTCGACATCATTACCAATGTAGTTTTTATCGGACAGGTGCTTGTAGTAATAAGAAGATGATTTCTTCTGATAATTTAGAGAAGCAGGTGATTGAATATTTAGTTAAGGAAGCCGAAAAATTAGCAGTCTTAGCAGAACAAGAAACCAAAGTTATAGAAGAACCATCTCAAGTAAAAACCCTTAGAGCATCGTTAAATACTCTTGAAGCACTACCATCAAATTCCGCAATTGAAACAGCTAAGGAGGATATTAAAATGCAGATTGCTGATATTTTAGCCACTGTTACTAATAATTCCGTTCAATATTTGATTGCTAAAGAGCGAGTTATTCAAGCGTTTTCAAATCCGAAATTTTGGCAACAATTGCACATGGAAGATAAAAAAGCTTTATTACAAGGATGTATTAAAAAAATAGTAGTAGATGGCGATCGCGTTACAAAAATTGAATTACTCTATGTTTGACCCGCATCATTCAATATCTCAAGTGGTTAAAGCCTTTAAAGGTCGGTCATCAAGATATATAAATAAATTATGCGATCGCGTAGCGGCTCTCCTTGGGAGCATCGCCCTTCACACAAAAACTTTTTCGTTAACTGTCAACTGTTAACTATTCCCGGCGTTGCATAATTCTAATTCCCTTACCTCTATATAGAAAGAGTAGATGATGAATTGCTATATAGATAATTAATTACCATGAGCGTTTTAGATTTCCCTCGCTTACATTTTCAGGGTTTAGCCCGCATTCACGCTCCTACTGGATATAAAAACGGTTTAATCGATTTGGGTGATAATACTTGTTATATGAATGGTCTTCCGTTCAATAAACACCATAAAGCGGATGAGTATCATCAATACCTTTATAATTTAGGACCAAAATTTAACGTTGAAGGCAAGTTAGATGAAAATGGTGCTTTTAGTAAAGCTATGGGTTGGGATTTTGGTGGAAATGGTCATTTTTCTATTGATGCCAAAATTATCAGTACTCAACGAGAATTTGGTAAAGTTGACCTCGATGACCCAGTAATCGGACGCAGTGTTGATTTTTGGGGTCATTATAATGAATATGTAAAAACGACTTTTAATCGTGCGAGAATTTTTGAATGTGACCCCGCTTCTAATTGGACTAATACAATTATGTTGGGTCAGTTGGCTTTTGGTCGGTTGGGTGATTCCAATCAAGTTCCTTATATGGTAACTGCTCCCATAGAGGGATATTTATTAGCTCGTTGGCAAGATTTTAATTATATTCGCGAGTTACCGGAGCATTGTTTAAATGATGAATTTGCAAAAGCTGCCGTATATCAGTTTGCGATTTCTAAAGATGCACAAGATTTTCTTTGGAATGATGAGGTAAATATATCTCCTACGGTTTCCATGTTAAAGTCCGCCATGCAGCGTTCGGATGTTTTGGGTTTGGTGGTGCAGTTTAGTATTAGTAATATGTCCGCACCAATGCAACCGGATGCTCCCAGTTTTTGGGAATTACATGGAACTATCGGTTTATGGTGTCAAGATGAATTGAAAACTTATCCTCATGGAAGGTTATTAACTCCAACAGAATCTCAAGCAATGGGGAATATGTCCTTAAATTTAACTCCCCAAGGTATTAGTTTAAATATGATTACGGCTGTTCCTTGTGTAGGGCGATATGCAAAAGCTGAAAATGGACTACACCAGATTTTATCGAAGTTGGATTTGGGTGATTTAGAATTACGCACCGTTGATAGTTATAGATTAATTGGCAAAATATCTCAAGAAGTTTATCAAAAGCAAGCTCATCAGTTAACTAGTGGTTTGGTAGATATTCCTTATGATGAAAATTGGCAAGATTTACATTCTGAAGTTGAAAATCAAGGTTTGTGTATTATTGGAACGCTTGGTGGTGAAAGAAGAGTTTTAGTCAAAGAGCAAGAAATTAATCTTCAGGTAGATGATGCTTGTTTATTTATTGAATTTCCCAATTTTAAGCAAGGGGAAGATAATGCTGTTGAATTAGAAGTCCGTTCTTTTGTTAGAGGTTGTCCCCAAGCTGTAGAATCAGTTTATTTAAATCAATTTTATAATCCCAGAGCTTTTCCTCAATTACGTTATCAATTTGAAAAAAATCAAGATAATATTGACAAAACTTTCCACTATCCCCGTAATTGTGAAATGCAAATCGTCGGATTAAAGCCAGGGAAGATTTTAGATAAAGGAGAATTTAGTTCAAGTTGCGAAATTTCTACTAATAAAGAAGGACGGGGTTGGTTTACTTTAAGAGGTGCCAAACCTGGAACTACTAAAGTATTAATATCTAGTTCCTTAAACCAAATACCTTGTAACCCAAACGACTTAGATGAAGCAGAAATTGCTTACGATAATTACAATAAATTGGGATTTTGGAATGGTGTTGGCTTCCTTGCTGTCAGAGTAATGGGTGATGATTGGTACTTAGATGAAATTCCTCAAAAAGATGTAGATTTCAACTTAATTTACCAACATATTTTAGCTTTCTACGAAGCCAGTTTTTCGTTTATGAAAGCCGAAGTTTTTAGTCTTGCCGATAAATGTAAAGTCGCTACCTATGCTCGTTTAATGTGGCAGATGTCCGACCCCAAAAATAAACATAAAACATATTATATGCCCCCTACCAGAGATATGTCAGAAGCTAAATCAAAATTGTTACTTAAATTCCTGCAAAATCAACAACAAATTGGTTATATTCCGACACCGGAACAAAAGCCGGAACCTCAACAAAACCAATATCAAATTCAAACCCGCGAACAATTAGTTACAGCTTTAAAACAAGCAGCAGAATTAGAAATTGCTGTGATGCTGCAATATATTTACGCGGGATATTCCGTTCCCAACTACATCACCGGGGAAGAATACGTGCGTCGGGGGTTATGGACACCTGAACAACTGCATTTAGCTTGTGGTGATGGTAAAGAAATTGATAATTATGGAATGCGGGGAGTATTAATCGAAATCGCTCGCGAAGAAATGATTCATTTTCTCCTAGTTAATAACATCTTAATGGCAATTGGTGAGCCATTTTATCCCGCAGTTCCCGATTTTAAACAACTCAACGCCAAATTTCCCATAGATATCGACTTTGCTTTAGAACCATTAAATGCTTTATCACTACAGTATTTTATGCGTTTAGAAATGCCCGACTTCCTTGCCGAAACCCTTGATAATCAACCTATTCCGACATCGGAACAGTTACATACATACGGTTCCTTAAGCGAACTATATGGTCAAATCCGTACTGGATTACAAACTATTCCCAACTTATTTACTGTAAATAAAGATAACGTTGGTGGAGAACATCGTTTATTTATGCGCGACAACTTGAATAAAGCCCATCCAGATTATCAAATGCAAGTTTACGACCTCAAAAGTGCCTTATTTGCAGTAGATGTCATCGTCGAACATGGAGAAGGAAGCGAAATCGAAACCGAAAAATTTGCGCGATCGCATTATCAAAAATTCCGCAATTTAGCAGACGCGCTTTCCCTAGAACAAATTAATCAATCCCAGAAAGGAGAAAAAAGAACTTGGAATCCTTCTTATCCATCCGTTCGTAATCCCAGCTTAAATTATCAAGATTGTAATTCCAATGTGGTCACAATTCCTCAAACCAGAACCGTGATGGAAATATTTAACGAAAGTTACTTCCTAATGATGCAGTTGATGGTACAGCACTTTGGTTCTAATCCCCAAGGAAGTTTACGACGTTCCAAATTAATGAACGCCAGCATCGATATTATGACAGGAATGATGCGTCCCTTGGGAGAACTATTAATGACCATGCCCTCCGGAAAACGCGGTAAAACAGCAGGACCATCCTTTGAGATACCCACACCGGAATATATTCCTAATCCAGAAATTGCCGCCTCTACCATCTCTCGTAAATTTGAAAATTTAGCAAAACGTTCTCATAGTTGCGAAGTGATTCCCGATGCAGTTTCTGAAATGTTTGATTTTTATAGTAAACAGTTGACACTTACCCATTACCAATTCTAATCACGGATTAAAAGGGATTACACGAATTACACGGATTTTAATCCCAATTACCCATTACCCATTACCAATATCTAATTTTTAACCATGAATAACACAATAAGAACAGAAGTCTTAATAGTAGGTGGCGGACCCGTCGGTATGGCAATGGCAGCCGAATTACGCTACCAAGGAATAGATTGCATTCTGCTCGAAAAAACAGATGGAGTGGTTCGCGACCCCAAGGTAAGTACTGTCGGATATCGTTCCATGGAATTCTGCCGTCGTTGGGGTATTTCCGAACAAATTAGAAATGCCGGTTGGGATAAAAACCACACCTTAGATGTGGCTTGGGTAACTACCGTCGGAGGACATGAAATCTTTCGGGTTAATTTACCATCCTATGCTGAACGTACTCCACCAGATTACGCTCCCGAAACCGAACAGGTATGTCCTCAACATTGGTTTGCTCCAGAATTTATTAATTACCTCGGACACTATCCCCAAGGATGCATCAAACTATTTGCCCAATTAGAAGATTTCAACTGTTCCGATGACGGAATAGTTGCGAAAATCACGAATTTAGATAGTGGAAACACTGAAACTATCCACGCTTCTTATATGGTAGCTAGTGATGGCGCTCGTGCTAATATTCGGAAACAATGCGGTGTTGATGCAGTTCAATATCACGACACCCAGATATTTCAAAGCGTTGTTTTCCAAGCTCCGGAATTAGCATCTCAACTCGGTTCTAAAAATGCAATGGTTTTCTTCTTGGTAAATCCTACAATCCAAGAACCTTTACGCGCTGTTGATGGCAAAGGACAATATCGCTTAATTTTAAAACCCCAAGAAAATGGTGAAATTCACGATGCTTATACAGCAATCAAAGCTGCTATCTCTATAGATACTCCCATAGAAGTTATCTCAAATGTTCCTTGGCGTTTAACTCATCGAGTTGCAGAAAAATTCCGTTATGGACGCATCTTTTTTATCGGTGATTGCGCTCATACACTTTCCCCATCCGGTGGTTTTGGCATGAATACCGGCATCGGTGATGCAGTAGACCTCGGCTGGAAACTCGCTGCTACTATTAAAGGTTGGGCAGGTGAAAATTTACTCGATACTTACGAAATCGAACGTCGTCCCATTGCCCTCAGAAATCTCGAAGCCGCAAATGCTAACTTACAACGTACTCAAAAACGTGGTATACCTCCTGAAATTGCTAGCGATTCCCCCAAGGGTGAAGCAATTCGCAAACAAATGGCACAAGGTATGGAAACAAGTGGAGTCAAAAAGGAATTTGACGCTCCTGGAGTTCACCTCGGTTTCCGTTATCAATCGCCAATTGTAATTGCCGATGGGTTAGCTCCTCAAGATGGCGTTACGCGTTCGCGCAGCGTGTCCGTAGGCGAAGCCGCCCTGAAAGGGCTAGGACTCAGCGTCAAGCCGGAGGCTGATCGCGAATGGACTCAAAGTAGTTATCCCGGTTGCCGCGCTCCTCATGCTTGGTTAAAACCTGGATTATCAACTCTAGATTTATTCGGTCATGGATTTGTATTAATGTGCTTCAATTCAAATCCTGAAATTGAACGTTTAGAACTTTGTTGTCAGCAAAAACAAGTTCCTTTAACAACTCATCACATTGATAATCCCGACATTGCCAAACTTTACGAACGTGCTTTTGTCCTAGTTAGACCAGATGGACACGTTGCTTGGAGAGGTGATGAAATACCTAACGATGTGGAGATGATGATTGATCAAGTAAGAGGGGAATTAATCCCTAATTAAACAGCGACTGGATGGCTATCTAAGGCAAATCCTTTTCCTGACGATTTCTGGCGTGATTTTTGATGAGATTTGCTTTCACTTTTCTCTGGAAGTTTAGCAATGATTTCTTCGTAAGTACAACCATTTGCAGGCATGGGTTCGGAATACGTTTCAATCCATGCCCTTGCACCGCATTCGGTTTGAGGATTTTCATATTCATAAATGATGGTGCAAGGTCCGGGAATTACAACTCTATTAGAATAGGTGTTCTGATTCCTACCAAAAATTATGGGGTCAGAGCCTCCCCCTTCTAGGGGGACTTGATATTAATTGATTATATTCCTATGACGGCTATGGTATCATAGGAGTAACATTCGTGAAGAAAATGCTAACTCTCGAATTCAAGGTTTATGCAAAACCAGTCCAGTTGCAAGCGATTGATGAAGCGATCAGAATTTGCCAATTCATTCGTAATAAATCAATTCGTTTGTGGATGGATGGTGGCGCAAAATCTTGGTTTGAACTCTCTAAATACTGTGCAATCTGGGCTAAAGAGTTTGACTTTGCAAACAAATTAGGCGCAATGGCAAGACAAGCTAGTGCAGAGAGAGCGTGGGCAGCAATTTCTCGCTTTTATGACAATGTAAAAAAAGGAGTAAAAGGCAAAAAAGTTGGATTTCCAAAATTCCAAAAAGATTGTCGCTCCGTTGAGTATAAAACAAATTCTTGGAAGCTGTCAGATAACCGAAAGTCAATCACTTTTACCGATAAATGTGGCATTGGTAGGCTAAAGATGAAAGGGACTCGTGACCTTAATTTTTACCAACCAGAGCAAATCAAGCGAGTCCGATTAGTAAAACGGGCTGATGGTTATTATGCTCAGTTTTGCGTGAGCGTTGATCGGACCGAGCAAGTTGCTGCTTCAGGTAAAACAATTGGGTTAGATGTTGGACTAAAAGAGTTTTACACTGATTCAAATGGCGAGATGATTCCCAACCCTAAGTTTCTGCGTAAGGGCGAAGCGCGATTAAAACGCGCCGCGCGTTTAGTAAGTCGGAAAATTAAAGGTGGGATGAATCGCCGCAAAGCACGAGTGATTTTGGGTAAGCGACATCTCAAAATAAGTAGACAACGTAAAGACCATGCTGTGAAGTTGGCAAGGTGCGTAATCACATCAAACGATGTAGTAGTCTATGAAGATTTGAGCGTGTCCAATCTAGTTAAAAATCACTGTCTTGCAAAGTCAATTAGTGATGCTTCTTGGTATCAATTTCGAGTATTCCTAGAATATTTCGGGAAGGTGTTTGGTCGGATTACCATTGCGGTAAATCCTGCATACACCAGTCAAGAATGCAGTAATTGCGGGGAAGTCGTTAAAAAATCTCTATCCACTCGCA
>JAYKJL010000156.1:0-5166 GCA_035285725.1 Nostocales cyanobacterium 94392 | reverse complement strand
ATTCCCATGTGCCATCAATTCCCTGTTCAGTTTCCGTCATTAACAAGGTTAAATCAAACTTCGCTAATCTTTGCTCCAATCTCCAAGGAGATAGTTGTAAGTTAGGTAGTTCCAACTTATTCATAGCTGCATTTTGCCAGACGAACATTACCTGAAATAAGGGATGCTGACTGAGATTTCTTTGTGGGTTTATTTCCTCTACTATCTTTTCAAAGGGTACATCTTGATGAGCATAAGCTTGTAGAGTTTCTTCCTTAGTTATAGAAAGTAAGTTGATAAAATTAGGATTACCGCTCAAGTTATTTCTGATGACTAACGTATTGACAAAAAAGCCGATTAGGTCTTCGGTTTGCTTACGATTACGGTTAGCAATTGGCGTACCAATTAATAAGTCTTCCTGTCCTGAATAGCGCATAAGCAAAATGCTAAATACTGCCAACAAACCCATGAATAAGGTGGTACCTTGAGATTCGCATAGTTTTTTAAATTCTTGAGTGGTTTGTGGATTAATTGCAAAGTTTACAGCACTACCTTGATAACTCGGAATTGGGGAACGAGGGTAATCTGTCGGTAGTTCTAAAATTTGATTTGCACCTGTTAGTTTTTGTTTCCAGTAAGCTAATTGTATAGGTAGTTGTGTTTTCTGAAAAACTTCCCGCTGCCAATTGGCAAAATCTCCATATTGTATGGATAGAGGGGGTATAGATGGGATATTTCTTTGACAGATGGCTGTATAAAATAAGGATAATTCTTTAACCATAACTCCCAAAGACCAACCATCAGCGATAATATGGTGTATGACCAACAGCAAAACACTAACATTGGCTGATAATTGATAGAGATGGATACGTAGCAATGGCAGCTGGTTGAGATTAAATGGAGTAATAACCACTTCTTGTATTGACTTTCTCAATGTTTCTTGTTGGGTCTGAAAGTCTAAACAACTGAGATTTGTTATGGTTAATTTCAATTCCGACCAGTCATGAACTATTTGAATTGGGGATCCTTGTACATTATCAAAGGTTGTGCGTAGCACTTCATGACGTTGAATAATATTTTGCCAGCTTTCTTGTAGTGCATCTACATTTAAATCTCCTTCTAAGCGAAAAGCTACTGATATATTATAAGCAGCATTTTCTTTTTCTAATAGATCCAAAAACCAGAGTCGAGATTGGGAGAAAGAAAGGGGTAAATTTTCTCGGTTAGAAACAGGAATAATATCTTCTGGGCCTGTTTTAGTAGTATTTACATCAATTAAACAGTCAATTTCATCTCCTAACCGAGCAATGGTTGAATATTCAAAAATTGACCGTAAAGGTAAGGCTACATTAAATTCCTCTCTAATACGAGACACCAATTTAGTTGCTAAAAGTGAATGTCCCCCCAAATGGAAGAAATCCTCAGTAACCCCAATTTTATCAATTCCTAAAACATCCATCCATAGTTGAGATAGTTTGTATTCCGTAGGAGTTTTAGGTGGTACGAGGGATTGTTGATTAATTGTTAAATCCCGATCTGGTATGGGTAGGGCACATCTGTCCAGCTTACCGCTGGGGGTAAGAGGGAAATTTTCTAAAATCATAAAGGCCGAGGGACACATATATTCTGGTAATTTCTCCTCTAACCTTTGCTTCAATTGGGAAATTAGCAATTTGGTAAGTCTATTTTTGAGGGGATCAATCCAAGATGGGTGATTATCTCGACCCAATAAATCATTGACGATTGGCATTGATGGTGCCATGGATTTTCCGGAACCTGCAGGATAAAAACATACATCAAAACAATCTACCTTTCCCGGTGAATAACTAATACTTACTTCCAAACCAATTTCTTCAGCAATAGGATAAAAATCTGCTGGATTGAACCCTTTTGGCTCATGAATGTTATTAAGCACAGTTCTTAATTCACCAATGGTTTTTTGTTCATTTTCATGGCTGTTTTTTAACATCCATTGGTAAATGGCAGCATCTTTACTTAGCCGACCATTAGGTATACTATGCCAACCGATGGATCTCATCTCAATAACTTGCTGTTTTAAATCGGTCAATTGTAAATTGTCAGTCTCCCAATCTCGCCAAATGATTTCTGGTGGTTGTTCTGTTGATATACCTAACTTATGTAAGATCACATCATAACGGTATTTGGTCAGCTCATTTTCATTATTTTCCGACTTAATTTGAATTTCTACAGCTGTTAAGTCAGGAAATGATTTTCTTAAATCAGTGAAGAAATGCGGAGCAATAATTAATTCGTTCTCTTTTTTTGCAATGCGTCTAACCTGAGTTTTAAATGTTTCACAATCAGTGTTGTCATTAGCCTGAAAATAAGCAACGCTAGCGTAGAAATAATTTGACAGTGACAAATTTCGATTATCACCAATGAATAAACTTCCTCCGGTTTTTAATAATTGCCAAACACTCTTAATTACCTGTTGCAAATACTCAATTGATGGAAAATATTGAGCAACAGAGTTAATAACAACAGTGTCAAAATAACCAGTGGGAATTTCTGAAAAATCAATTGCTTCCCTAGTTAGTAGGTTGACGTTTTTTAGAGAGCGGTTTTCAACAACAGTAGCCAAGCGATTAATTGCGGCTTGGGAAAAATCTGTTCCCCAGTAAGATTCTACTTCGGGAGCAATATTTAACAAAATCATACCCGTACCGCAACCAATTTCCAAAACTTTCCTAGGCTTGAGGGATTGTATTCTCAGTAGAGTATTGTTAAGCCATTGGCGCATTTCAACCGCAGGAATGGGCTGATTACTATAGCTGCTATTCCAACCAATAATATTAAAGTCTTCTTCAGGTTCCCCTGAGGTTATATTATAGGTATCATTAAAGGTATATTGCCATTCCTGAGTTTGTTCTTGTGTTAAGGTTTCAGTATTAGCAATTTGGTTTATAGGAATGATGTAAGCATCCAACCTCACATCTTCTTTGCTTTCCTCTCTAGCAATTACCAGGGCATCTCTTACTTCTGGGTGACTTTTAATAACTGCTTCAATTTCACCTAATTCTATGCGAAAACCGCGAATCTTAACCTGATGATCATTGCGTCCTATATATTCAATGTTTCCATTATCCAGAAAACGGGCTAAATCACCGGTTTTATAGAGACGTGCCGATGTGAGATCATTGGTGGCAAATGGATTGGGAATCATCCTTTCTGCTGTTAATTGAGGACGGTGAAAATAACCGCGAGTAACACCTGCACCGCCAACATACATTTCTCCTACAACACCTATGGGAACGGGTTGTAGATGACGATCTAAAATATATAAGGAAAGATCAGGAATTTGTTTACCAATTAAACTGCCCGATCCTTTTTTGACATCCTTGAAAGTAACGGGAAGGTAGGTTACATGAACTGTAGTCTCCGTAATTCCGTACATATTTACAAGTAGTGGAAACTGATCATCATGCCGTTCAAACCAGGGTTCTAAACTAGCTAAATCCAATGCTTCACCACCAAAAATTACATACCTTAGTTCTAATTCTCCCTCTCGACAGAGTGTGGATTCTGCCTGGATTAGTTGCTGAAAAGCTGAGGGGGTTTGATTTAAAACCGTAACTTTTTCTTCGCACAGTAAGTTATAGAATTCCTCCGGCGATCGACTGATTAGATAGGGGACGATCACTAAAACACCACCATAGAATAATGCCCCCCAAATTTCCCAAACTGAGAAATCAAAAGCACAGGAGTGAAAGAGTGTCCAAACATCCTTGGCGTTAAATTTGAACCACTTCTCAGTCGATAAGATTAACCGCACTACATGACGATGGGTAACCACAACTCCTTTGGGTCTTCCAGTGGAACCAGAGGTATAAATAATGTAAGCAGCGTTATCGGGAAGAATTAATACTTCCGGTTCTGTTGTTACCACTTGAGTGAATTCAGACTTGTATTTATCAATAAATATAGTAAGTATGTTATTATTGGTGTTGCTCACATTATTCGTATTATTGGTAAACTCAAATGGTATTTGGGCTTCAAATTCGCTGTGGGTTAGCAGAACTCTAATTTGACTATCTTCCAACATATAGGTTATACGATCCTTTGGATAGTTGGGGTCAAAGGGAACGTAAACACCTCCAGCTTTCAAAATTGCAATAATCCCTATTACCAAATCCAAGGAACGAGATAACCATAGTCCTACTCTTGCTTCCGGTTTTACTCCAACATGCATTAAGTAGTGTGCTAATTGATTGGCACGCTCATTCACTTCCAAATATGTGAGTCTTTCTTGCCCAAATATTAGTGCGGTTTGCTGAGGACGCAATTTGGCCTGCTGAGTAAATATATCATGTAAACAGAAATGCACGGGAAAAGTTTGTGTAGGTTGAGACGGTGCCAAAACAGCTATTTCTTCTGAGAGCAAAAAAGGTAAGCGACTCACTGGTATCTCGGGTTGAGCAAGTACGCTGTCTAACAGTTGACAAAAATGACGGGCAACCCTTTCTACGGTTTCTCTTTTCAACAAATCAATGTTGTACGATACAGCTCCATTTAAAGTGTCTTCTGTTTCGGTAATGAACAGTTCTAAGTCAAAACGTGCTGCTTCCTGAGTTGCTAATATGGAAACTTCTAAATCACCAGTACCAAACTGCGGTTTAGGTGCGTTCAATAGGGTAAAAGCAATCTGAAATAAAGGATTTCTACTGGTGTCCCTTGGTAAATTCAATTTTTCGACTAAAGTTTCAAAGGGAATTTCTTTATGCTCAAAAGCAGATAAAATTGTTTTCTTTACGGTTTTTAATAAGGAATTAAAGTTAGGTTCATCGGCTAAGTTAGTACGAATTACTAACATATTGACGAAAAAACCAATTAGGTTTTCTGAGTCCGATGGACGGTTAGCAATCGAAGTTCCTACGGCTATATCTTCCTGTCCAGTATACCGAGAAAGTAAAGTTTGGAATACAGCCATCAGAAACATAAATAAGGTTGCACCCTCTTTTACGATAAAGTTGCGGATCCTATTGGTTGTTTCTTTTGATATCTCAAATTTAATTAAGCCTCCGCGAAATGTTTGTAATCGCGGTCTGGGAAAATCCAAGGGGAACTGTAAAGTTGGCAATTGGGCTAGTTGTTTTTCCCAATAGGTCAGGCTTTTTTCTAAAATATTAGAATTCTGGAAATTTTCTTTTTGCCACAGGGCATAATCTG
>JAYKJL010000155.1:0-42885 GCA_035285725.1 Nostocales cyanobacterium 94392 | reverse complement strand
TGACTACGCAGCTACTCGCAATTAAAGCTTCGCTATCAATTGGGTTTTCTAGTAATTCTGTGAGGCTATTCTGGATACCGCTATTATCTGGAGCAGTGAGATTAACATTTCCCGGAACTCCTAATTGGGAACTGGCTGTAATATCGCTTTGAGCAGTTTGCTCTGTGCGGGGTTCAATACCAAAGATACCGCGTGAGTTAATTTTAACATTACCACCATTACCCCTGAAAGCATTGGCGGTGATATCGCTGTTTTCTTTGGGAAAGCCGTGGTTTAAATATCCGGCGGTTTAAACCGCGTCTACACAAACAAAGTCCACCTCCGTGGACTAATATATTTGAAACCCGTGCACACGGGTTTCGTTTGTGTAGCCGCGACTTCTAGTCGCCAGGTATAGTATTAAATTAGACTGTTCAAGCAGCCAAGCCTTAGAGGGTGTTTTAGAAGTATCCGGCGGTTTAAACCGCATTTACATAAACAAAGTCCACCTGTATCCGGCGGTTTAAACCGCGACTACATAAACAAAGTCCACCTCCGTGGACTAGTTAATTTTGAACCCGCCTTCTAAAGATAACTGTTAACTGATTTCAGTAATATTATACATTTTCGTAGTAATCTAATTAGCATAATTATTTTTTTATCATCTTCTGCATATAGAAAAATTGATGATTATTGAGTTATTGGTGACAAAAAGTACTTGTAATTTATTTATAAAACTAACTAGAGTTAATCATGCCAAAGCAATACCCAAAACAAAAGCGTCGCATCTTAACAGCCTTTTTCGTAGTGAGTTTTATACTTACATTATTTTTAGAAAATGTTTTTATTAACACTAGCGAAATAGCATTTGGTACGGTTGCCAAAATACAAAATCAAGATACTAATCAACTGGTAGAGAAAGGAATTGAATATTATAACAATGGGAAATTTAGAGAAGCAGTTCAAGAGTGGGAAACAGCTTTAAATATATACCAAAAAAACAAGCAGCTTTCACAACAAGCCATTGTTCAAGGAAATTTGGCTAATGCATTTGAAAAACTTGGTGATTTAGAACAAAGTCTTAAACATTGGAATGCAGCAGCAAATTTATATCAACAAGTTGAAAATCCCCGTGAAACTGGAAGAGCGCTGACACAATTAGCACAAGCATATAGCAATTCGGGGCAATATAAGAAGGCGATCGCAATTTTATGTGGTGAAGAAGAAACAGAAATAGATGATAATCAAATAAACATTAAAAAAATTACACGTCAATCAAATTGTTTAGATAAAAGTGCTTTAGAAATATCTCGAAATCAAAAAGATATTAAGGGAGAAGTTGCAGCATTAGGAAGTCTTGGGGAAGCTTATCGTCTGTTAGGTAAATATAATTTAGGGATTATATATTTAGATGATGCAAAAGAGAAGGTTGATGTAGATAATTTTTCTTTACAATCAAAAATATTAAATAGTTTAGGTAACGTGTATTTAGGTAAAGCACAACTTTGGACTGTTTATGCAGATTCTGCTAAAGAAAGCAAATTACCAAACTTCGATAAAATCGCATCAAAAGCTAAATCTTATTATCATAATGCTCGGAATAATTTTCATGATAGTTATGAAATTGCAGTCAAACAAAATAATAAACCTGCTCAAATGATAGCGCTGATCAATTTAATTCAAGTTGATGTTCGCACTCAAAAATTAAAATTATCTCCTAATCACAACTTACAACTTAGAAACCAAATAGACTATAAAACACCAGCTTTAGCATTGCTGAAAGAATTCCCAGATTCACCACAAAAAGTATATGCAGCAATTGATTTAGCAAATCTATCTGCTGATGAAAATATTACTTCACCATTAACTCAATGTCCGACAACGCGACAATTATTAGATGAGGAAGTTGTCACATTACTAAATCAAGCTATCAAAACTGCTAATAATATTAAAGATTCTCGTCCCAAGTCTTTTGCTTTAGGAGTCGCAGGACATTTTTATGAATGTCAAAATGATTATAAAAAAGCTTTAGAACTAACCAAAGAAGCACTGCTAGTTGCTGATTACAAACTACAAGCTAAAGATAGTTTATATTTGTGGGAATGGCAACAAGCAAGGCTTCTAGAAAAAACAGGAAACCAGTCAGAAGCAATATCTGCTTACGAACGAGCGTTTCAAACATTAGAAAAAATTCGCAGTGATATCATCACAGCAGATAGAGACTTACAGTTAGATTTTCGGGATGTAATTCAACCTTTATATCGTAAATTAGCTTCCTTAAAGTTGGAAAAAGGGACTACAGAAACTAGCTTAAGTCAAAAATCAAATAAACAAGTTGAGCAACAAAATCAAAATAATCAAGAACTTGATGTCGCTCGTGAAATCATTGATTCCCTAAGATTAGCAGAATTACAAAACTATTTTGGTAACGATTGTATTGCAGCACTGATTACACCACAAAAAGTTGACGAATTACTTGGAGGCGAACAAGGAAAAACTGCTGTATTTAGCTCTATCTTTCTAGAAGACAAAGCAGCAATTCTACTAAGTCTACCAGATAAATCGCAACATATTGAGTGGATTGAGCAAACAAATAATCAAAAAATTACTCGTAAACAATTAGAATCAGAGATCAGAAGCTTTTTTGAACAGTTAAAAGGACAACAAAAATTTCGCTCCGAAGATTCATCCGAAGCTAAAGAAGTATATCATCAAGCTAAAAAACTTTATGATTTGATAATTAGACCTTTTGAAGAAAAAGGTTACTTAAACCAAGAGAAAATCGAAACTCTGGTTTTTGTCCAAGATGGATTATTTCGTAGCATTCCTATGTCCGCTTTGATAGACAAAAATCAAGATAAATACCTGATTGAAAAATACGCGATCGCCACAACACCAAGTTTACGCTTAACAGCACCAAAAGCAGACAAAAGAAAAGCTAATCGGGCGATGATATTCGGTTTTGATCAAGCAGCTAAAATAGACGGTAAGGTATTTGAACCTTTACGTTTTATTCGTAAGGAAATAGAAGCACTTCAACAACTTTTTTCAAATAGAAAGGAACTTAGTAGCCAAGATTTTACTTTAATTGAATCGAATGAGAAACCGCAAACAACTGATTATCCAATCATTCATATTGCAACTCACGCACAATTTGGAATTATCCCGGAAGATACGTTTTTAGTTATAGGGAATAATCAAAAATTAACTATGACTGACTTAGAACAAATTTTAAGACAATTTGGTGGTGGTAGCAATACAATTGATTTATTAACATTAAGTGCTTGTCAAACCGCAGCAGGAGATGAACGTGCTACTCTGGGTTTAGCTGGAATTGCCTTACAAGCAGGAGTAAACAGTGCTTTAGCTTCCTTATGGTCAGTAGATGACCAATCCACATCAATTCTAGTCAAAGAGTTCTATCAAAATTTAGAATCAGGAAAAAGTAAAGTACAAGCTTTACAACAAGCTCAACTTTCGTTAATTCATAATCAGAATAAAATATCAGAAATCAAAGAAGAATACAAAAAACCCTATTATTGGTCTCCTTTTATTATGATTGGTAATTGGTTATAATCTACACAAAATAGAGAATAGTTTCTTCGGTAAAAAATAAAGAGAATTTCCACTCATTTCGGCTATGTCCTACCGGACACTCTACGCTAATAAACTGATTGATTAAAAGTATCCGGCGGTTTAAACCGCACGCTAGTTGCTACAATGGATGGAGCCTCTGCAACGCACTGGCTCTACTACACAAGCAAAGTCCGCGAAGGCGGACTAATATACACTTTTCTGTAATACTACTTACACATTTAAGCTATTCTCAATTCCAAAAAATGTATTCTAAGCACCATAAATTGTAGTTTATTTAATTGATTAAATTTCTTAGTCTATTAATTAGAGCAACAGGAAATAACATTTACCTTTATTGGTAATTTGTAACCTTAAGCAAGCATGAGCAATTTCATTTAGGATATTGATTTATGGAAGTATGGATAAATTTGCAATTTGACGATGGTGATTTTGAACAAGGATTTAGTAAAATCCAACTTCAGATAGATGTTTTTTCTCATTATAGTCATTCTGTGCAAATCAAAACCCAATTACCCCCTGATCAGGAAATTCCCCATAGCTATGAGCGTTGGCAAAAAATCTATGAGTTGTTAGCTCAACCGACAAGCAGAGGTTTTAAAAGTAATCAAATTACCAATGTATCAACAGATATCTGTTCCGAATATGCTCGACATTTGCGGGAAAAATTAAATCAATGGTTATTACCGATTAAGTCGGAATTAGAATCAGTAATTACCTACAACACGAATCCAGATATTCGCTTAATCATCAACACCCACAATATTCAATCAGAAATTACCAAAAATATTTTACATCGCATACCTTGGCAGGAATGTAATTTATTCGGAGAAAATTCTACATCGGAAGCTGCACTTTGTTTTAAAAGCTCAGTAGTATCATCGGTTGAAAAAGCAACAAAAGTAAGTGTTGAAACTTTCAGAAGAATCAAAATTATCAGTATTTTTGGAGATAGTGGAAATATTGATACTTCAACCGATGAAGAATTAATTATTCGGTTAGAAAAACGAGGTGCAGAAACCATCTTATTAAAAGAACCTCAGCGTGAGGAATTGCATCAACTTTGGGATGAGCCTTGTGATATTTTGTTTTTTGCTGGACATAGTGAATCCCCAGAAAATGGTAAAAAAGGGATAATTGCTCTGAACAAAAATGACAGTTTAGATTTAGATGAAATTCCCCAAACATTAACATCTGCGATTAGTAAAGGTTTAAAATTAGCGATTTTTAATTCCTGTGATGGATTAGGTTTAGCACAAAGATTGGCTGATTTAAATTTACCTTATGTGATAGTTTGGCGAGAACCTGTACCAGATAAAATTGCCCAGAAGTTTCTCGAATTTTTTCTTTCTTCTTATGCTGGTGGAGATTCTTTATTTACTGCTGTATGCAAAGCTAGGGGTAAATTACAAGAATTGACTGGGTTGTCGGATTCAGAAAAGCTACTTCCTGGAGTAAGTTGTTTACCAATTATTTGCAAAAATACCTCCGCACTACCTCCCGTTTGGGAAGACTTGGGGGGATTATCTGGTAAATTACCTGAGTCTCCCTATCAAGGTTTATCTGCATTTGGGGAAGAAGAAGCAGATTTTTTCTTTGGACGAGAGAAGTTTGTTTTGGAGTTGTTAACAGCAGTTAAAAATAAATCTTTAGTTGCTGTAGTTGGTGCTTCCGGGAGTGGGAAATCTTCGGTTGTATTTGCGGGTGTGGTTCCCAGGTTACGAGAAATGGGGAACGTGGAGATAATTTCCTTTCGCCCAGGGAATAATCCCCTTGGAAATTTAGCGATCGCGCTGAATCATCATTTACATTCCTCACTACCAGCAGAAAATTCAACGGATACACAACGGAGATTAGATCAACTGGTTTTAGAGATGGACTTACGACATGATGAGACACAACTAGCTCAACTAATCAATAATATTATCACAAAAAAACACTTATTACTGATTGCAGACCAATTTGAAGAACTTTACACCCTCGCACCCCCAGCAGAACTTCAACCCTTTTTGGATGCATTAATCTATGCTATCAATAACGTCCCCAGATTTAACTTACTGCTGACTTTGCGAGCGGATTTTTATGGTCATGCTTTATCCTATCGTCCCTTTAGCGATGCTTTGCAGCAGGGAATATATAACCTTGCTCCGATGAATCGAGAGGAGTTGCGTTGTGCAATTGAAAAACCATCTCAAAAAATGAAAGTGGTATTTGAGGAGGGATTGACTGAAACTTTAATTAAGGATTTGGGTAATCAACCGGGACGTTTACCGTTACTAGAATTTACTTTGACACAACTTTGGCAAAACCCGCGCAAATGGTTTCTCACCCACCAAGCTTATCAACAAATTGGTGGTTTAGAGAAAGCTTTGGCGAACTACGCTGATACGGTGTTGGAACATCTGAGTCCCAATGACCAAAAACGAGCTGAACAAATATTTATTCAGTTAGTTTGTCCAGGGGAAGGTACAGAAGATACCCGACGTGTCGCAACCCGCAAAGAAGTCGGGGAAGCCAATTGGAATTTAGTTAAACTTTTAGCTGATCAGCGTTTAGTGGTGACGGGGTGGGATAACACACAAAAAATCGAAACCGTGGAAATCCTTCACGAAGCATTAATTCGGGAATGGAAAACTTTTCGTCAGTGGATTCAAGATAATCGAGAGTTTCGGATTTGGCAAGAAAGATTAAAGCAAGAAGTGGGTGACTGGGAAGATAGCCATCATCATCCAGAAGCATTATTGCAAGGAACACGATTGGCGGTAGCAGCAGATTGGTACAAAAAAACTCAATCACAACTCACCCCATCCCAAAAGGATTTTATTAAGGCTAGTATTACCAATCAACAACAAAAACTACGTCAAAATAAAATTAAGCAGCGATTGATTACATCAGGACTCAGTACTGGTTTATTAATTACTTTGGTTGCTGCTGGATTTGCTTGGTGGCAATGGCAAAATGCACGTTTCAACGAAATCACAGCTTTGAATCGGTCAACTAAAGCGCTTCTGGCTTTGGGTGAAGATTTTGATGCTCTGTTAGAGGGTTTGAGAGCATACGTCAAATTAAATCAAACTTCTTTTTCGCCAACATTTGACAAAGTAGACATCAAAAATCAGGTTGATAACTTCTTAGAGGAGGCACTTTATCACGTTAAAGAAATTAATCGACTGGAAAACCATGAGGATGAAGTCATGGACGTTGATTTTAGTCCTGATGGTAAGCTGATTGCTACTGCAAGTAAAGACAAAACTGTCAAAATCTGGAATCCCCAGGGAAAATTGCTACACAACCTCAAGGAACATCAAGATTTAGTATATCGTGTAAAATTCAGTCCTACCGAAAATATCATTGCCACAGCCAGTTGGGACGGAACAGTGAAACTATGGACAAATCAAGGTATATTAATTACTACCCTCACTGGTCATCAAGCAGCCGTTTACGGTGTGGTATTTTCTGCCGATGGTAAAACAATTGCCAGTGCTGATGCTCAAGGCTACGTGAAAACCTGGACAACAACAGGCAAATTAATCACAAGCTTTTCAGCCCATACCATGCCAATTTTGAGCCTAAGCGTTAGTGCAGATGGCAAAAACCTAGCCACCGTCAGCCAAGATAAAACAGCAAGAATCTGGAGTTGGTTCGGGAAAAGACAAGGAACTTTTGTCGGACACAATGATTGGGTGTGGGATGTCACCTTTAGTCCAGATAGTCAAAAAATAGCCACCGCTAGTCGAGACCGCACCATCAAATTGTGGAACCGACAAGGAAAGTTGATCAAAACCCTGCAAGGTCATACAAATGCTGTCACCAGTGTCAATTTTAGTCCCAATGGCAAGCAAATAGTCAGCGTTGATAGTGACCAAAATATGATTATTTGGAGCGAGTCCGGGGAAAGACTGCAAACCCTAGCAAGCGAACATAAGGATTGGATTTGGAGAGTGAAATTTAGTCCGGATGGGGAAACTATTGCCACCGCTAGCAAAGATACAACTGTGAAACTTTGGCAAAACAAAAGTAAAAAATACTACATCAAGCAAGCCCATCAAGGGGCGATATATGCCGTCAATTTCAGTCCTAATGACAAAGAATATGTCACCGCAAGTGAGGATGGAACAGTCAAACTATGGCAACGTTCCGGAGAATTAATTACAACTCTGAAATTAGATAATACTGGTGATACTCCCTTCCGGGTAGAAGATTACCGTTCGCGCAGCGTCTCCCTCCAGGGAGAAAATAAAAACCGCAGAGACGCAGAGAACACGGAGGAAAGAGGTAAAGAGAGATTGGTCATTTTAGAACGGGATAGGAGTAAGATATGGTTTACTCACGCTAGTTTTAGTCAAGATGGGGAAAAAATTGTTGCAGCAACTAATGATGGCACTGTGGTAATTTGGAATCGTCAGGGCGAGGTAATTACAACCTTTTCAGCCCACAAAAAATGGATTTGGCAAGTTAATTTTATCGCCGATGATAAAATGATTGTCACTGCTAGTCATGATGGTACGGTCAAATTTTGGAACTTAACAGGGCAATTGCAGCAAACCATTAAAGCACACATAAAAGATCAAGGCGAAAATGGACAAGGTACAAACCGCATCAGCTGGAGTCCAGATGGTAAAATCATCGCTACTGCTGGATGGGATAATACAGCTAAACTTTGGACTTGGGAAGGTAAACTGATCAAAACCCTAATCGATCCAGAGACAAAGTATAAAAATACAACACACAACGATGGAGTTCACGGTATTAGTTTCAGTCCCGACGGTAAAACAATAGTCACTGCAAGCCAGGATAAAACAGTCAAACTGTGGACAGCAGCAGGACAATTACAAACAATCTTGGACAAACATACAGCCCCAGTATTCCGTGTTAAATTCAGCCCAGATGGTCAAAAATTTGCCACCGCCAGCTTCGACAAAACAGTGAAACTCTGGACAAAAGACGGAAAGGAACTAAAAACCTACAGAGGACATAGTGATCATGTCATGAGTATAGATTTTACTCGCGATGGTCAGAACCTCGTCTCTGCCGACAAAAGTGGAAACATAATTATCTGGAATTTGCAATTCGAGCAAAATCAACTATTAAAAGATACTTGCAACTGGCTCCATGACTATCTGCGAAATAATCCTAATGTGAGTGAGAGCGATCGCGCTTTATGTAAAGGTATTGAAATTACCACATCACTGTTTGCAAATTCTCTACTTCTTGAAAATGAGCATCGCGTGTCACCAATATTAGATCATATTGTTGTGCAAGGGCTGCAATCCAGACATCATTCTCAGGTAGAGGACAACCTTTAAGTCTCAACTTGTTCTTGATCTCTCCGTATCGTCTTGCGGTTTCCACATCACACCCAAGAATTGTGCTGTTAGTAACTAACTCATCTACTCTTGCTAAATTTGCTACAACTCGCCCTGATTTTCTTGCACCGTAGCATAACTCACCAACAACAACACTGGGGATAAAAACTTCGTTGGCTTGAGCAAGATTGCTTTTGACGCTTGCTTCATTTGCAAAAAGCGCAATAATAATGTTGGTATCAAGCAAATACCTACCACTCATCGACATCTACCCGTTCACAATGCTGCTCAATTGCTTCACCCATTAATCGAAGATCATCAGGAGGGATTGAACCTGCAAAACGCAGCAGTTGTTGTCCTGGTGTACCTTGCACTTCAGTCCTTACCAAAGTCCGAGCAAATTCAAGTACTTGCCATTGTAAGTGCTGTGGCATAACTTTTAATTGTTCAACTACCTCGTCAATAATCGGAATATTCATCCTCCACCTCCTATATTCACCCATTATCATATTACCAAAAACTTTGTAGACGGGGCGTATTGCTACGTCTCTACATAATTACACCCCGATTCTGCCACGTAATTTGTCCTAATTAAATGGCACTTGATACCCAGCAAATTCCCTCATATAAGCCAGGATAGAAGTACCATTTTCATCCTGAGAAGCCCGATTATTTAACAGTAACTCTGCAACTCCACCTTCCAATAGTAGAGAATTTTTTGATTGATTGTCTCATAGATTTTATTTGTAAAGTAAAAAATTCAGGTTTGTAGTTAGTAAATTAGCGCTATTTCTGTCAGAGAATCAGGTGTTATCCCTTTTCGCCCGTCTTACCTTTTGATAGGTTTCACTCAAATCAGCCTATACACTGTTGTTGGTCTTTCTGCTCGGTTAATTCTGCTCAAATACTCGCTGTGTAAGGGTTAAAAAAAATTGCACAATTATTTCACTTCACTGATAACCACTATATATAGGAATCCGGTTTAATTGTTGTTGGTGCAAGTCACTCTCCCGTGTCGGTTTGACACAGCCAAACAAGAAAATAGTTATTACTACTAGTCTTTTGCATTAGTTTTGATTGGTTTTGTTTGTCTACCGACGTAATGTAGAGACGTTATATATAACGTCTCTACAAGATTTCTGGTAAAATCCGACTACTAGTAAGGTTATATTAATTAAGCCATCAGAATTAATGAAATAGACTACTAACACAATCTATTGATTGATAATTGTGGATGAATAACTAATAATTGATAATTGGTAATTAATTACTCTAATGTCAGAATCACGACGCTTTATCAAACTGGTTGGTTATCTACGTCCTTATTGGCGAGATACAACTTTGGGTATCATCGCTTTATTGGTTGTGAATGGGTTAGGGGCTTATATCCCCTTACTAATTCGCAATTGCATCGATAAATTATCGGTAAACTTCAATTACGGAGAAATAATCCGCTACTCCATACTGATTATTTTATTGAGTTCTTCAATGTGGCTGATGCGGATGGCTTCCCGTATCTGGATATTTGGTGTGGGAAGACAAGTTGAGTACGATCTTAAACAAAAGATTTTTGAGCATTTACTGCAATTAGAGCCTTCTTATTTTGCCACTAATACGGCTGGAGATTTAATTAGTCGGGCTACAAGTGATGTTGATAATATTCGACGGTTGCTAGGTTTTGTGGTGTTGAGTTTTGCAAATAGTATTTTTGCTTTTGCGCTGACTTTACCTGTAATGCTTTCGATTAATATAGAATTAACCATCGCTGCATTATCACTGTATCCGATCATGTTTTTTGTGGTAGTGTTATTCAGCGAACGCCTCCGTAAAGAACAAACACAGGTACAAGAAAACCTCTCGGATGTCAGCAATCTAATTCAAGAAGATATTAGCGGCATTTCCTTAATCAAAATTTACGCTCAAGAACAAAACGAACGTCACGCTTTTGGTAAACAAAATCAAAAGCTACTAAAAGCTAACTTGAAATTAGCGAAAACCCGAAATATTTTGTTTCCTTTAATTGGGGGATTGGTTAACATCAGTTCGTTGATAATTATCTGGATAGGAGCGAGTAGAATCGGTTCTAGTTTGGATGTGGGAGATTTTGTCGCGTTATTAATATATATTGAACGTCTGGTATTTCCTACTGCTTTGTTAGGATTTACAATTACTGCTTATCAGCGTGGTGAAGTTAGTGTCGATCGCGTTGAATCAATTTTCAATGTCGAACCCAAAATTAAAGATGATAGTAATGCAGTTTGCATATCACGAAATGAGATTAAAGGAGAATTAACCGCAAAAAACTTAACATTTACTTATCCAGGTTCGGAAGTTCCCGCATTAAATGGGATTAATTTTCATATCTTCCCAGGAGAAACGATCGCGATTGTCGGTGCTATCGGTTCGGGTAAATCCACCTTAGCGAATTGTTTACCGCGTTTATTAGATATTAATGAAGGAGAATTGTTTTTAGATGGAATCGATATTACTAAAATCGCTTTAACAGATTTGCGGGATGCCATCGCTTATGTTCCCCAAGAAAGCTTTTTGTTTAGTACTACCATTCAAAATAATATTCGTTATGGCGACCCTTTAGCAGAACAGCAAGAAGTTGAGGATGTTGCTCAATTAGCACAAATAAGCTCAGAGATTGGCAATTTTCCGCAGCAATACAACACTCTTGTGGGTGAACGGGGGATTACACTTTCTGGTGGTCAAAGACAGCGTACAGCTTTAGCTAGAGCAATGTTGGTAGAAGCTCCGGTTTTAATTTTAGATGATGCACTTTCGAGTGTGGATAATCAAACAGCTACACAAATTTTAAAAAATCTCTCTAGCGGTACCAAACGTAAAACAGTGGTTTTCATTACCCATCAATTATCTGCGGCTGCGGCTGCGGATAGAATTTTAGTGATGGAAAAAGGTAAAATTGTCCAAACTGGTACTCAAACAGAACTTTTGCAACAACCCGGTCTTTACAGAAATTTATGGAGTCAGCATCAGGTAGAAGAGTTGCTGCATTAGACATATTTGCAGGAAAAAGGTAATGGGTAATAGGTAATGGGTAATAGGTAATAGGTAATAGGTAATAGGAGCTTTTGTATTGAGACTCTAATCACAACTAATCATCGTACTTGATATTAAGGGAGTAGGGAGCGTTACTTTTGTAAATTGCGATCGAGTTCAGGAATAGCAAAGTGTAAATCCTTGAATCTTGTAGATTAGTTATGATAATTAACTAGTACAGCGGGCCCGTAAATAAAGCAACCATTGCCAACGGTTAAAATCTTTATCCTATAAGACTTTTTACTTCTTACTTTTTACTTTTTACTTCCTACTGCCTAATGCCTAATCCCTACTCCCTACCCATATAAATATTGTGTTAATTTGCCAAGAAACCAATTGCTCAAATCCTTTTAATGTAGAAGGAAATAAACATTGTATCAGTTGCGGAAGTAGCAATTTTGGTAAATTTTTGAGAAACCGTTATCGGGTATTAAAGGTATTAGGAGAAGGTGGTTTTAGTAAAACTTATGCTGCGGTTGATGTAGATAGATTGGATGCACCATGCGTTATTAAGCAGTTTTTCCCTCAAGTACAGGGAAGTGCAGCAAGAACTAAAGCAGCTAAATTATTCCGAGAAGAAGCATTTCGTTTATATGATTTGGGAGAAAATCATTGGCAAATACCGAGATTATTGGCTTTCTTTGAACAAGGTTCAAGTTTGTACTTGGTGCAAGAATTTATTGAAGGACAAACTCTTTTAGAGGAAGTTTATAATAATACTTTTGACGAATTAGCAATTAGAGGAATTCTCACGGATTTATTACCAGTTTTAGACTTTATTCATTCTCATAATGTAATTCATCGCGATATTAAACCAGAAAATATTATTCGTCGTCAAATTGATGACAAACTTGTATTAATTGACTTTGGTGGAGCAAAACAAGTAACCCAAACTAGTTTAGCCAGACAAGCCACTGTACTTTATACAATTGGTTACGCACCAGCCGAACAAATGGCAGGTTTTGTATTTCCTGCAAGCGATTTATATGCTTTGGGTATTACTTGTGTACGGCTTTTAACTCAATGTTTACCCATGCAAGATGATAGCGGTCAATTTCATGACCGTCTTTATGATGCCATGAATGGTGAATGGTTGTGGCGAAATATTTTGCAAGAAAAAGGTATTGCAATTAGCGAAGAGTTAGGAAGAATTTTAGACAAATTACTGCAACATTTAGTCAAAGATAGATATAAATCGGCATTAGAAGTACTCGAAGATTTGAATTCTTTACCATCGGATCAAGTACCCGTAATTTCAACAATTGCCCTACCAGTTTCACCAGCACAACCAATATTACCCGATTTACAAAGCTTTGAGTTTAATGTAGTCAGAGTAGACACAGTAGGTAAAGAAATTAAGCGTTGGTGTAGTAAAGCTAACTTTTTTAGAGAAAATTTGAGCAACGAAGTAACTTTGGAAATGGTATCAATTCCTGGTGGTAGCTTTATCATGGGTTCACCAAGAAATGAAGGGAATACAGACGAATTTCCCCAACATATTGTGACTTTAAAAACTTTTTTTATGGGTAAATATCCAGTCACTCAAGCTCAATGGAAAGCTGTTGCATCATTACCACAAGTCAATCGTTGTTTAAATCCCAACCCATCAAAATTTAAAGGTGCGAATTTACCTGTTGAGAATGTATCTTGGTACGAAGTACAGGAATTTTGTGCCAGATTGGGAGAAAAAACTGGACGAGAATATCGTTTACCCAGTGAAGCAGAATGGGAATATGCTTGTCGAGCGGGAACTAGTACACCGTTTCATTTTGGTAAAAGTCTCAATTCAAGATTGGTAAACTGCAATATTGACAACTACCATCCCATAGAAGCAATGGGAAAACATTACAAACAAACAACACCCGTGGGCAGTTTTGGTGTAGCTAAC
This sequence comes from Nostocales cyanobacterium 94392, assembly GCA_035285725.1. Taxonomy (GTDB): domain Bacteria; phylum Cyanobacteriota; class Cyanobacteriia; order Cyanobacteriales; family Nostocaceae; genus Rivularia. The sequence goes on along the minus strand of JAYKJL010000155.1, from coordinate 29,052 downwards.
GATTTTGGATTATATGATATGCACGGGCAAGTGTGGGAATGGTGCGCTGACTCCTGGCATAAAAATTATTATGATGCACCCACAGACGGAACAGTTTGGGAATTCGGGGGAGATGTACATCGTCGAGTACTTCGCGGAGGTTCATGGAGTTTCAGCCCAGAAAGTTGTCGTAGCGCTAGTCGTAGCTGGAATGAACCTGAAGGTGGTTTAAGAATATGTGGTTTTCGAGTTGCGTTGGGGAGTGAGGAGTTGTAGAGACGTAGCAGTGCTACGTCTGTACGGTAATCTTTTTTAATGAATTTTTCTTGTTATTTGATAATTATCTATTTTAATTTGGGAAAATTATAATTAAAGACTTTAATACATATGTATGAATCAATATCCGGAAAGTAAATATCATAAATTAGGTATAGCTTCTCATGCCTTACTTGAGAGTTTATATCAGCGTATTTTTTGGTTTTGTCGTTTGAATGTTGCTCAAAAAATCGGTTTTGGTTATGCGATCGCGATTGGTGTGGGTGTATTGGGTACGGTGACGGGAACGTTTATTGGTGATTATTATCAAGAACAGGCTGTGAAAAAGGAGCGATATGTAGATGAACAAGTTGAATTATTTAATGAACTAAAATCTGCATTTTTACAAGCTCGAATTCATCAGCAGCAATTAATTCCATTACTGGAAAAACCGCAAGATTTACAAAAAGAATACGCTGTTTTTCTCAAACACAAGTCGGATGCGAAAGAAACCTGGGATGAACTTGAATCTTTGAGTAAAGACTTGTTGACAGAATATCCAGAATATTATCAGACAGTATCTAAGTTTTTGAAAACTTATGAAGGTTTACCAAAAGTTTACTTTCAAGAGGTTGATAGATTAATCAATCAGATAGATGTGGCAAATCTTAAATCACCAGAACAAATCGAAGCTGCTGAACAACAACTCTTGGATTTTAGTAATAGTTCTATAGCACTCCAATTTGATACTATATCAGATGAATTAAGTGAATTAGCTGAAACTGCTGAGGAAGGAGACAAAGAAGCTGATGCAGGTTTATTACAAGCGTTAGAAACTCGTCGTTTCATAGTTTTTATCACCAATTTTATATCTGTGGTATTGGCAATTTGTTTAGCATATTACACTACTAAAACTATTACTCGCCCGATAAAAAAGTTAACCGATATTGCCGAAGAAACGACTAATAACTCAAACTTTGATTTACAAGTACCTGTAACTACAAATGATGAAGTTGGGGTATTAGCAAATTCTCTGAATCAGTTGATTTTACGAGTTAAGCATTTATTAAAAGAGCAAGCAGAAGCTAGAGAAAAATTAGAATTTTATAATCAGACTTTAGAAACAACAGTTAAAGAACGAACTCAAGATTTAGAAGATACTCTCAAGCAACTACAATATATTCAAACCCAACTGATACAAAAAGAAAAAATGTCCAGTTTAGGTCAATTAGTAGCTGGTGTTGCTCACGAAATTAATAATCCAGTTAACTTTATTCACGGTAATCTAGAATACACTAAAAATTACCTTGAAGACTTATTACATCTAGTAGAACTTTATCAATCAGAATATCCAAATCCTCCAGCAGTCATTCAAGAGGAAATTGAAAACGTTGAGTTAGAATTCTTACAAGAAGACTTCCCAAATATTCTCTCCTCAATGCAAACAGGCTCTGAACGCATTAGAGAAATTGTATTATCACTGCGTACTTTCTCGCGTTTGGATGAAGCAGATTACAAGAAAGTGGATATTCATGAAAGTATCGAAAGTACATTGATGATTCTTCAAAGTCGTCTCAAAGAAACACCAAAACGTTGCGAAATTGAAGTGATTAAAAAATACGGTAAATTACCGTTAGTAGAATGCTACGCAGGGCAACTCAATCAAGTATTTCTGAATTTACTTGTTAACGCCATTGATGTATTAGAAGAAAAGTTACATATCAATAAAAATAGCCCATTTTTAACTCCCCAAATTACGATTTCTACAAAAATCTTAAATCCCCAGCGGATAGCTATATATATTGCCGATAACGGTTTAGGTATGACAGAAGAAGTACGGGAAAAAATGTTTAACCCCTTCTTTACAACAAAACCAGTCGGTAAAGGGACTGGTTTAGGATTAGCAATCAGCTATCAAGTTGTTGTGGATAGACACCACGGAGAGTTAAATTGTTTTTCGGAACTCGGTAAAGGTACGGAATTTTTAATTGAGATTCCCGTTAAGCAAGGGGGAGAGTGAGGAGATGGGGGGATGGGGGGATGGGGGGATGGGGGGCAATTAACTCCTAACTCCTAAGTAGGTAGGCACTAAAAAACAAAAGTATGTAACGAAACGTAAAGTTGCCCAAAAACCTCTTCCCTTCTGCCTCCTGCCCTCTGCCTTCTGCCTTGTCTCAACGATAAATATTTATGCCCACCTACTTAACTCCTAACTCCTCACTTTTAACTAACCCCTAAACTAATTTCAAATCAGCATACTCTGCTAGTAAATCATCGCTAGTCAAAGTATCACCTTGTGCTTGGGGAGTCCACAAAATCTCGAAAGCTAGCAGTTTATCACTGGGGATGCTACCAAATTGACGTAGTGCTTGACGTAAATCGTCGGCACTGTTTATATTGGGAACTTCGGTTTTACCTAAAGTTGCTGCAAGTAAGGTAACAATTATATATTCTCCGGGTCCTTGAGTAATTAAATCGGTGGGATTTTCTAATTCGCCGGTAGATGGTAAACCTTTGTTGGATGCAGCTTCTTTTAACTGATTGTTGACGTTAGATAATGTTTCTTCGGTGAATTTGCTGCGCTCGGCTAATGCTAAACGGTTAAATTCTGCTTCTGCGGAATTCAAACGGGCTTGATTTGTGTTACCACCTGCGTAAACCCAATATTCTGGATGACGCAATAAAGCAAGGCTGGCTTCTTGTAAAACTTGCGCTCTAGCTTCTGGAGACTCGGTATCAGCAGTTTCGGCTAGACGATTTAGTTCGGTTTGCAATTCACGAGCTTGAGCTAGTAAACCTACTTGTAAGCGAGTTACGGAAATTGTCGGGTTGCTGCTGTAACCTACTTCTCCCTCTCCACCACTCGCAACTCGACGGAAGGTTTGTACTGCAAAGTTAGCTAAAGCAAAGAAAATCAATATTCCAAATAAACCCCCAAATCCTCCACCTATGCCCCAAAAAGGAAATAGGAAAGGAAAACCAAATCCACCACCGGGATAAGGAGCGTATCCACCTCCCGGAGGAGCGTAGGTACGAGGAGATGATGAAGGTACTCTGAAAGAACCGCCACCAATTCTACCACCGCTGCGAGCAGCTAGCGCTTCTGATGTTTGGCTAAATACCAGCGTAAACACAAGGAAGGCAACTAAAAAAGATTTAAACAACGGTTTGATGACACTTTGTATTTTTTTACGCATGATACGGCAAGTTGAAAAACAAGATTATTTACGTCTGATGCCAATGTTTACAAAATATATTGCTTAATTCACATCAATATATCTGATTGGCATTTTTACTATTATTTTTAGGTTACATTCTAAATTTATCGTTTCTCACTATGGTTTAACAGTAATCTTTGGAGGGAAATCCACTGTTGATAACCGTACCTTGCGAAGAATTAGGAATAAACTCTGACTCAAATATACACAATCAGAAGTCGGGTTTTGATAATGATTGTCTTGTCTTTAGAGATTTTTAACTTAAAAAAACCCGACTTCTCACCCCCAAGGAAAATGAAGTTTTTCTCGACTACTTCTCACCAGAGAGCGATACCCGAACACTACCAATGTTGCAATTAATTCGGTAGATACACAGTATTAAAAAATACTCATTTTTCGGTTATATATGTTTTTCATCTCACAAGCCATTTGCGTAGTAATTTATACTTATTTTTTTTCAAGCAAATAATAAATACTATTCTCTAATGGTATTAGAAACAACATAGGATTACATATAATTTTATACTAGTACACTATGGCTTACCATTTATAATTAAAGATTTGATGAAGTCAACTCAATTGAGTGTTAATTACGTTAAGGTTTATATTAAAGTTCTGTAAAGAACACTTGCTTTAGTAGTGGAAATAATGATGTTTGTTGCGCGTCAATCGGCTAATACAGTTAAGATAAATTTTTCTATGAGTTATTACTTATGGGGACTTGTTTGGATAAAACGTCAAGCAAGTACATGGTTCAAGTGAGTTATGCTGAGAATCATCCGTAAGTAATAAACTAAATAATCAGAAATTTTGCTGTACTAATTTTTTTGCCGTATCTGTCTGAAGTGAAAAATCTGCTTTACGATTAATGGGGGAGTTAAGCTTGACAAATTCTTTAACGGTTGAATAATAGAAAATGCTTAAAACAGCTTGACAAATTTATCTTGGGATTTTGCTCAAAAATTTAGTTTAAGTGTGTTTCTGTGTCAAGGATAAAAGGGTTAAAAGTCTATGAAATTACTATTGGTATGTACTTCTGGGGGTCATTTTTCGACCATGAGGAGGCTAGAATCTTTTTGGTGCAATCATGAGCGAGTATGGGTAACTGACTGGAAGAAAGATACAAAATTACTAGAGAATGGAGAAAAAGTTCATTGGTTGCCTTATCAGGCTCCTAGGGATGTATTGGCATTTTGGCAGAACATTCCTCGGGTATTTAAGATAGTCTATTCGGAACAACCTGACATAGTAATTTCAACGGGAGCTAGTATTGCCGTTGGTTTTGCGATTGCAGCCAAGTTATTTGGTAAACGATTTGTGTATGTGGAGAGTATCTCTCGCTCGGAAGAATTGAGTTTATCTGGAAAATTGGTTTATAAATTTAGTGATGAATTTTATGTACAGTGGCCGAATTTATGCCACAAGTACCCCAAAGCAATTTTTAAAGGATACGCTTAGAGGCTCTTTCTAAGGTATAAAAGTCACTCTCATTTAAAACTAATGATTACTGTTACATTAGGAACCATACCCTTTTCCTTTGATAGGGCAATTGCTTGGTTGGACAGTCTTTTAGACACCGGGGTGATTTCCGAAAGTCTGTTTGTGCAGCACGGAACAACCGATGTATCTGCCCTCGCAAAATACATGAACGTGAAAACTATACCAATAGTTGAGACTAATTTGTTGATGAAAACAATAGAAGAGTCTCGCCTGGTTATATCCCATGCAGGGCAAGGTTTAACACGAGGATTAGCAGCCCAAGGAGCAAGTTTTATTTTGGTACCGCGTTTAGCTCGTTACAAAGAGCACATCGACGACCATCAGCTATGGTTTGCTCAAGGAGTAGAGAAACTAGGAATACCTTATTGCACGACTCTGAATAATTTAGAGCAAGCAATAAAATCTCCACCACCTAGCTTTAAAGGACAGATATTTGACCAGCCAAAATTAGCTGAACATTTAATGCAGATATATCCGGTACGGTCTTGAGGATGCACAAGGTAGAAGAACAAATTGTAACTCAAAAACCAGATTTAGATGTTTGGAGGGTACTGTTACGATGAATAGAATTGCCAAAATAGTCATGCGACATTGGAAACTGCTTGTGGCTTGGAATGTTTTGGTGTTGGGCATAACTGCATTTAACATCAAAACAACACCTCGGATTTGGAATAGCCAAGCACAGTTGATATTACCCAATGTAACTAATAATAGTGATGCAGATTTGGGTAAATTAGGTAGTGTTCGAGATGAAGGGGTAGTCTTTTCTCAACAGCTTAACCCGTTGAATATCCTATCTTCGATCGCGATGAGCGACCATGTAATCAAAGAAGTATGGGAAAAAGACCCCGAGAAAGATCAGTTTTCTCGGTTAAGTAATTTTAAGAAAATTTTTAAGGTTTCTCCGGAAAAAGAATCGACGGTGATATCCCTTAATGTTGAGAGTTCTAGTCCAGAATTAGCTGCACAGCGGGCAAATGCATTAATTGCAGCCTTTCGCAATCGCTTACAAGAGTTAAGGCTTGATGAAGCACAACAGCGATCGCAATTCATGCAAAATGAAGTAAAACAGGCTTTACAAAAGTTGCTTGTAGCACAAAAAGCTCTCAGTGAATTCCGCGAAAGTTCCAATTTGGTTAACTCAGATGAGCAGACCAAAGAGATTATTGCAGCGATGAATACTTTGAATACAGAACAAGCCCAAGCAATCGCTGAAGCCCAAGCATCTCAAGCGAGAGTGAGGATGCTATCTTCTCGTGTAGCTTTGAGCCCAGCTGCGGCGGTAAGTTCTGTAAGACTCAAAGAATTAAAGGAATATCAGTTAATTAGGGATAAATTAAGCGAAGTTGAAGTTGCCCTGGTGGAAGCTAGAGGTAAGTTAACCACTGATCATCCCCAAGTTCAGGATTTACAATATCAGCAAAATGTGTTAAGTAACCGACTGCAACAATATGTTACCGATTCTACAGGTAATGTCCCTGGGGTTGATAATGCAATCGGCGAAAATACAGCAGGTTTAGCCGAACAGATGGTTTTGGCAGAAAGTCAGGCTATGGGAATGCAGGAAAAAGCCCAACAACTGCAACCGGCTATTGATAAATTGGCTGCAAAGTTAAATTCTTTACCCCAAAAGCAAGGGAAACTACTAGAACTGCAACGACAATATGATATTGCCGAAGGGGTTTATAACGGGGTAGTAGCCCAAGCAGAACAAGCAAAGCTCGGTGCTTTCAGCGCTTATCCCAGTGTTCAAGTACTAGATCAACCAACTATAGATACCAAACCAGCAGGACCGAAATTAAGATTAATGATACTTGGAGCATTACTAGCTTCTGGTTTCGGTAGCGCTGCGATCGCGCTGTTTTTGGAAAATCGCAACCCCTTACTCAGTCCCAAAGATATTCAACAAACCAATATTCCGGTATTGGCGAATGTTCCTTATATTAAAAATATTGGTGGGAAATTAGACCAAATTGGGGGAGAAATCGAGTTTCAACGATTAGCTTCTGCGGTTAGTTTAATGCAATTAGATTCCGGACGGTTAATGATTGCTAGTGCTACTACCGGGGAAGGTAAAACTACAACTATTTTAGGATTAGCGAATGCGTTGATCAGTTTGGGTTTTAAAGTATTAGTTGTGGATGGAGATTTTCGGAAAACAGAACTTTCAGAATCTTTAGGTTATCAGCCACAAAAAAATTGGGATTCGCGATTTACACAAAACCAAGTCCGTCCTAATTTAGATTTATTATCGGTGAATATCCCAGAAGATAAAATTTCTGAATTTGTGGCTCGTGGAGAATTTGAACAGTATTTGAACTATGTCCAAGCTAATGGTAAATATGATTATGTCTTAGTAGATAGTTCTCCGGTTACTTTGACACCAGAAGCAGCATTACTCGCAAAAGTAATATCCAAAGTACTGTTTGTAGTTCGTTCCACAACCAGCCATCGTAACTGTTTCTACGACAGTATTGAACAATTAACCAGACACAAAGCGGAAATTGCGGGATTAGTAGTTAACGGACTAGAAACAAGAGCGCAAGGTTATATGTACGGACAAAATATTGTTCAAGTACAGTAAGTAGGTTAATTAATGAATCAGCAAACAAAGTTTAAACCTGCTGCTAAAAAGACCACTGATTGTGATAGTTTATTCTCCGGAATTTGGATTCGTTGCAGAGAACTAACGCAATCAGAAAAAATTGTTTGTGGTTACATTACCTTGATTCCCTTGTGGTGGATGTGGGGTTGGAGACTATATTTTGTCTTTTTAGTCGCGGGTATTATTATTTATGAATTGCGTGAAAAAAGAGAAATCCGTTTACAGCCTCCGAGTGCTGCTGTCATCGGAATTATTGGTTACGGGTTATATGTTTTAATCGTTGGATATTTTTATCGAGAAGCTCAGGGTACTCGACTCAATTTTAATGCTGTTATCTCACCTATAAATAATATAGTTTGCTTCGGTTTATTGCTGTGGTATGTTCAAGATCGAAAAATACGTATTCGCCAACAAGTTGTTTTTTGGTCTTTTTCGATTGCGATCGCGATGATGTTGTTGATGTGGGGGGTAATTTATTTTGGTTTAGATCAAGCAAATTATATACCTCCTCGTTCCATTTATGGATTACTCACGGGTAAATCGGGAGAATACGAACCCGGAGATGGGAATAGTAATTTTTTAATGCCTTATTTTCCCACGGATGAATCGATTGGAGGATTAGTTCGTTATGTATATTTTTTCCCTGGGCCCGAAGCTTTAGCTTTGGTAATGGGTTTTGTGAGTTTGTTATCGTTGGATATTAAAAACCGTCTTTGGTCTTTTCTCTTATTATTTGGTTCAGCTTTTTTACTGTTGACAAGTGGAACTCGTGCGGTTTGGGTTGGTTTACCAATTGTTTTAGGTTTGCGATATTTATTTACAACTGGTAAGGTTTTTGGTCCAGCATTTGTTTGCGGATTATTGGCAATTGTCAGCTTTAGTTCTTTATCGGTTCCTATTATTAGTAATGCGGTAATAGATAAAATCACAAATACTGCCGAAGCAACTGCAAATGCTCGTGCAGATTCGACGGAAGTTAGAAGTGAAATCTATAGATTGACAATGAAAGGTATAGAAAATGCGGATAATTCACAATTAATTTTTGGTCATGTAGTTAATGGAGAAGGAGTTTTACCAGGATACGAGCCGGCAAAAGTTGGGACTCATAGTTTTATTTTAGGAACCTTACTTTATAGAGGAGGTTTGTTAGGTACTGGGTTTTTTCTCACCTTTTGGTTATCCTTATTATGGTGGTTATATAAAACGCGATATGACCGACCTTCATGTCTTTTCGTCTTTGTACTTTTTAGCTTTACATTCCTCACAATGGAGTTAGAAATGCCGGTTTTACCTATTAGTTTGCTTTGCGTTATGTTGCGTAGTTATCGAAATAAGAATTACTAAAAAAATAACCGCAGAGACGCAGAGAGCGCAAAGGGAAGAATTAAATAGAGGTAATAAATATGGTTAATTAAATTTATGAAATATGAGATAAAGATATAAAATAGTTAAATGTTTTACTGATAAATATTACATATTGAACAATTAACTGAAATTACTTGAAAAATAATGAAAAATCAAATGAATACAGATTCTACAAATCAAAATCCTTTAGTCAGCGTGATTATTGCTAATTATAATTACGGTCGTTTTATTCAAAAAGCAATTGAAAGTGTATTGCATCAAACCTATCGCAATTTTGAATTAATAGTTGTAGATGATGGTTCTACAGATAATTCGCGAGAAATTATTGAAAGTTATCAAGATAAATTAATTGCAATATTTCAGGAAAATGCAGGACAAGTTGCAGCATCTAATGTAGGATATGCTCGTTCCAAAGGTGAAATTATTTGTTTTCTAGATTCAGATGATATTTTTTATCCAGATAAACTAGCAAAAGTTGTTGCCGCGTTTAATCAACATCCTAATTGGGTACAAATATCTCACGGAAGAACTACAATTGATGCTGAAGGGGGAATTATTGGTCGAGATCCAACATTTTTTAATCAAGGTGATGTTAAACCCTTGCTTTTGCAATGGGGAAGATATGCTTGGGCTGTCACTTCTGCGTTATCATACCGACGTTCTGTATTAGAAAAAGTCTTACCGTTCCCTAAACAACCCAATGGTAACGATACTTATTTAACTGCGACTATACCATTTTATGGAGAAATAGGCAAAATCAACGAACCGTTGATGTATTATCGTAAGCATGGCAATAATGTACAAGCGAATAGCGCTAATTTTAATTATTTAATTAAACAGCGTGAAGACACCGCTAATTGCATTAATAATGCTGCCATAAAAGTTGGTATAAATCAACGTTTTGATATTCGACGAGATATAGATTACCGTAGTTTCAAAATACTGCAATCGAATCGTGGTTCATTAACCCAAACCTTACAAATAATTTGGATGACTTTGCAAGAAGGTATCGCGATTGGTCACAGTTTTAAAGATACATCAGAAAGACTGGTAAGAAGAAGTATATGTGCTTTATCCCCTCATGAAGGTAAAATTTATCTAACTTTAGGATTGCGTCGTTATTTGCGCTTCAAATTAACAGGTATTAAACCACAATTAACAGGTAAGAAATCAGATAATTTTCAGTTTTAAAAATAATCTAAAATCTAAAATAAAAGATTGTAGGGTGTGTGACACTTTGAGAAATGCCGGAAAATAATAAGTTTTGTACTGTCACGCATCAACTGAGTATTATGACAATTGCGTAAGTTCTGGAGTAATCTAAAATCTCAAATCTAATGACTACTTTATTAAGTCCAAATCAAACATTTAATTCCGAAAAAAACATCGGTAAAAAACTGATGATTATTCCAGCTTACTGTAATTCTTTAGGCGGTACAACAGTCAGTTTGTTGATGTTAGCGATGGGTTTTGCTCGTCTTCAAGCATCAGAGCAATTGTGTATTTTAATCCATAAAGGTTCTTTTATGGAAAAGTATTTTAAAGATGCAAATCAAGAGTCTTGTATTGAATTAATTGAAGCTGATAATTCTAATGAATTTCTTAAATCTGCCTTAAAATGGGTAAACAAACAACCAAAACATTATCCTTTATTACTTGATAATCTAGTTTGGCGGAGTTATTTACCAATCCTGACATTATTCGCACCATCCCTTCGTCTCAGTCGTCGTCAAATATATCATTTTTGTCACGACTTAGCGCTGTCTCATAATTATTTAGGATATCTAGCGAGAAAAGTTGCTTTTACCAGTCTTGCACCCGGAGCTATTTGTAATTCACAATTTACAGCAGCACATATCCGTGGTTTAATGCCGGATATTCGCGGAATTCTTTATCAACCAGTTGACTTAGAAAAGTTTAATCAAAATGACAACAGCGCTGCTCCAGACAACTTAAAACCGATTATAGACTCCGGAGCGCGGATAATGCTGACTCCTTCACGCATTAATAAACCTGGAATTATCAACGATAAAAACTTGCGATCGCTAATTCCGGTATTAGCTCACTTAAAGGAAATGGGTGATAATTATCACGGTGTAATAATAGGTGAAGACCAATCTCCCGAAAAAATTTACAGTCGAGATTTACTTGAAAGTGCCAATAATGCAGGTGTTGCAGACCGTTTTACAATTTTACCTCCGGTTTTGAATATTCAAGATTACTACAGACACGCAGACATAGTTGTTACACTCGCACCCAGGGAACCCTTTGGACGCACGGTTGTCGAAGCAATCGCTTGTGGTATTCCGGTAGTTGGTAGCAATACGGGTGGTATTAACGAGATTTTACAGAATTTTGCTCCTGAGTGGACTGTTAATCCTGATGATTCATTGCAGGTAGCTCAAACTATTATTAATGTTGCTAAAAATTCAAGTACAAAAGACTTTTTGAGTAAGGGAAATAATTGGGTTTGTGATAACTGTAGTTTGGAAAGTTATGCACGAGGAATGATGGAATTTACTGGTTTAAAAAAAACCGCAGAGGCGCAGAGTACGCAGAGGATAAGAAGATAGAGAGGTATTTTTCGTACTGTCTGGGAATGCAATTTCAGAGGCTGTGCCTTTAACAAGGTAGAAACAATAAAATACAATTTGGTTTTTTATGGAAAAAGTTTTCTTTTTAACTGGTGCGAAACCTCCTCAAACAGGAGGAGAACTTTATAATTATCAACTCTCACAATATTTGGAAAAACTCGGTTGGGAGCAAGAATATGTTAGTTTACATGAAAAAAGGCATTTTTTAAGGTTGGGAAAGATACCAATTATTGGGGATATTTTGGCATCTTTAATATTTGCGATATTTTTGTTTAAATACAAGGGAATTTTAGTTGAAGACCATTATTTTAGTAAATATTTATTATTGACAAATTTCATTCAACGTGTATTTAGGAAGGGTAAAATTGTTGTTTTAGTGCATCTTTTCTATGGTTATAAAAGTAACGATAAATTTGTAATTAGAAGGTTAATCAATAAATACATAGAACAATTTAGATTGTCTTTTGCTGATTTAATCGTTACCAGTAGCGAATATTCTAAAAGTGAGATTGTTTCGGTGGGAATTAATCCGGAATCAGTTCATGTTTTATCACCAGGATTAGATAGAGAGAAATTTCAATTACCTCAAGAACGTAAATTATTTGAGAATAAAGATAGTAAGAAAATTTTATGTGTGGGTAATTATGTTCCCAGGAAAGGTATAGTTTATTTAATAGAAGCTTTTGCTCAAATAGAAAGACAAGATTTTACCCTACATTTAGTAGGAAATCGTAAAAATAATTCTAGTTATTACAATCAATTAAACAATGCTGTCAACAAACTTAATTTAACTGATTGTGTAGTATTTCATGATGGTGCAGACCAAGATAATATTAAACAATTATATGCTTCTAGCGATATTTTTGTTTTACCTTCCTTTCAAGAAACCTTTGGAATTGTCTTCTTAGAAGCGATGCATTATGGATTACCAATAATTACAACTAATGTAACTGCAATGCCGGAATTAGTAGAAGATGGGAAAAATGGTTTATTAGTTCCACCCGGTGATTCTCAAGCTTTAGCTCAAGCTATTTCTAAATTAATTGAAAATCCCGATTTAATCGAACAAATGGGAGCCGCAGGACGTAAAAAAGTCGCTAATTACTATTATTGGGAGCAAACTTGTTCTAGATTTGCCGCTATTATTCAAGGTATGAAATATGATAAAAAAACCGCAGAGGCGCAGAGGGCGCAGAGGAAAGAAGCACAGAGATATGGTTGATTTTAGAGTGTTAAATGAGTAATCACTATTATGCAAAATATTTCACACATTGAGAGTTCTAGAAGTAAAGAAGCAGCCTATTATCGAGATATTTTAGTTGTTTCGCGTACCTTTTTACCAAAGGAAGGTGGAATTGAAGAGTATGTATATAACCGCTGTTTGCAAAATCCTGAACGAATAATTATGTTAGCGGCAAGTTTTCAAGGTGATAAAGAATTTGATCAAGTTCAAGATTTTTCTGTACATCGTTGGTATTTACCGAATATTCCACGTATGTTTGGTTTGGGAGCAGTTATCAAGCAAATTCTGAATATGTTTTGGTCGTTTGTTTTCGCAATTCAACTGTATTTTCGCTACCGCTATCGTTATATAGAATGGGGACATGGTTACGATTTTCCGGCAATTTTGTTATTAAGTTATCTTTTACCAATTAACTTTTTTATTTATTTACACGGTGATGATATTCTTTGTCCCTTGCGTAATCCTTTATTAAAAAAACTATTTGAATTAACTTTACAACGAGCTACAGGTATCGTATGTAATAGTAAATTTACAAGAGATTATCTCAGCGAAAAATTTCAATTTAATACCTCAACTTACGTTATTAATCCCATAGTTAGACCAGAAAAATTTGGTGATCAAGCTAAAAATCAACAATATCTGGAAAATGCACGATTAAATATTCGTCAAAAATTCAATATTCCAGAAAATGCAATAGTTATTCTTTCCGTAGGAAGATTAGTAAAACGTAAAGGGTTTGGAAGAGTAATTGAAAATTTAAATCCGCTTGTAAATCAAGATTTAGATGTTCATTATATAATCTGTGGCAGAGGAAAAATGCAAAGCGAACTCGAACAGAAAGCTGAACTATTACAAGTAAAAGAAAGAGTACATTTTGCTGGATTTGTACCCGATGAAGACTTAGCAAATTATTATGCAGCAAGTGATATTTTTGCAATGTTGACATTTTTTGATATTCAAAAAGCGAGTATCGAAGGATTTGGAATAGTTTATGCAGAAGCCGGTTATTTTGGTAAACCAGTCATCGCTTCTCGTATAGGTGGTGTAGAAGACGCAGTACACCACGAAGAAAACGGTTTATTAGTAAGTCCAGATTCCCCAGAAGAAATATCTCAAGCATTAATTCGCTTGTGTAAAGACAAGCAATTAAGAGAAAAATTAGGAAGCAAAGGAATAGAATTAGCTCAACGTAAAACACCCCATTCGGTTATTTATAATTGGTAATGGGTAATTGGTAATTGGTAATTGTCAAATCCAGTTCTCCTAACTTTTAAAAATGACTCATATTAGTACAAAAAAAATAGCTACAAGTAGTCTGTGGCTGACTGCTAGTTTCGGTTTTGCAAAAGTATCTCAACTGCTTGCTCAAATATTTTTAGCGCGTTTGCTATCGCCTGATGACTTCGGTGTTTGGGGTATGGTGTTGATTGTCACGACACTTTCAGCACTGTTTAAAGATGCTGCAATTGCCTCAGTATTAATTCAACGGGGTTTGGATAATAAAAAATTAGTAAATGCAGTTTATAGCTTGGGTGTAAATATCTCGATTGTGATGTTTATTATTCAAGCAATAGCTGGATTTCCCCTAGCTAAATTTTTCGGTGAACCCTTAGTTTTTCCCTTAACATTAGTTGTATCTTTGGTATTTTTAATTGGTGCGGGAGCGGGTTCTCATGGTGCTGTATTACAACGTCAAATGAAATTCCGTGAGTTAGCAATTACCGATAGTTTTTCGGGATTTGCACGTTTTGGTGGTGCGGTAATTTGTGCATTATTAGGAGGTGGAATTTGGTCTTTTGCAGTTGCAGAAATTGCCATGTCATTAGTTGATGCTTTATGCAAACGTTATTTTAGTCAATATAATTTTGAATATAATATCAAACCAGATTCAGAAGCTATCCGCGAAGTTAGAACTTATATTAGCAGTTTAATTGGGATTAATTTAGCCGTTTATGCTAATACTAATTCCGATAATTTAATCATCGGTAGATTAATTGGTGCGAAATCTTTAGGTTACTATAATATGGCTTATCAATTGGCTATGTTACCAACATTTGCTCTCTCCCAGATTAATCGAGTCAATTTTTCAGTATTATCACAACGAGATAATGAAGGTAGAAAAACTTATCTTTGTCGAATGTTGGAAATCTATGCTGTACTGTATGCGGCTGTCTACGGTATAGGGTTTGTTATTGCACCTTGGATTATTCCCTTAGTATATGGTGAGCAATGGACACCAGCAGTAAGCATCTTTCAAATAGTTATGATTTTCGCTTATGCTAGAGGTTTCATGTCGATTCTCGGTACAGCTTTGAATGCTATAAATAAGCCAAATATTAATGCTGCAATTAATTGGGTTTTAGTTCCCCTTTCTATCCCAGCTTTCTTCCTCGGAGCTTATTGGGGAGGAGTTACAGGAGTTGCGATCGCAGTTGCTTTAGTTATGGGTGTCGGTGCGAGTATTTGGTTTTGGTTTGCAATGAGTCGTACTGCAAAATGGAATGTTGCGGAGTTATTTAAACCAGTCATGCTACCAACTTTGACTATCATTTTCGCACTATTTACTGTAATTAATCTTCCTTTATCTACATCTTTACTAATTGTTGTTCAGCCAATTTTATTAATTATAATTTATATCATTGGATTATCTCTATTTTCTAGGGGTAGAATTCCTCGATTGTTAATTAATCTAGTCAAACGTTCTTTAAATATGGCTTAAATAATTATATTAATTATATATATTTTTAACGCAAAGGAACGCAGAGCTTTTACTCCTGTGTAGTCAGAAGTTAGGTTTTTCTTACTGTTTTCTGTTTCATTAATATGAAAGAGCAAATAAAAGCCCCCTTGAATGCTCAAGTTTCGGACAGACTTTTTTTCTTGGAATTTCTCAAAGCAATCAGTATTACTGCGGTAGTATCATATCACGCAATCTTTTTACCTCACTCTGCTTTTGTCGCAAGTAATGGAATTTTAGAAATTTTATTTGCTCCTTTAAGATTTTGTGTTCCAGTTTTTTTGACTATTTCATTTCTACTTTTTGAACGTCAGATTGCTCAATCTTCAATAAATTCAACCTTACCTTTATTGCAAAAAAGATTAATTCGTTTGGGAATTCCAACTCTGTTTTGGTTCGGAATTGCAGCATTATTAAAAGCTATAAATGGAAACTCTTTTACAGAAATTATCAATGCAATGTTTACAGGAGAAATATTTACAGGTGCTTATTATTTGCTAATAATTTTGCAATTAATGATAATTTTTTACTTTATCCGTAGTTGGTTAAATCAACAAAAAACAAATATTTTTATTACTATTGCAATTCAAGGACTAGTTTTCTTATTTATCTATGCTACTATTTGCGGTTTATTCGGAAATCAAGTATTGACATTTTTAATCAAAATGGAGCGTATTTTAATTATTTATTGGTTTGTTTATATCGCTTTAGGAATATATTTATACAAAAATTTATCTTGGATAGAAATTAAATCCCGTTCCTTAACTAAAACAAATAAAATTCTAATTTTGTGCTTTACAGCCGCAATTATGATGATAGAGTATACAATCTTAACTTTAGTGTTAAAAAACTCTCTTCGTCCCTTCGATTATGCTGCATTTTCCTGTATTTTCAGCGTACCAGCAATGTTTATCTGTTTTGCATCCATCAACGAAAAAAACTTGCCATCACCCGTTGTTAAATTAACTAAACTATTATCAAAATACAGTTTAGGAATATTTTGTATAAATGGTATTTTAGCCCAAATCTTTTTGTCAATTGGAACCAAATTATTCAGTGAAGCTAACTTCAACCTAACTCAAATAATTATAATTAAAATTATCGGTTGGATAATATTACTTACAATATCATTACTATTATCAATAGTACTAAAAAGATTAGGATTAAAAAGAGTCGTTAATTAAATGAATGATTAATTATAGATTAATTATAAGTTAGGTTAGATAAACAAAAAATATAGTTTACATTGAAAAATTATATTTTCCTCCTCACCCAACATCTTGATTATCAATTTGAATAAATAAACAAAATCAAATAATTCTTAACTGATAACTGATAACTGATAACTGATAACTGATTACCCTCCTCCAACAATAGTAACTATTTCCAAACGGTCATTTTGTTTGATTTTGGTTTGTTCCCAATATTGACGATGCAAAATTTCGCCGTTATACTCGACAGCAACTAGGCGGGGATTATAACCTAATTCTATGAGTAAATCGGGTAAAAAAGTTTCTTTAGAAAAGTTACGGATTTCTCCGTTTACTTGTAACTCAAGACTGGTCATACAGTTTTAACTTATTATCTACTGTTTGAGGACGGTGTAATTGTGATAAAAAATATTGTGTTACTAAAGTTGGTTGCTCTGCTTCCATGATGCTTCGTACTACTGCTACACGCTTTGCTCCAACTTCAACTACATCATTAAGATTATTCGGATCTATTCCACCAATTGCAAACCAGGGTATTGGACAATTTTTCACGGCATAGTTAATATATTGCAATCCCACCGCTGGCTTACCTTCTTTAGTGGGAGTTTCGTAAATTGGTCCCACACCAACATAATCGGCACCTTCGGTAATTGCCCGTTGCATTTCATCCGAATTTGTGGTAGAACGACCGATTAACTTATGAGGACCTAGTAAATCACGGGCTAGAGATATCGGCATATCCTGTTGTCCCAAATGCACACCATCGGCATCTACTGCTAAAGCCAAGTCTATCCGGTCGTTGACCAAAAATAAAGCATCATAGGCGTGACACAACTGGCAAAGCTTCCTAGCTTCTTCCAAACGCACAGTATCCGAAGCTGTTTTCTGCCGATACTGTACCAGCGTTAGTCCACCTTTGAGCGCAGCTTCTACAGTCTCTAGTAAATTTTCTCTGGGGGAGGTGACCAAATACAAACGCGATCGCAAAAGTTGTTGATATCGAGTAAAGCCCATCAAATTACTTTCGAGAGTATAAACTCGATAACGGATTTGCTTAAAAGCTTTACCCATACCCAGACTATAAAGCTTACCGTATTCTTCAATCACCCGTAAAGCTTCTTGTACTCGACAGAAGTTGGCTTGTAACACCGATTTGACGCTTTCACGCTGTTCTTCTTGCGGATGAGTTAGTTCTGTACCTGCATCACCTAAAGTATTCCTTGCTGCTCTTAATTCAGCAGTATGCCATAATCCTACCTCTTGCCTTAAATGCTTACATTCCCGTGTCAAATCGCTATTATTCAAGCCAAAACGACACCATTCCTCGATGATTCGCAAACCTTCACGAGTACGATCTAAATTTGCGTCTAAAATCCGCAGCACAACTTGTTGCACTTGTTCCTTTTGGCTGTATGGCTCGACCATTACAACAACCCCATTATTGTCTTCATCGTAACAGTCAGCCTGGTTCATGTTCCTAATGTTGTGATCATCGTTGATTTTTTGTACTAAATTGCTTTTTATTAAAAGTAGCAATTGCGGGTCATCTCCTGCATTGGATTAGCGATTTTAGATTTTGAATCGAGTATGGTATTTCACTTGCATTTGCCCAAGTATTAAAATATACTTGTTATTCTCATTTAAAATCTAAAATCTGAAATCGATCAAAAATTTCAATTCCCCAACAGTTCAGTCAATAATTTTACTGAGATTATAATTATCCTCCCATGGGAGGGTATAAAAACGTCACTTTGGATGTAAGGAGTGTCAGAAAAGTGATTAACCACCCTAATTTATCTCGGCTAGACAAGGCTAATCTTCTGTCAAAGCAGATTATTCAAGCCTTAAAATCATCTTCCTATCTCCAATCTTGTATGCGTACATCTTCTATATCTTCTGTTGTATTTGTAACTATAAGTTTCACTGCGTTGACTACGGCTTTACTAAACATTAACCCAAATGTTGCCATTGCTCAAATATCATCAATATCTAAAGGAAAAATCCTCAGTGAGAATTCAATTTCTCAGGTTAATGTACTGTTTGTCAACCCAAGTATCGGAAATGACACAAGTACAAATGGTAGTGAAAGTGCTCCCTTAAAAACGATTACCCAAGCGTTGCAAATCGCCAAAAACAATACCATAATTAGACTTGCCAAAGGTACTTATAGCGCCCAAGAGGGAGAAACATTTCCCTTAATTATTAAATCCGGCATTGTTATTGAAGGAGATATTCGTACCCAAGGTAAAGATATCATCATTCAAGGAGGTGGGGAATATCTCAGTCGTTTCTACGGTAGTAAAAACGTGGCGATTGTTGCTACAGACAATGCGAATATAACTGGTGTAACCGTAACAAATTCTAATGTTCGGGGTTATGGCATATGGATTGAATCAAATCAGCCTGTAGTGGAAGCAAATACCTTTACTGGTTCTACACAAGATGGAATTGCAGTCACAGGTACGGCTATACCCCAAATCAAGAATAATTATTTTTACAGCAATGGTGCAAATGGAATTACAATTTCGGGAACATCTCAAGCCCAAATCGAGCAAAATACTTTTCAAGATACCGGCTTTGGCATAAATATTGCTCAGGATGCATCTCCTCAAATAATCGGTAACAAAATTTCACATAACAGAACTGGTGTTGTCATCCAAGCTTCCTCTAGCCCAGTTTTACGAAATAATTCGATCTTCAACAACAAAGAAGACGGTTTAGTTGTAATTGCTAAAGCAACACCAGATTTAGGTCATTCATCTAGTCCGGGTGGCAATCAATTCAATTTCAATGGGCGCTATGATATTAATGCCCAAGCTGCCACACAACAAGTTTCTGCTTACGGCAATAATTTAGCAAGTAACCGCATTGCTGGAAAAGTAGACGTAACAGCAGCCGCAGCCCCCATAAAAGCTCCTCTTTCCTCAACTCCCACACCCACCCCAAGATTACTCAAACCTCTCCTACCCCGCGAAAATACTCCTACACCCAGCACTGATGACGAACAACAATTTAATCACGTACAAGTGCAGCCAGATACAATCGAATTTACCGCACCCCAAGCAGATACACCCTCATCATTACCACTATTAGAACCAGCTCCCAGAGGAGAATCAGCCCTTTTACCCGTACCACCCACTAGAATTCCCGTAAATAACAATGGCAACACAACTATGCCAGCACCTAGAGTTCCCCAAAACACACGTAAAATCCAAGCGACGACAACACAAACAGCTTTGCGCTACCGGGTAATAGTCGAAGCAGTAACTCCCAGACAGCAGGAACTAGTAAAATTTATCGTCTCTGACGCATTCCGTACCAGCAGAGGAGGAAAACAAGTTATGCAAGCAGGAATATTTAGCGATCGCAATAAAGCCAACAACTTAGTCAGACAATTCAAAAATAATGGATTGAAAGCCGAAATAATTAGGGAATAGGGAATAGGGAATAGGGAATTGGTAATTGGGAATTGGTAATTGGTAATTGGTAATTGGTAATTGGTAATTGGTAATTGGTAATTGGTAATTGGGAAAGAGTTGTCCAAGTGAGAATTAAGAAGTTATAAATTTATTGCTCGCGCTTATTTACCCATTACCCATTACCCATTACCCATCCCCCATTACCCATTACTTTTCAACAATGGCTTTCAGCTTCGAGGTAAATGTTTCTGAGGAATCGCTTTTTTCTGGAGTAAATTGTTCAATAGGAGGATGATTTCTGGCTGGAGGAAGAAGCTTGGCTAGAGTTTTGGAAATAAAAGGTGTTTCCGATTGTTCTTGTTGTCTTCCTTGTTGTTCCGATATTAATTGAGAATTGGTAACAACATGATTTCTCGTTTCTGTTAAGGTTTGCGATGCTGTGGGAGATTTTTGTGTCGATAAAATTACTCGACTAGATGAGGGCGGAAGTGCTTTCGGTACATTTTGACTGCTAGATTTTTCTTCGACTTCAGCACCCCTCAACTCTGATCTATGGTTATTTTGACTAATATTTCTTTGAGATGGGGAATTAAGTATATGAGATGATTGGTAATTCCTAATTATCTCCTTGATATTAGGATTACTAGTCACGCTTGGTAATGCTGGTGGCAAGCGATTCCATTTCAAATCTTCGGGTAACTTATTACAAATTAAGCTCTCAAATTCTAGATTGAAATGATAGCTAGGATAATTTCTTCTTAACCAAAGAGTTAGTATCTGCTGTACTGAAACTGCTTTGTAACGTCCTTGATACAATGCCTCAATAATTCCCAAATGCACCCAGTTAGACGGATATTGATTTTCCCAACGCTTGACTAACTCGCTGGCACCATACCCACCGAGGTCAAAACTGTAATGTGTTAACAGGGATACTGCTAAATTGTTAGTCACGTCCGAGATTTGGGTGAACATGGGTTGGAAACTAGGGGAGATGGGCATATATTCTGCTACCATCGCAAAAATAAATAAAGTGTATTTTGATACGGTGAACTGTTTCCAAGTATTTCAAATTTAACTGATTGGTAATTGGTAATTGGTAATGGGTAATTGGTAATTGGTAATGGGTAATGGGTAATTAAAATCCGTGTAATCCGTGTAATCCTTTTTAATCCGTGATTAGAATTGGTAATTGTTCACTGTTGACTGCTGAGTGTTCCCTGATAACTGTCAACTGATAATTGTAGTTAATATATTCTACTAATCAATTGCCTGTAGGAAAAATTATATAGGGTGAATTGATGGAAGGTGTGCGTTTTATGGCTACCAGTGCTTGATAAACCATTGCTGCTACTTCAGCTCGCGTTGCTTCCCGATTTGGTTCGATTTTAAGTGGGTCAGGATAATTTACCACAATTCTTTGTTGTGTAGCAGTTGCAACCGCCGTCCGCGCATAATTGGGAAGGGTTTGACTATCTGTAAACTTTTGTAACGTAGATTGATGAGCGGTTGGTAATCCCAGTCCGTTGACCAAGGAAACCATCACCTGTAAGCGCTGGACGTTTTCTTGGGGACGAAAGGTACCATCACTAAATCCTCCGACAAAACCGCCTTCTGCTGCGGCTTTAATGGCTTTATATGCCCAAAAATTGGCTGTAATGTCAACAAAGTCACTTAAAGAACGTTTTGCAGTGGGATTAAAAGCTTTGACGATTAAGTCCGCGTATTGAGCGCGGGTCATGGGTGTATCGGGTTGGTAGGTACCATCCGCAAAACCACTAGTTAATTTGAGACTAACTAAACTGCGGATAAATGCCTCAGCCCAATGTCCTTCTAAATCACTAAAGGAAGTCATCTCTACATCGGGTTTAACGATGTAGGGAGAAACAATCGCATGATGTTTACCGTTCAAGACCAAGGCTTGATAAATTAATGCTGCGACTTCAGCACGGCTGATATCTCGTAAAGGCTCCAATTGGTCGGTTTGCGGGTAATTGACCACTAATAGTTTCTGAGTGGCGATCGCCATTGCATTGGTGGCGTAGCTGGGAATTTGAGCGCGATCGCGATACATTGTCAAAATGTTGGGATTGCCTCCTTGGAGCTTCAAGCCGCTGACAATTGAGACTATTGCCTGAACCTTAGTTAAATTTTGTCCCGGACGAAAGGAACCGTCGGGGAAGCCGGTAATAAAACCCATCCCAGCACCGCGATAAATAGCTGAAGTAGCCCAAAAGTTTGGTTGAATATCTGTAAATTTACTTACCTTATTGGTTAAAGGCATTGGAAAAGTTTTATAAATCACCGCCGCATACTGAGCGCGAGTCATCGGTGCATCTGGTGCAAATGTACCGTTGGGAAATCCGCTAATTAATCCTTTTTCGTAGAGGGCTTCGATAAAAAGTGCTGCCCAATGCCCATTTAAATCGGCAAAACTGCTATTTACAGATAGCTGTACGGGATTATTATCGGTGGTAACGGCAACAAATTCCACTAATCCTTTGACCAAAGTTGGATTTAAGAAATTACCCGCCGAGATTAACTTAATTGATGTCGCATTTTGTACATCATATTCCTTGTTGTCGCGAAAAATATTACTCCCTGGGTCTTGAGAACTACCTAAATCCGGAGTGGAATCACCATTAAGTAGCAAGCCGCCAGATGAATTATTCGTAATTGAATTACATCTTAATACCGGACGGGCTTCCCGTGATAAAGCAATACCCGTGTGGTTTTCCGAGAGTTGATTATTCGCTACCAAAGGAGCAGCAAAATCGCTGATAGCGATACCAATGGGATTATTTCGGATTGCATTCCGCAATATCTCACCTTTGCAGTTACGTGCCATTACTAATCCAGCGGAACCATTTTGGACAACGATATTATCTAAAATTGCGGGTTTAGCATTACCACTAATAAATATTCCTTCCCGACGGCATTGAATAAAGGTATTATTTGCAACAGTTGGGTTAGTCGAATCAATCCAAATACCCGTACCTTTATTAACCGGATTAGTGATAGTAACACCCATTAATTGACTGTCATCAGCGAGAACCAGCGTGATGTTTTGTAAGCCAAAGCTTTTGGTTTGATAGTCACCACTTCCCTCAATGACAATACCTTGACCTTTAGTTGCTTCATTACCTACCATCCAAACCCCATTAGGAATAATTAGTGGAAAAATTTCCCCATTGGTAGCATCATAAGTTCCAGGAGCTAACTGGATAATTACGGGAGGACGAACAGTATTTAACGTATAAGTAAGACTTTTAAAAGGAGACAACCTTGAACCATTATTTTTATCGTTACCGATGGCTGGGTTGACATAAACTGTAGTATTTAAAGTCGAATTAACCATTACAAATAGTTAGGAGTTAGGAGGACGGGAGTTGTTGTAGAGACGTAGCACTGCTACGTCTGTTATTGAGTTACGAGGACGGGAGTTTTTAACCTATGACCTATAACCTTTAACCTGACATAAATAGTGTTTTATACTCTTTTTTACTTGTTTTTCAAGTCACAAAAAATACTAATATTTACTAATATTTTTCATATGGTCATAAATAAACTAAAGTAAAAGGTTAAAAAATCAATCATCACTCCCGTCGGAGCGTCCTCCTGACTCTTGCATTGGTATTAATATAAATTTGTCGCATTATCGGTGGTATTTAAATGATTGAAGTCGAGCATTTGCATAAAATATACGGTTCTACCTCAGCGATAGAGGATGTAACCTTCAATGTTGAGGAAGGAGAAATATTGGGATTTCTCGGACCTAACGGTGCTGGTAAAACCACTACCATGAGGATTTTAACTGGTTATCTCCCGGCTACGAGTGGTACGGCGCGAATTGCTGGGTTTGATGTCCATGAAAATTCTTTAGCTGTACGGCAAAAAATCGGCTATTTACCGGAAAATCCACCTTTATATCCAGAAATGTCGGTAGAAGGTTTTTTATTTTTTGTGGCACGTATTAAAGGGGTTAGTGCTGGGGATAGAAAAAACAAGGTTAAAGCAGCCATGGAACGCTGTAATTTAACAGATAAACGTCATGTACTAATCCGCAAACTTTCTAAAGGATATCGTCAAAGAGTCGGGATTGCTCAAGCAATTGTCCACGATCCACCTGCAATTGTCCTTGATGAACCCACAGTGGGATTAGATCCCCGACAAATTATTGATGTACGTAATTTAATCAAAAGTCTTGCTGGTAGCCATACAATTATTATTTCTACGCATATTTTGCCAGAAGTCAGCATGACCTGTAATCGTGTTGCGATTATTAATAGTGGAAAAATAGTAGCAACGAATACACTTGATAATTTAATGAGTGAGTTAACCGCTGGTTCCGGTTATGAATTAGAAGTTGAAGGGGAGGCTACTTTAGCTAAGCAAATGCTACAGAATTTACCCGGTATAAATCTGGTAGAATCAATTCCAATGTTGAGAGGAGACGGTAAAAATCAACTGGCACAAAACCGTGTCAGAATGCGGGTAGTTTCCCAACCGGGGACAGAACTTGGAAGCGCGATCGCAGCAGCTTTGTACCAAGGAGGATTTGGGTTACACGAAATGCGACGGATTAACGCTACCTTAGAAGATGTATTTTTGCAGTTAACTAGGGAAGAAAAGCCTCTAGAAACCCAGACGGAAGAATCAGAAGTAAATGTTGGAGAAGCAGCTTAAATGGGTGTAGTACTGGGTAATATAATTGCTATTTATCGTCGGGAATTGCAAACCTATTTTGTATCCCCATTAGCTTACGCGATCGCTGGTATATTTTGGTTTTTAGCTGGGTTATTTTTTGTCTTGATTTTACTCGGTCCCGATGGGATTTTAGCAGCAGTTGCGGAGTTAGAATTACGGGGACAAACAGGCGGATTTGCAATACCTTCTATAGATGTTCCCTACGAATTTGTCAAAGCATTTTTAGATAGAATGGGATGGCTTTTATTATTTATATTGCCGATTCTTTCAATGGGACTTTATGCAGAAGAACGCAAGCGCGGAACTTTAGAACTTTTAGCCACGTCTCCCATCACAAATTGGGCGGTTGCGGTCGGTAAATTATTAGGTGTATTAACGTTTTTTATAACATTAATTTTACCGTTGATGGTATTAGAAGCAGTAGTTTTGGGTGCATCAGAACCAGCAGCTTCACTTACAATTCCTTTACTAGGTCATTTTGGCTTATTGTTGTTAGCAGCATCAATTTTATCATTGGGAATGTTTATTTCATCTTTAACTAACAGCACAATTTTATCTGCCGTTCTGACGTTTGCCGTAATTTTAATGTTGTTATTTATTGATTTAATTGCCAAAGTTATCGGTGGTCCAATAGGAGCAATTTTGGGTCATTTATCCTTGTTATCACATTACAACAACATGATACAAGGAATCTTTGATAGCAGTAGTTTGATATTATTTTTCAGCTATATTATTTTAGGAATTTTTCTCACCGCCCAATCAATTGATGCGTTTCGCTTTCAACGACAATAGTTATAAAAAAGTTAGGAGTTAAGAGTGAAGAGTTAGGAGTTATTTAACCTCTAACCTCTAACCTTTAACCTCTAACCTTTAACCTTTAACCTCTAATTGATATCTGATGAAAAAAATTGGTAATTATACTATTTGGTTAGCACCGTTTCTAATAACTGCGGGTTTAACGGTGGGTTTTATTTCGGAAGATTGGGGAACGATTCCCCTGGTGTTAATAATTTTAGGATTAACTATTGTTGTAGTGTGGACATTATGGCAAAGTTATTCTACTAAATGGTGGAGTCGTCGTTCTACTCAAGTTGGTACGAATGCGTTAATCGCAACTTTGGCTGTAGTCGCTATTTTGGGATTAATTAATTTTTTGGCTACTCGCTATAATATCCGCAATGATTTAACTGAAGCTCAATTTTTTACTCTTGCTCCTCAATCCCAAGAAGTAGTACAAAATATAGAGCAACCTGTAAAAGTATGGATATTTGATGCGAATAAAAATCCTTTAGATCAGGAATTGTTGGAAAGATATCAGCGACAAAATAACAACTTTAAATTTGAATATGTAGACCCTTTAGCTAGACCAAGTTTGACTAATAAATTTGGTGTCAAAGATTATGGTGAAGTTTATTTAGAATCTGGAGAAAATCGACAATTAGTACAGGTAGTTAATCCCCAAGAACGTCTTTCTGAATCTAGATTAACTAATCGTTTGGTACAAATTAATAATACGAATACATCTAAAGTTTATTTTCTCCAAGGTCACGGAGAACGTCAATTGGAACCAGGAGAAGATAATATTTCTCAAGCTGTTCAAGCTTTAACTGATAATAATTATACTGCCGAGCCTTTGAGTTTAACTCAATCCGCAAAAATTCCCTCGGATGCTAATGCTGTAATTATTGCAGGTCCCCAACGAGCTTTATTAGATGGTGAAATTCAAGCTTTACAAGATTATGTCAACGGTGGTGGTAATTTATTAATCATGGTTGACCCTGGTGTTGACCCCAAATTAGAGGCTTTAACGAAAGACTGGGGAGTTAGTTTCGATAATCGTTTGGCTATTAATGTTTCAGAAAGCGCTCAACAACAACCTCCTGGTATATCCATTGTCACCCAATACGGCGAACATCCCATAACTAAAGACTTTCAAAATGGTATATCTATATATAAATTAGCCCGACCGATTGAAATTACCCCCGTAGATGGGGTGGAAAGTACAGCTTTAGTTTTAACTCAACCTTACCCCGCAAGTTGGGCTGAAAGCGATTTACAAAACGAAGAATTACAATTTGACGAAAATAGCGATCGCGAAGGTCCCCTTACCTTGGGTGTTGCTTTGACCAAAAAACTCGCAGCTAAACCTACACTTCAACCCACACCAACACCAACCGATTCACCAACTCCCTCTCCGACTCCCACATCTACACCAACACCAACCGATTCACCAACTCCCTCTCCGACTCCCACAACTTCAAAAGAAAACAAAGCTATAGAATCAAGGATGGTAGTATTTGGGGATTCAGATTTTATTACAGACGGTTTCTTTAGTCAGCAATTAAATGGAGACTTATTCCTCAATTCAATTACCTGGTTGAGCAAACAAGATTCACAAGCTCTTTCCATTCGTCCCAAAGAAGCTACAAATCGTCGTCTCAATCTTTCTCAATCACAAGCAAGTTTGATTGCATTATCTTCGATATTAATTTTACCGATAATTGCTTTTGCAGCAGCAGCACTTCTTTGGTTTCAAAGACGATGAACAGTTGACAGTAATCAGTGAACAGTAATCAGTGAACATTTAATAATTGATTTGCAATGAAATTACAACGAACAACTTTAGCTTTAATAGTACTAGCAATTTTGTTGGGTGGTTTTGTTTATTTCTATGAGATTCAATGGAAGTCTCAACAAGAGGAAGTTAAGAAAAAACAACAGCAGCTTTTCTCTTTTGAAGAAGAAGAAGTAAAAACTCTAAAAATCACGACTCCATCGGAAACGATAACTTTAGAACGTTCTCCGGAATCGAGTAATACTAAATGGTTGATGAAATCTCCTGAACCCGTACCTGCTAATGATGGAACGGTGGCTTTTTTGTTGAATTTGTTAGTAAATGAAAATAGCGCTAACGCTGTAAAAACTTCGACTTCCCAGCTATCGGAATTCGGTTTAACACAACCCCAAGCAACCATTGAAATTAATTTAAACAATGGGAAAACTCATAAATTAATTCTAGGTAAAGCTAACTTTGATGACAGTTTTATTTATGCTCAAAATAATTTTGCTATTCAACCAAATGGAAATGTTGAACTCGTTTTGATATCCAAAAATTTTGAAAATGCCATTAAACGTTCGTTGTCGGAATGGAAAGCTGTAAATAGTAGCGAAAACATCCCATCTCCAAGTCCCGAAGTTACTCCCACAACTTTACCAACCCCAAAAATTCCAACTATCGAACCAATTCCAATTAATCCAACTCCAATTTTAACACCTACTCCTATTTTAACCCCAGCAAGCACTCCCACACCAGCAAGTAATCAGTAATATATTACTCCTATCCCGCTCGAAAATTAACTATTTCTCTTTATATTCTTTCCTTTGCGTTCTCTGTGTCTCTGCGGTTTTTTTTCGGTAATCTTTTAACGGGAACGGAGTAAATAAGTAGGTTTGCTGTTCGCGTAGCGCAGCGCTAGCTGAAAAAGTATAAGAGTGGGGATAGGCTTTCTTGCAAAAGGCAAAAGATAAGAGAGTGAGAGTTTAAGATTGATTTACATTTCTTTCTGAGCGCGTGATTTTTTTCTGGCAGCTTACTTAATATATTCAAATATATTTAAATATAAATATTGTATTTTACAGAAAAAATACAGGATAAATTTTATAATAAAAATCTCACTCATCGCATAATTTTGCGTCAGATAAACTAATAAGTAAATCAATTACTTGCTTATGTTTTTTGTGAAACTTTAATAATTCTAAATAAGCCAAAGGTACAATTAAAGGCCATAAAATTGTAGCCACAGCTAAAATTATCATAGACAAATAGCGTTGTACTGAATTCATTTCTTTATCATCTATAAAAAAACCCAGCCACTGCACAAAAAAGCAACAAGCCATTATAAAATAAAATAAAATTGCCAAATTCTTCACAACAGTTTCCATCATGATTATGACTAGTTATACCTCTTAGTAAATTATCAACGACACAACCCATAAAAGTTTGTCCCGTTAATCAGTTTTTAGTTTTCTGTATTGTTTACAAAAATACTTTTCTGCTTATCAATAGGACTTAGCAAAAAAGGCATATTTTGCTCGTAGGGGAGGCAAAAAGGGGTGTAGATAATATCCCCCTTTTATTGCCGTTGCTTGTACACTGACAGATTCTTAACGCAATCAGATGAAAGTGAGAGTACGGCACCAACCAGGATATTGTGACAATTGC
>JAYKJL010000154.1:0-69619 GCA_035285725.1 Nostocales cyanobacterium 94392 | reverse complement strand
GGTTTATTTAAGGTCAAAGGTTTAAGGTCAAAGGTTTAAAAATAGGTAATTAACCACCATCAACCATCAACTAACCACCATCAACCAACCACCATCAACCATATGCGTTATTCACTTATAAGCAGAGTTCGCGGTGCTTTAGTCGGGTGTTTAATTGGGCAAAGTTTAGCTGCTTGTGTTACCGAACAACCTCTTTTATGGAGCAAAGCAGCAGTTCAAGGAATAAACAGTTTGCTAGAAACCCAGGGTAGATTTAATTTAGAGCAATGGAATGAAATTCAACAACAAACCTGGAATTTAGAAGCACCAGGCGATTTGGTATTGGCAGATTTAATTTTATCAACTGTGCCTATCGCCTTATTTTTTCACGAAAACAATCTAAAATTAAGAAAAAATTTGCTTTTGGCAATCGAAAAATACGATCATCCTTTATTAAGAGACGGAGTTTTAGCAGTATGTTATCTGATCGCTCAATCATTAAACGAAAAAATTAATTGCAATACTCTAGTTTCAGAGATAACCTCCTTTATCGGTGAAACTACAAGTGATTTACCAAAAAAACTACAACAAGTCAATAATTTGTTGATAGAAAATGCTGGATTAGTAGAACTACAAAATTGCTTGGGTAAAGAGAATAATCTCAGTAATAATATTGCCAGAGCTTTTTATTGTTTTGCAAGTAATCAAGAAGATTTTCGTCTGACTTGTTTGCGAACAATTACCACAGACAAACAAAACTCACAAATTTCTAGCGCGATCGCGGGTGCAATATCGGGAGCTTATAACAGCATGGCTGGTATACCGATAACTTGGCACTTAGGCTTAGATGAGACAAAATTAGTAGTTAGTGGGCAACTAACTAGCTTTTCTCAAATGTTAAAATTAGCTGATGCATTAGTGGCTGTATGGTCGGGAGCGTATCACATATTACCAGAATTATTAGATAAAAAGGAGGTAGATTTCGATTTGATTTTTACCGAGCAGGCAATTGCGGCTCCACATATCATCCGTTTACGGTAACGATAAATTATCCGAAAAACTTTAACAGGATTTAAGCAATTTTACATTCTACCGGACAGTTAAAAATCTTTTTCGAGCAAAAAACTATACTGATTAGGAAGTAATTCAGGATTTATATCCAATGGTAACTATGATGGCAGCAAGTTTAAAGTCTGCTTCAGTTCAGAAATGTCTGGTGTTAAACCATTCTTATAAGCAACTGCGGTCATAGATAATGAAAACGCAGCCATTTATTAAATCCTTAATTCGAGTAGTAGCTATTTGCAAGCGACGATACAAAGTATTATTTCGCTTGTATGTATCCAAGACAGGTGAGAATCGCGAGCAAAAATTTTTGTGTTCCAGTTCAATGGTAAATTCGGTTAAAGCTAAATGTGGTATTTACAAAGCTTGCTGGGGCTTTATTCCTCAGCATTCTGCGGTAGTGTTTGCGATTGCTTTGGTTACCATGACAGGAGTGATGGGATACAAGTTATACAACCAGCCGCAGTTGCAAGAAGAAGCCATTGCTAGTGAGACAATTGTTGCGCCTTATACTGCGTCTATAGAAAATATACATAAAACAGAATTACTCCGGGAGACTGCTAGAGACAATTCTCGGCAATGGTTAATGGTGGATAAACGGATCAACCAAACAGTTGAGCAGAATTTACAGCAATTGCTACAGCAAGGAAACGAAGTCCGTACAACTGCTGGTTCTTTTCCGTTTTTTGATACCAAGTCATTAGATCCTTTGATCCAAAGTTTTCTTCGTTCCGCTTCTGAAGAGGAATGGAAGCAATTATTAATCTCTTTGGAAGATAATAATCAAAATGTTGCTAGGGATGAAAAACCCCTGGGTGTAGCTGTCGCTAATCCCACAAATGGTATCCTTACAGAAATCCCAGTTATTGATATTAGTACACCAAACCCTGATTTCAAACAAGCGCTAAGCCAATTACAACTGTATCGTGCTACAACTTCTCCACAAAATTTGCGATCGCTAATTGAAATCATCGAAAGAAAGCGAACAATGTACGCTCAAGCTAAGGCTAAGTTAGCAGTAATCCGTCAGTCAAAGCTAGGGAAAATATTATATAACGACACCAGCGTACTTGACTTTAGCGATGACGAATGGTCAACAATTCAACTCGGCATCTTACAAAGCGCCCAATTAATCTTAGCCCAAGGTATTCACCCCGGACTACCACAAGAAAATTTAGAGTATGTAATTAACCTGCATTTACAGAGGTTGGAATCATTAATACCCCCATCTGCTAAAGTTTGGGCAAATCAATTATTAGTCAGCGTTTTACAGCCAAATTTAACAACAGACGAACACAAAACAGAACTACAAGCCGATAAAGCAGCAGCCAAAATACAGCCAGTAATGGTAACGGTGGAAAAAGGAGAATTAATTGTTAGAAAAGGACAAATAATTACTGCTTGGGATTTAGCGGTACTCGAAAATTATCATCTGATTCGCCGTGAAATTAATTGGCTGGGATTAACCTATTTAGCAAGTGCGATCGCCGCAGCAATTAGTGTTTATGCTTTAGTGGAAAAACGCTTAAAAATTCGATTGCGTCAAAGCGACCATTTTTTAGTACTATTACTTACTCTATCGTGTCCTTCACTACTCGTTATTGGGATTCCTTTTAGCACTTGGAGTGCTTTGGGCTTGTTATTAGGCAGTTTTTACGGACGCAAGTTAGGTCTCACAGTAATGGGATTGCTGTTAATTTTATTGTTACCGATGAAGCTAGAAGTAGGTAATACAGCAATTATAGCTGGTGCAGCAGGAGGAATACTCGGTACCTGTATGGCACAAAACCTACGTTCTCGTGAAGAATTAGCAGTATTAGGTTTTGGAATTTCCTTAACTGAAGGTGGGGTTTATCTATTATTCAAAGTGATGCTCGGTAGCGCATTTACCCCTACTTCTTATCTGGTGTTTCAGGAAGCGGGATTGTTAGCTTTATCCGGCTTGGGTTGGAGCATTGTCGCTTTAGGATTAAGTCCTTATTTAGAAAAACTGTTTGATTTAGTTACTCCCATTCGTTTGGCAGAATTGGCTTCTCCGAATCGTCCCCTACTCAAACGACTTGCAAAAGAAGCCCCCGGAACTTTTCAGCATACCTTGTTTGTCGCTACCCTTGCTGAAGCCGCAGCCAAAGAACTGGGCTGTAATGTTGATTTAATTAGAGCCGGGACATTATACCATGATATCGGAAAAATGCACGACCCAATGGGATTTATTGAAAATCAAATGGGAGGTCCAAACAAGCATGACACTGAAATTAATGACCCTTGGTTAAGTGCTGATATTATTAAAAAGCACGTTAGTGAGGGGTTAATTATGGCAAGAAAACATAGTTTACCCACGGCAATACAAGCATTTATTCCGGAACATCAAGGAACAATGCAAATTGCTTATTTTTATCATCAAGCCCAAGAATTAGCTAAAAACAATCCAACTTTACAAGTGAAAGAAGAAGATTTTCGCTACGAAGGACCGATTCCCCAATCACGGGAAAGCGGAATTCTCATGCTCGCTGATTCTTGTGAAGCCGCATTGCGATCGCTCAGAGATGCGACACCAGAAAAAGCTTTGAACATGGTTAATAATATTCTACGGGCTAGGTGGACAGATAATCAACTCTCAGATTCCGGTTTAACACGGCAAGAAATGACGAAAATAGCCGAAATATTTGTCAGAGTTTGGCAACAGTTCCATCATAAGCGGATTGCTTATCCTAAGTTGAAAGCGAATAGTTAAAAGGTTAAAGGTTAGAGGTTAAAGGTTAAAGGTTATGTAGTCATAGAAGTCGGGTTTTTACGAGAAATATTCCTAGCACCACAAGATACGAATTAAACCCGACTTCTTACCCACCAGACAACTTGGGTATGTGAAATATTGTGGGAACTAGGTTTTTTACTTTCCGGCTGACTTTGTAACTCCAGCCATAATAAAATCGATTGCTGCTTGTGCGTGCTTTTCAATCATTTCTTGACTTCGTAAATCTAAATTCGGTGTCAAATGTTTAATATTTTCGTAAGCATCGAACTAAAAATTACACACTCCGTTGATGTGCATTGCTGTTAAAAAAGGGTCAAATTGTCGGAAAGAACCGATGTTTATTTTCTCTTTACGGTTGCGATTACGTGCTGTGGAATAATGTTCAAGGGGAAACTAGTCCCGTGTCTAAGTTTTTTGGCAAAACCGCGCTTGAATTTGCTAAAGTTGTGGTCGAACAAGATGCGGATATATTAGGAAAAATTTATCCAAATTCCCAGCAAAAAATCAAGCTGAATAATGAAGTCGGCATGGATTGGGTAAAACGTAATTTTGAGAGTTTCCCGGAAGTTGTGGAACCGAATTTATCTAAGGAGTAATTGGGAGTAGATAGTAGTTGATTGCTAATTACCAGAACATCGATTCGGTAAGTTCGGAACCACCTGCTTTTAATCCTAACCAGGAATGGGCGATCGCAAACAGAACTACTAAGGGTACCGAAGCAAAATGAATAATCCGTAATGCTTGCCAATTACCAAACATATCTACAATCCAAGGAAATTGAGCGGGTTTATACATTCCGATTCCCGTAAGTAGCGCTAGTAAAAGAATAGGAATAATACTTGTATATACTATGCGATGCCAAGCATAAATCAAACGTTGGGAATTTTTGGTTTTTTGTAAGGCTTTTAAATCTTTGTTACTGACAAAGCGATGTTGCCATCTACGACTAATTAAAACATAAATTCCGTACCATAACAGATTCAGGGAGAATAACCACATTGCTGCAAAATGCCAATGTCTACCTCCAGCAAGCCAACCTCCTAAAGTAAATATCGGGGGAATATGTAAACCTGCACGCCCTCCAAAAACTGGGTTAGCGTTGTAAATTTGTAATCCGCTAGTGAGCATAATAAACAAGCTAACAATGTTAACCCAATGAAAAATCTTCGCGGGTATTGCTTGGGTGGGAAACTTTCTTTTGGGAGTAGGTAGAGTGGAAGTCATATAAAAAAGGTATTCAAGCGAACAACTAAGTAGGTTGGCGTTGAAAATTGTAACTAGGATAGGCAGTCGGCAATCGGGGTAAGAGTTTAAGAATGATTTACACTCTGTTACTCCCGTTGTATTTATATAGAGCTGACTTACTTGTCAATAAACTTAAGCTGAGAATATCCGATTGTCTAGTTATTTGTAATTCTATAGGAATAGCCGCAACTGGCATATTTTTCTTGTAGGGTGCTTGTACACTACAGCAATTCTTAACGCAATCAGATGAAAGTGAGAGTACGGCACCAGCCGAGTTTTGTGACACGCAGCCTTAGTCCTATTCTACAAAAAAAGCGGGCTTAACACCCGCAATTAAATTAGTTGTAAATTAACATTCTCTGACTCAAGCACTGATTTTTAACTAATTCTCAACCGCAACAGTTGGCTTTTTGTTGGTGACAATAGGGCAAGCATCATAAGAAGCAGAAAATGAAGCTACTGGAGAGAATATAATCAAGCCCAATCATCAGCTTTAGGTGCGGCTAGGTGGTTATTTTATCTAAATTGAATTTGAAAATCATGTATGAGTAAATACTTAAGCATGAGAATACTTTCATTTCTACTTATACTGAAATCAAAATAAGTTTCCAACTGAATTTCCAAATACTTATTAACCTTTCTTTTGCTCTACAAAATGTATCTTATTAGATTTAAAATCATTAAAGTCTACCGTCGTAGCCTTATTATCACTTGTATCTTTTTGCTGAATTTGGTAATTATCTTTGAGTAATCTTATGTAAGTGCGATAAGGTATATAATCTATCGGATCATATCCATGAAAACGCAGGATTAAAACACAAGCCCATGAATACTTGCGGGCAAGAATTGCTTTAATAACCTCTTCAACCTGTTTCTTATTCATTGCTTTCAATTTTGCTCACATAAAAAAAATAGTTCATTGAGTCAGAGGGAACACTTTATAGATAAATTAAATCTTTCTATTACAAAGTTTATAATTTTATTGCAACAGCACTTCATGCTTTTTTAAAATCTTCATATAAAATTTATAATATTTTTACTGATTTATATAAACAATAATTATGTTTATTCACTTAACTAATTTATGTATTTTTTTGTGTTATTAGTTTTTTAAATATCGTCATCTAGCTCAAGAGTTAGATATATCTAAGTACTCAAAACTACCTTGATATTTTCACATAGCTTGAATGAATATATAAAAATCAAGTTTACTTAAATACAGTTAAATATTTATACTTTTCTATTTGTAGAATTACTCAATCACCAATAAATTTTATTGATTATTAAAAAAACATGAGCTTAATAAAAATATTTTGAATTAATTCTATGTATATAAATAGATAATACTCTAAAGATTGGTTTTCGTAGAAATAAACGGCTATAGTAATCCTGAATCATATATGAGAATTTAGATCCCCGACTTCTTGAAGAAGTCGGGGATCTGAACACCGTGATTTCGATACATACAAATAGCATTGCGATATAATCTCAAACCACTGTTGTAAAAACCTGACTTAGGAACCGTTAAAAGTGATTTTCCGCTTTTTTACGGAATAATCCTAGTAAATCCATGGTTTTTTAATATACTGCTCCGTATAAAACCTGTTTTCACTATATCGATAACTTGTTATATTTGGTTTCAAACAAAAAACAACCGTTTATATTTAGGTAAACTCCGCATCTACCTAAAAAATTTGATCGAGCATTTACCACAGAAAATAAAAGCGAGACTTGTCTCTTGCATAAAAAATACGAACACTAAGTATCTATTTTTCAAGAAATAATTGATTAATTTGTCAATGTAAAACCTTCCCAATTCAATAATTTCTAATTAAATATCTAATTAAATATGAGATTAAAAATAAAGCGGTGGAGGTATAGTTACCTACTACTGTGGTTATTGCTTCCTGGAATTATCCTCAAAGGAGCTATACCCGTGATAGCTAACGAAATAACTAATATAGCTGTGTTTGGAGGTGACAATATTGGCTCTTTGAACACCAACAGTACAACTTTTAGAGCTGGAAATGCAGCTTTACAAATAACCAAAACCGCAAATAAAAGTGCAGTTGAACCAGGAGATACGGTAATTTATCAGATTGCAATTCGTAATACTGGTGCGGTTTCAGCGAGTAATTTGACTGTTAACGATACTCTTCCTCTGGGTTTGAAATTAGCGGAAAAATCGGTACAAGCTTCTTTAACTGACGGTAGTACAACAACTCAAGTAGCGGTATCGACAACTCCAGCAGAAAATCGGACTATTGCAATTAATTATGCACTTAGTATTCCACCCCAAGGAATTCTAAGTGTGGTTTATGCAGTTACGGTTACACCCGATGGAATGCGGGGAAGCGGTAGAAATTTGGCTGTAGCGACGACTGGAAATCTCAGAAGCAATACTGCAAGCCATTTACTAAGGATTCGTCCAGGTATTGTTTCTGATTGTGGGACTTTAATTGGACGTGTTTTTGTCGATAAAAATTTTGATGGTGAACAACAACCAGGAGAACCTGGGGTACCGAATGCGGTGATTTTCATGGATGATGGCAACCGTATTATCACGGATGCGAATGGAATGTATTCAGTGGCTAACGTGATTTCTGGTAATCGTACCGCAACGTTGGACTACACCAGTTTACCAGGTTATATTCAGGCTCCAAATCTTTATAAAATTCAGCATAATAGTCAATCTCGTTCGGTACGTTTAGCTCCTGGAAGTATGAGCCGAATTAATTTTGCTGTTACTCCAGCTTTCGGCGAGCGAAAAGTTGATGCGAAAAACATTTTTGTACCAAACTTTTCAGCAGGGGAACGTGAATAGGATGAAAAATTTTAGTTTAAATAAGCGAGATTTTATATTAACTGCTTGCGGCGCTGTAACGGTATTACCTGTTAGTGTATCCGCACAAAGTGTAGTTATTCAAAAGCAGCTTGTAGATGGGGATTTACCGGAATTGAATTTGGCAGTAGAAGATGATAGTGAAGCGTTATTTTCACCACCAATTAGTCAACCGGAAGAATCAAGTCTTGAGGGAGTAGAGGAAAGTAATTCTGATAGTTTCTCTTTGACGGTTGAAGAAGATAACCAACAAAATCAAAATTCTTCCGTTCCTTTATCGGTTGTGAACCAAATTAGTGTAATTACTCCCCAAGCTGGGGTGATTAATACTAAAACGACGAATATTACGATTCAGCATCATCCGGAAGCCAAAATCGAGGTAAGAGTGAATGGGAAGGCTATAGATAATCAGATTAACAGTTACACTCACAAAGACGAATCACAACAGATTGATACTCAAATTTGGTATAACGTTCCTTTATCTGAAGGTGAAAACACGATTACCGCTCAAGCTCAAGGAGGTAATCCTGTTAGTGTTAAAATCATAGTCCAAGAACAAACAGCTAAGATTTCCCTTAATCCAGTCGGAGAAGCCAGAATCCCTGCTGATGGACGTTCCAATATTGATTTTCAAGGTAAAATTACTGACGAAAATGGTAATTTAATTAATCAAGATGTCATCGTTACTTTAGGTACAAATGGTGGTCAATTTATTGGTGCTGACTATAAACCAGATACTCCCGGTTTTCAAGTATTCGCTCGTGGTGGGGAGTTTACCGTAAGTTTACAAGCTGGTAATCAAGCTCAAACAGTAAAAGTCAGCGCTGTCTGGGAAAGTTTGGGGCAAAGAATATCTCCTCATCTTGATTCAGGAGCGGTTACTTATGTTGAATTCGTGACTAATCTCCGTCCTTCCTTAGCAACAGGAATGGTAAATTTAAGGATTGGAGCCGGTGGTAGTGACTACTGGGGCAGTTTCCGCGACTTTGTGAAACCCGAAGAGATTGACAAAGGTACAACTGTAGATTTGGATGCAGCGGTTTTTGCCACAGGTAAAGTCGGAGAATGGTTATTTACCGGAGCATATAATAGCGATCGCCCTTTGAATCAAGATTGTAATGGGGACAATCGGTTATTCGGGGGAATTCAATCTTGTGAAAAACAATATCCTGTCTACGGTGATGGTTCGACGGTTACTAATACTGCTCCTTCCATAGACAGCGTTTATGCTCGTATCGAACGCACTCCGAATATCAAGGGAGCGGAGCCAGATTATTTGATGTGGGGTGATTACAATACTCCAGAATTTGCTAGACAATCCCAACTTTATACTGCTACCACCAGACAATTACACGGCTTTAAAAGCAACTTTAATATCGGTAATTTACAAGTAACTGGATTATTTGCCAATAATATCCAAGGTTTCCAACGAGATACGATTACCCCTAATGGAACTAGCGGTTATTATTTCGTTTCCCGTCGCTCAGTAATTCCCGGTAGTGAAAGCGTGTTTATTGAATCAGAAGAAATTAATCGTCCCGGTACGGTAATCAAACGTCAGCCCTTGTATCGTGGTTCCGATTATGAAATCGATTATGACAGAGGGACTATTTTATTTCGTCGTCCCATTCTTGCTACCGAATTAAATCCTTTACAAGCAAGTTTAGTCAATCGGATTGTCGTAACTTATCAAAACGAAGCCGGGGAAGACAGTCAACTTTATGGTGGTAGACTGCAATATAACTTGAGAAATAGCAATAGTAATCTAGATAAAACAGCATTTTTAGGAGCTAGTTATTTAAAAGAAAACCAAGGAGCGCAGGATTTTCAACTGTATGGAATTGATTTCTATGCTCCCTTTGCATCTGGTTCTATTATCGGGGAATATGCGCGATCGCAACACAATACTTTCAATTTTGGTGATGTCAGTGGTTCTGCTTACCGTGTAGAAGCAAATAGCAACATCGGTGAAAGTTTTAAAGGACAAGCTTATTATCGTTCAGTGACGGAAAATTTTGGTAATAATGCCACCTGGAGTTTTGTACCCGGACAAACTCGTTATGGTGCGGAAATTTCCGCTAAAGTTACTGATAATACTAGCTTTCAGCTAGGTTACGACCACGAAGAAAATTTCGGTATTGCTCCTGCTGAGCAAACCCAATTTTTTGACTTATTTAATCCCCAACCGTTAGCCACACCAGGAAGTAAAATTGATAACTCACTTTCTACATTTAAAGCAGGAATTCAGCAAAAAATTGGCGAATCAGATGTAAAAGTTGAATACGTCAATCGTTCCCGTGAAGACAGAGTTAATAACCAATTAGAGGGAACCGCAAGTCAATTAGTATCCAGTCTCAAGGTTCCGTTAACACAGAGTCTAGATTTCCGCGCTCAAAACGAACTAAATCTCAACGAAAGCGATCCTCTTTATCCCAACCGTACAACCCTCGGTTTAGATTGGGGTTTATACCCCGGTGTCACAATGCGATTAGCTCATCAATTCTTTGATGGTGGCTTGTTAAAAGGTAATAATATTACTAGTTTAGATACTCTCGTCGAACATAAATTTTCAGAAGATACCACAATCAACGGACGCTATTCAGTGCTTGCCGGTATCGACGGTATGAACGATCAAGGTTCCATAGGCTTAAATCACCGTCTTCGTCTTGCACCTGGATTGAAATTAGATTTAGGTTACGAAAGAGTATTTAACGATATTTTTGGTAATACTGCCACAGGTATTAGATTTGCTCAACCCTATGCAACCGGACAAACTGCTTCTTCCCTGGGTTTATTCGAGGGAAGTACTTACAGCATCGGTATGGAATACACAGATAACCCTAATTTCAACGCCAACGCTCGCGTTGAATATCGCGATGGGAATCAGAGTAACAATACAGTAATTACCGCAGGAGTAGCAGGTAAAATTTCGCCAGCATTAACCGCAGCAATACGGTACAAACAAGCTGGTGGAGCAAATCAATTATTCGAGGGATTAGCAGATACAGCCAACCTCCGCGTTGGTTTCGCATATCGTGATCCCAACAGCGATAAATTTAACGCTTTACTCAAATACGAATATCGACAAAACCCTTCCACAACACCCGATACTTTATTATCCGGTAGTGGAAATGGTTCCATAGACCATCTTTTTTCCGCAGAAGCCATTTACGCACCTAGTTGGCAATGGGAATTATACGGTAAATACGCTTTCCGTAATAGTAGTAGTTTCTTGGCAAATAACTTTACTAATAGCAGCAGCGTAAACTTAGCACAATTACGGACAAGTTATCAATTAGGATATCGTACCGATTTAGCAATTGAAGGACGCTGGATTAATCAACCAAGCGAAGATTACAACGAATTTGGTGTAGCCGTAGAAGCTGGATATTATTTAACACCAGATTTCCGCGTTGGTGTCGGTTATGCCTTCGGTAGTGCCGATGACCGCGATTTTACAGGTTATCGTTCTACGGGAGGTCCCTATCTTAACGTCAGCTTCAAGGTAAATGAATTATTTAGTGGTTTTGGCAGACAAAGAGTAGCACCACCACAGCAAGAAGAATCTTTAACAGGTCAAAGGTAAGAGGTTAAAGGTCAGGAGTTGTTGTAGAGACGTAGCACTGCTACGTCTGTTATTGAGTTAGTACCACCGGAGTTGATTATTTATTTTGGCGCTTAATAATTGTCAATTGTCAACTATCAACCATTATCAACTAATTATGAAATCATCATTTAAATCTAAACTAATTCGTAGTTTCATCCTATTATTTACAAGTTGTAGCTATCAAAGCTTACTGTTACTAATTGAAGCAAATTTTTCTCAAGTTGCAGCCCAGACTACAACCAGATTATGCGCTGTTCCTGGTAAAGATGGACCGGGGAATAATGTCAGTGGCATTATTAATACTTATCATCCTGGAACAGCAAATGTAAACGCTGGTGCAACTTCCATCCCTGTCGGAACTCCCACAGGTTCATCAACAGCAATTCAACCGGGGGATTTGTTATTAGTTATCCAAATGCAGGGAGCGGATATTGATTCGAGTAACACAAACTCTTATGGAGATGGTCAACCTGGTGGTTCTGACGATATTCTGTCCAACTTTACACCTCCTTCACCGACTGGTGCTAGTGGTAATCTGA
This sequence comes from Nostocales cyanobacterium 94392, assembly GCA_035285725.1. Taxonomy (GTDB): domain Bacteria; phylum Cyanobacteriota; class Cyanobacteriia; order Cyanobacteriales; family Nostocaceae; genus Rivularia. Next base: position 57,587 of record JAYKJL010000154.1, on the reverse strand, counting down.
ATAATGCTAACTTTACCGCTGGTAATTATGAATACGTCGTTGCCACGGCAGCTGTTGCTGGGGGTTCAGTGACAATTCAAGGTAGGGGTACAGGAGGAGGACTAATTAATTCTTACAGCAATGTTTCCTTTGGTACCCAAGGACAAAGAACTTACCAGGTAATTCGCGTACCGCAATATTCTAGTGCCACTATTACTTCCGGATTGACAGCAAGTCCTTGGAATGGTTCTAGTGGTGGTATTTTAGTTTATGATGTTGCTGGTAATTTAAACTTAGGCGGCGCAACTGTAGATATTAGCGGAACAGGCTTTCGTGGAGGTGCGGGGCGAGAGCTTGGTGGAGCCCCTGCTTCTACTGGTTATACACAAACTGATTATAGAACTTTATCAACAGATGATACTAACGGTTCTAAAGGTGAAGGTATTGCCGGTACACCCCGATATATATTTAATTCTACAAATAATACTCTAGAAAACACCGGCGTTGAAGGTTATCCCAACGGTTCCTCGGCTCGTGGCGCACCGGGTAATGCTGGTGGTGGTGGTACAGATGGCGACCCTTTGGGAAGATTTCGCTTTCCTAACGGTGAAAATACCGGAGGTGGTGGTGGTGGTAACGGTGGTGGTGGTGGTTTGGGTGGTAGAAGCTTTAATTCCCGATTATTTATTGGTGGTTTTGGGGGTGCGGATTTTCCTTCTGCAAGCAGCCGTTTAGTATTGGGAGGAGGAGGAGGAGCGGGAACAACTAACGATGGTTCTGGAAGTCTTCCTAATGGTCTAGCAAGTAGTGGTGCTGCGGGTGGTGGTATGGCTTTGATTCGTACTGGTAGTGTTAGCGGTAGTGGTACTATTAATGCTAACGGTGCCAATGCTTTAAATGTAGGTGTGGATGGAGCCGGTGGTGGTGGTGCTGGTGGTAGTGTAGTAGTATCATCTGCGAATAATAACCTTGCAGGTCTGACGCTAAATGCTAATGGTGGTAAAGGTGGTGATTCAGTAGCTAATAATCTCCACGGACCCGGTGGTGGTGGTGGTGGTGGTGTTATCTTCAGTAGTCCTGGTGCTGTGGTGAATGCAAATGGTGGTCTACCAGGTGCTGGTGGCAATCCCGTGAATCCGAACCTCAACTTCGGTGCAACTTCTGGTAATAACGGCACTACGAATAATATCGGTAGTATTAATGGTGCTAGTTCCGGTGCCGAATGTCTACCACAATTAACTATTACTAAAACTACTTCTACCCCAGGTCCAGTTATCAAGCCAGGGAAAGCCACCTATACTATTACAGTTGCCAATGCTGCCAATTTATCTACGGCAATTAACGTTAATATATCTGACCCTTTACCCAACGGTTTTAGTTTTGATGGTTCTACTAATCCCACAATTACTTTAAACGGTGGTTCAACTCGTACTACTATTAACAATCCAACTGATGGTGCAACTGTTGCCAATTTTGGTAGTTTCAATATTACTAGTGGTGGTAGTGTTGCAATTACTTTTACTACCAATATTGATGAAAATGTACCCAACGGAGAATACAACAACCCAGCAATTGCGACTTATCTAGACCCAACTCGCACCACACCAGAGGGAACAACAAGTGTAAATTATGACGCAGCAACAATTGGTGAAGAAGTAATTGTTGGTTCCCCAGTTCCCACTGATCCGGAGCGTTTACGAGGGCTGAAACGGATTACCAACGTATACAGAAACGGTGTTCCCATCAGCGGTATTAACTTTGATTCTTTTATCGATGACCCCAACGACCCGATTGATAATTTACCAGGTTGGTTTCAACTTTTACCAGTAGGAGTATTCGATATCAGTCCCCAATTACCTTTAGAACTCGGTGACGAAGTAGAATACACGATGTATTTCCTTGCCGACGGTAATAGACCAGTAGAAAACGTCAGATTTTGCGATCCCATTCCCAGAGGAACCAGCTTTGTTCCCAATAGTTTTGGTTCCGGCACAGGTATTTCTGTTAATTTAGCAAATACAGTTACAGCTAATACAAATAATACTGATGGTGATAATGGTAGTTTTTTCCCTGCTGGAACTCAACTTCCCGCAAATAACTTGTGTCCCAATCCAGATAATTCCACAGGTGCAGTAATTGTCAATCTCGGTATTATCAACCATACTCTTGGTACAAATTTTGGTTTTATTCGGTTCAGAGTCAAAGTCGATTAATAATTTAATTGCACCCTAAGCTAGACTTATAGCAGTTCAAGACTTGCTACCATGTCTGTCACCAACTTAGAAACCCCTAATTTAGAAACCCCAATTGATGTTATATTTCCCCCAGGAGATATATATAGTGACGAACCACCTTTGGAAAGCGATTTACATTTACGGCAGATGATTCTGCTGATACAGTGTCTAGAGTTATTGTGGCAAAACCGCAATGACTTTTATGTTGCAGGTAATCTGACGATTTATTACAGCCCGCGTCAACTCAAGTCAGAGAAGTTTCGCGGACCAGATTTTTTTGCAGTATTAGGAACTGAACGCAAACCGCGTAAAAGTTGGGTAGTTTGGGAAGAAGGTGGTAAGTATCCCAATGTAATTATAGAAGTACTTTCAGATTCGACAGCAGCAACAGATCGAGATTTAAAAAAACAAATTTATCAAGATATCTTTCGGACTCCAGATTATTTCTGGTTTGACCCGAATAGTTTAGAATTTAAGGGATTTCATTTAGTTGATGGCGAATATCAACCCCTGCAACCAAATCCTCAAGGTTGGTTATGGAGTCAGCAGTTAAGTTTATTTTTAGGAATTTATGTAGAAAAGTTACGCTTTTTTAGCAATGAAGGTGAACTGATTCCCACTCCTGAAGAATTAGCACAACAGGAAGCTCAACGTGCAAATCAAGAAGCTCAACGTGCTGATAGAGAAGCTCAACGTGCTGAACTTTTGGCAGCAAAATTAAGAGAATTAAATATAGATATTACTGATTTATAAGATGAAATAGGTGACAGGTACGAGAGACCTGTCCTACAATTAAGCTCAACTACATTTCATCGGGAATCACCCATTTAGGAGGTTCCGATAACTTTTTCATTCTGGCAAGTTCGGCAATTTCGAGCATTTTTTCTAAAGAAGTATCTTTGATAAACTGTGATGCTTGGTCTCTATACTCAATATTGGGACATTTGTCTCCCAAAACACAACCGTTAACACAAGCTTGAGCGCAATTAATTTTTTGTTCTTCCATAGCGAACTCCCCTCTTTACTAATACTTTTATAAAACAGATATTAGCTTCTGGATAAATATTAACGCGCATTCCAATTTTGGATTTTAGATTTTAGATTTTGGATTGAAAAATTCTAATCACGGATTAAAAAGAATTACACGGATTACACGGATTTTAATTACCGATTACCCATTACCAATTACCCATTTTAAATGTCTCAAATCTTTGCTACAACCGGAACTATTGCGGCGATCGCAACTGCTGTTGTACCCCAACAGGGTAGTGTGGGGATTGTGCGGGTTTCTGGTTCGGAAGCTTTACAAATTGCTGAATCTATTTTTCACGCACCGGGTAAACAAGTTGTGGAATCGCACCGGATTCTCTACGGTTATATTCGTCATCCCCAAACACAACTTTTGATAGATGAAGCGCTACTGTTAATTATGAAAGCTCCTCGTTCTTATACCCGTGAAGATGTTGTCGAATTCCACTGTCATGGGGGAATTATCGCAGTGCAACAGGTGTTAAAACTATGCTTGGAACAAGGTGCAAGGCTCGCACAACCTGGAGAATTTACTCTCAGAGCTTTTTTAAATGGAAGAATTGATTTATCCCAAGCAGAAAGCATTTCCGATTTAGTCGGTGCTAAATCTGCTCAAGCTGCTCAAACTGCACTGGCTGGTTTGCAAGGTAAATTAGCCCATTCTATCCGTCAGTTACGCGCTAAATGTTTGGATATTGTTGCCGAGATTGAAGCCAGAATCGATTTTGAAGAAGATTTACCTCCGCTGGATGGTAATAGTATCGTATCAGAAATTAAAAATGTTTCTGCAAAAATCGCCAAATTAATCGCAACTGCCGATCAAGGGGAACTATTACGCACAGGTTTAAAAGTGGCGATTGTTGGTCGCCCAAATGTGGGAAAATCAAGCTTGCTCAACGCTTGGAGCCGTTGCGATCGCGCTATTGTCACCGATTTACCAGGAACCACTCGTGATGTAGTTGAATCACAGTTAGTAGTAGGTGGTATTCCTGTACAAGTGCTAGATACAGCAGGCATCCGCGATACACAAGACTTTGTAGAAAAGATTGGGGTGGAACGTTCCCGGAATGCCGCACAAGCAGCAGATTTAGTCTTATTTACCATCGATGCAACCACAGGATGGACACAGGAAGACGAAGAAATTTACGAGCAAGTAAAGCATCGTCCCGTAATATTAGTAATTAATAAAATTGATTTAGTAGAAGTTTGGGAAACAAAAGATATTCAATCTAAAATCCCAAATTTAAAATCTAAAATCCTCACGGCAGCAGCTAAAAATCAAGGTATTGAAGCATTAGAAACAGCGATTTTGGAACAAGTAAAAATGGAAAAGATAGAAGCCTCAGATATGGATTTAGCAATTAATCAACGTCAAGCGGCTGCATTAATCAAAGCGAAAACATCTTTGGAGCAAGTTCAATTAACAATCGAGCAGCAATTACCCTTTGATTTTTGGACAATAGACTTAAGAGGTGCAATTAATGCTTTAGGAGAAATTACCGGAGAAGAAGTAACAGAATCGATTTTAGATCGAATTTTTAGTAAATTTTGTATTGGTAAATGAATAATTTTGGGTAATTGGTAATTGGTAATTGGTAATTGGGGATTGGTAATTGGTAATTGGTAATTGGTAACTGTCAACTTGAGAATAAAAACCCGGCTTTTTGAAAAAACCGGGCTTCTATAACCTCAATAATTAAGCAGTAGCAACAGTTGCCGGTTTATACAAAAGTTCCCGTGTTTCTACCATTGCTTCTACCAAATTATCCATCTCTTCTTTAGTATGAAGGGCATTGGCAGTAATTCTTAAACGGGGTTTCGCAATAAACCAAATCGCAGATACCCAAATACCGTGGTGTTCCATCAAGTGACGAGTGAATTGTTTCGGATTTAGTTCGGGTGGCATTAGTACGGGTATAACATTAGTTTCACCGATTGCGGCAAAATCATGTTCGATTAATCGCGATCGCAAATAACGGGTATTAGCTTGCAGAGTCTCGACTAATTCGGGGTTTTGCTGAACCTGACGAATACTTTCTAATGCTGCTGCTGCTGTTGCTGGGGGGAGCGATATTGTACCGATAGAAGTCGGGGAAACATCGAGCAAGTCAATCATTTCTGGCATATGACTGCTGATTGCCGCACCTGCGGAAGCTGCAAATTTAGAGAAAGTAGTCATAATCAATGGTACCATTCCTCTGTCCAGCACCTGCTGAGGGGTAATACCAAAGTGGTCGTATATACCGCCACCTTTGGCACCAATTGCACCGCTAGCATGAGCTTCATCCATGACGATGATACTACCAGGATAGTTTTCTAAAACATCCAGCATCTCTGGTAATGGGGCAATATCACCATCCATTGAAAATACCGCATCGGAAACAACCAGAATGCGATCGTTGGGCTGAGCGTAGCGTCGTAATTTCCGAGCTAAGTCACTTACATCACAATGGCGGTAAGCCTTTACACGGACTGCGGGGCTATGACTAAACATCTTCCCGGAACGATTACTAGCATTAGTCACAGCAGAAACTATGCAGCCATGATTGAGAACATCAGTCAAAATCAAGGTTTCTCTGGTATTGTGAAAGCCAGGAAGATTAATCGCTAAATGACAAAAACCATCTATTAATGCTTGCATTGCCATCCAAGCATTAAGGAATAGATGAGTATGCGGCAAATGTTTAAAAGCGGAAATTTCTTGCTCTAATTGACGATGTAAATCAATTCTACCGCTTAATACGGAACAAGAACTATTAGAAGTACCGTATTGTACAATTGCATCAATCGCCGCTTGCTTGACTTTTTCCGACTGAGTTAACCCCAATACATCATTAGTGCAAAATGTCAAAAGTTTATATCGCTTACCATCGGTAGGATTTTCAACTTCGACTAAATTTCCATGTTTGTGATGACAAATGAATTTATCCGGGTAGAGACCACTTTGATAAAGTCCCTGCATATACTCTTCTACAACTTCCACAGTAGCTCCTCTCACCTAAAATTTAACAGTTGGTTTTTAATATATGTTTGCGGTTGAAAATTACGTTCTTTGTTCTGTGCCAATCTGTTATACCAGATGGTCAAAACTAACTAAGTAGAACTTAAATTTGACTTGACGAATGTAGATGAAGATGCGTAGTTCTCATTATTGCCATTGGATAGTTTTTTAGATTGTTGCATAAATTTTTCATATTGACCCACAATTACCCTTTGTAAGGCGATGATTGCTGGATTAATTTCTACATAACGTCTTTGGGGGTTAGCTAAATAAGTACGTTGTTCGCTTTCAATCATCTCTACATCTTGATCGAGAAAACTTTTCAAGACGAACCACCAAATTATTTTTGCTATGGGTTTTTGTAAGGGTTTAACGAACCACTGAGGAAGACGAATTTTGATAAATAGTAAGGAAAAAGATTTTGTTAATTGTGTCCCTACTGGTTGACGCATTAAATAAATGGAAGAAACTCCTTCTAAAGAACTATGGTAATGAGGATATTTATATCTAATTGTGACAGTACGAGTTGTAACTTCGTTCCCAGTATCGCTAAATCCGAAAAATTTTGTCATCCACCCTTGATAAGATACTTTGTATTGAGCTTCAACTGATGCTTCTGTGGCTTGTAAACTAACTAATTCTGGGTCAAACCAGCCTTGCAAGTTTTTATGTAAGTAACCGTGAAACACGTCCATTGTATTTTCGTTACAAATGGAAAAATGAGCTTGAAAATGTCCCGGTATCGGAATAGCTAACCAGTTTGGATCGTCATATTCTGGAACTGAAGGCAATTCCACATTCTCAGCATCTTCCATTGCTCCTGGAAAAATCCAGATTATATTATACTTTTCCCGCACAGCATAGCTAAGTGCTTTCGCGCAGGGCAATTTTTGGCCTTTGGGAAAGTAGGGAATACTCGTACATTCTCCATTACCGTTAAATTGCCAACCGTGGTAAGGACAGGTGATATTATCTCCTGTAACATCCCCTTTGTGCAAAGGAATACCTTTATGGGGACAAGCATCTTCTATGGCGTAAACTTGACCGTCTTGCGAACGGTAAAGCGCGATCGCCATATTCCAGATGACTGCGGGTATTACTTGATTTGGTTTTAGTTGATCAGCCCAAACTGCGGGATACCAATAATTAGGATTTATCCCAACTTCTCGCACCCGATTCTGAACGGTTTGGCTTTTCAGAATTGGAGTTATTTCCATTAAGGCACTCCTGGTATAACTAATTAACTATATAAGCAATTACGACAAAAAAAATGTGTCCGATTCTTTAAGACTTACCGACAATCTTATTAGAAATTTACAAACTTCTCAGTAATTAAGCAACAACTTTTTGTAAAACAAGCCAAATATTAAAGAAAGGTTCAGATTTTAAGCATTTTCATTTTTGATTACCTGATTATGACTTTAATTTCATAGTTTTATCTGATTTTGATGAAATGTCGAGTGTATTATGACACTTTTATGTTCTTGCATATTCGCTTATTTATCGTGAATACTTACTAATATTGAGTAGTGAAGATTGTATTACCATTATTTATTTGCGTGAAAATACTGATGTTACACCGAACGAATCATTTTTTATTCTCATATTTTTATACATAAATTTAATATTTTATGCATTGAATCCATAACTATGAATATTCTTCAATTGCAAAAAATTATAACCCTTTGTGGAATGTATGTATAAATAGGTTGACTTTGAAAATCTCGATTAAGCGAATGTGTAGCGTTGATTGTATAAGAAAGTAAAAATTATTGCATGGGCAACTACAATAGTAAAAAAAGTAATTTTCATTAAACATCGGTAGCTAAAATCTTCAAACCTCGGATTTCGATTTGACAGAACCACTTCGGCAATGTTTACCTAAATTGCTATATAAATGCGAGTTTTACTGCTATATCCTCAGTTTCCGAAATCGTTTTGGTCTTTCGACAAAGCCATAGAATTAATTGGACACAAGGTAACTCTCCCTCCTTTAGGGATGATTACAGTCGCGGCTATATTACCCCAAGATTGGGAATTCCGACTAGTTGACCGTAATATCGGTCCAGAAACCGAAGCTGATTGGGAATGGGCAGAAATTGTCATTCTTTCAGGAATGATTGTTCAAAAACCAGATTTGCTGTATTTAATAAAAGAAGCAAAACGGCGTAATAAATTAGTTGCAGTCGGAGGTCCCTACGTAACTTCCGTACCCCAGGAAGCCCAAGCCGCAGGGGTAGATTTTTTGGTTTTAGATGAAGGAGAAATAACTTTACCCCTATTTGTCGAAGCACTCCGAAGAGGAGAAACTTCGGGAATATTCCGCTCTGATGGTGAAAAACCCGACATTACTGGTACGCCGATACCCCGATACGATTTACTTGAGATTAGCGCTTACGACATGATGTCGGTGCAGTTTTCTCGTGGTTGTCCGTTTGAGTGTGAGTTTTGCGATATCATCGTGCTTTATGGACGCAAACCGCGTACTAAAAATCCAGCCCAACTGCTTGAGGAATTACAAACACTGTATGATTTAGGCTGGCGAAATTCGGTGTTTATGGTGGATGATAATTTCATCGGCAATAAACGTAATGTCAAGCTTTTACTCAAAGAACTAATTCCGTGGATGGCAGAGCGCGGTTATCCATTCAGCCTACAAACGGAAGCTTCAGTAGATTTAGCGCAAGACGACGAACTACTGGACTTAATGATTGCGGCTAACTTTACCTCCGTATTTTTGGGAATTGAAACACCGGATACAGATAGTTTGTCATTAACCAAAAAGCATCAAAATACCCGCAATTCACTAGCACAAGCTGTCCAAAAAATCAACCGTAAAGGCTTGCGAGTCATGGCTGGCTTTATTCTCGGTTTCGATGGTGAAAAAATCGGGGCTGGCGATCGCATTATTGATTTTGTGGAGACGACTGCAATTCCCAATGCAATGTTTGGTTTGCTACAAGCTTTACCAAATACGGCATTATGGCATCGATTGGAAAAAGAAGGACGTTTATTAGAGATTGATCAAAAAGGTAACACGGGTAATCAAACAACTTCCTTAACTAACTTTATTCCGACTCGTCCCATAGAAGAATTAGCGTCCGAATATGTAAACTGTTTCTGGGAATTATACGAACCAAAAAAATTCCTGGGACGGGTTTATCGTCATTACCTAGAAATGGAACCTCGATTTTATCAGAAAAAGTTCCAGATGCTGAAATTAATCGAATTAAGAGCGCTATTAATTATAATCTGGCGACAGGGTATTAAACGTAATACACGCTTTCAATTCTGGATTCAACTTTTCTTAATACTTAGACATAATCCGAAAGTACTAGTATCTTATATATCTATGTGCGCTCTTTTAGAGCATCATATTGAATACCGTCAAATTGTCAAAAATGAAATTGAGGGACAAATCGCTGATTATCGCAAGTTGAATCTTTCACAAAAATCTCTGCAAGTAGAAATCAATCAATCTTTGATTGCTTAGAGGGTGTTTATAAAATAAATTTAAAGAGCCGGGTGTATTAAGGCTTTCTGGGATTTGATCGGAAAAAGAGTAGGTGAAAACTTGCCGTAACGCACCAAAAGTTGTTGGTGCGTTAGATGTATTAAAATTATATGTTTTAGCAGAACATAGTCGTGCATCTAACACACCCTACAAGAATTTTATTTTTATTTATAAACACCCTGTTAGAAATTTATCAGCGGAACAGTTACAGCTTTAAACAATTCAAATATTAAGGTACTATTTCCCCCTGCCATGATTTATTTGCAGGGGATTTTGTTCTGCTAATTGCCTATTCACGGTGAATAAGTTGGGTTACTGTACTTTTAAGGCTGATAAATTTATTCAGGAATCTTTATATAATCTATGTCGCTTCTAGCTAAAGAAAATCGCAAGCAAATTCCGACATTACTGGTATTACTTGTTTGCGGTAGCTTAACCACGATGACGGGAAGTGTTGTATCACCAATAATGCCAGAGATTAAAGAACAACTTGCCATCGACCCCCGTTGGGCAGGTACATTGGTGAGTATGCATTGTCTGACAATCTTTTTATTTAGTCCTATTTTTGGTATTCTCGCCGACCGGATTGGTAAAGTCAAGGTGCTAATTCCATCACTGGTTTGCTACGCAATTTTCGGCAGTATTGGAGGCTTGATGCAGAGTTTTACCCCTTTATTAATATCACGAGCATTATTAGGAGCTGCAAGTGGAGGAGTTGCCGCTGCGAGTATCGGTATTCTCAGCAGTATGTACGAAGGAGAAAGACGAACCCGCATCCTTGGTTATACAACCAGTGCATTGGCGATCGCCAGCATTATTTTTCCGATTCTTGGTGGTTTACTTGGTTCAATCAATTGGCGTTTTACCTTTTTTCTCTATGGCTTAGGTTTACCAGCCGCCCTAGTTGCCTATTTAATATTACCAAAGGGAAAGCGTCAAAGTACCTTATCAATAGGTCTAAATCAAAAAGACCAACTTATTCAAAGCTTGAAATCTTCCAGTACTTTAACTTTATTTACAGCCTTAGCATTGACATCTGCTATCTTTTATGTAGTAATTATCTACGCTCCTCTACATTTTAAACAAGCAATCGCAGCCGATACAGTACTCAATGGACTAATTTTAGCATCGCGAGCCATTGGTGCAGCTGTGATTTCTGCCGTGGGTGCGAGCAAGTTAGCCAAGCGTTTGGGGAGTGCAAAGGCGATCGCCCTAGGATTTATCCTAATGGCGGTCACATTAATAACTATACCGTTTGTGGAACAAGTTTATTTGATTTTGCCCACGGCGATTGTTTTCGGCATGGGATTCGGTATCGTTATGCCTAATTTATACGATGCGTTATCAAAATCAAACCCTCCGGGAGTACGTTCTAGCGTTTTAGCAATTGGTACGGGAGCGAGTAATTTAGGACAATTTTTTTCGCCAATTTTTCTCGGTCCAGTTTGGAAGAATGGTGGAATTGCAGTATTTTTTGTCGCTGCGGCAGTATCTTTAGTAACTACGTTTTTGAGCATCAAGCAAAGTAAAGCACTGGAAAAAGCAAAATATGACCGTTTTTGAGAAGCTTGGGTGAGAAGTCGGGTTTTTAGAATACTTATTTGTTACACATTGAGAAATTTTAGAAAAACCCGACTTCTTTGGAATTTATTCGTTGGGTGAAAAGTCGGGTTTTTACAATCGTACTTGTTACACAGTTGTAAATTCAAAAAAACCCGACTTCTTGGGAATTGCTCCCTACTCCCTACTCCCTTTATCATCTTTTTCAAAATTATTTTCCCAAGATTTATGATTAGCTTTAGCTTCTTGAACGATGGGAGAAGCAGTAATTAACTTATTGGCTAAAGAACTAACCACAGAAAGAGGAAATTTTAAAGGACGAGCAATATCTAAAAATAAGACTACCCGATATCCATCCGTATCATTCCAAACTTCATGATAAAAAGTATCGTCGAAAATTAAACTTTTACCCTCTTCCCAATATCGAATTTCATCTGCTATTTGAATTTGGCATTTTTCTTTGGGTTCTGGAACAATTAAACCCAAATGATAGCGAATCAAAGTTTTGAGTTTACCTCGATGCCTAGGGATATGTTTACCGGGAGCAAGAATTGAAAAAAACGCTACTTTCATTCCCGGTATTTGTTCAATTAACTTAGTAGTTTCCGGACATCTTTGGCAATTTTTAGTAGCTTTAAATCCGAATGCGTAGAAAAAATAAGTTTTCCAGCGATTATCATTTGCAATACGATATTGACGTTTAGAAATATCCTGAAAATTTGGTAATTCGTCTACTCTTTCAAGTACTTGTTCTAATTCTTTGCGAATCACCATCCAGTTAGCTTCTAAATCTTTAGCCCAAGGAAACTGTTCGATATCAAAAAATACTGAATCACCCACTTTAGAATTTTTAGCAACTAACGTTTCTAACCAACCATCTTTGGTGAGTAATTTCTCTAATTGTTTAACAATTATCTGAGATAAGTTTTGCATATTTTGAATATATAAAATGTCAACTATTTACTTGAGGATAAAAAACAAGGAACTACTAACTCAATAAAAGACGTAGCAATGCTACGTCTCTACAACCAATTCCTAACTCATAACGCCTAATCAATTAAAGCCTTTGCAATAATCGCTTGAGATTTTCTTTCCTATTTTTACTGATAATAGCTGTTAAACCAATCACTAAAAAATGAGGTATTGCCAATATACTAGATAAATGAATACGCCATTTATTCCAGGAAAAAAACGAGCGAGAAATAGGTAATACTCGCCAAAAACGATTTACGGAACAAACTACTCCATCAGCCAAACAAGTAACTTCATGCCACCATCCTACAGGAATATAGAGAATCTCTCCTTGATTGACAACTACTTCGTAAGATTGAGACAGCGCTTTTTTAAACCTTGGAAAGGCTTGAAAATCAGGCTTTTGGGGATATACCTGACTGTAAGAAGCCCGTCGCTTGAAGCCATAAAGTATATTATTTAGTAATGAAAAAGGATATAGATTATATAGTTGATTGGGTGGAAACAGAATCACTTTCTTGGCTCCATACAACTGAATTAGAGTACCATCAAAGGCATCACAGTGTAGACAAGTTGTATGTCCTTTAAAACCAACCCACAGGTTTAGAGGAGTTACGGGTATGCTCAAACCAAGTTGCGATTCTAAACGCTTGAAACTGGGGTTATTTGCAAGTGGAGTATTTGTGAGGGGACATTTACCTAAATAAATATCTTTCTGTTCAGCTTCTCCACTCAGTAGTTTTTCCGCATACTCGCTAAAGGGTATGGTACGTGATTTTACACCACTTCCCATATTTTTCCAGTTTCGCTTGTCTTGTTGGTATCTTTCACGTCCGTAAAATCTAACCGGAAACTTTTGTTCCTTCAATTTTTCACGTAAGTAGTCTAAATCCCAACTAGGTTCGGAATCTAATAAACCAGTAATGACAACGGGAATACCATCATTTCGATATTTTGTAGCAAAAATCTCTGGAGTCAAAGTAGTTCCATCAACTTTTGCAACTTGCTTTGGAAAATTATCCGCTACAGATAGATGCTTCTCTTCTAATGGTGTCCTCATTTTTCAATTGATAAATTTAAGAACAAATAAAATCAGGACTTATCGATCTGAACTCACAAACCCGGTTTGTTGGTCGATATCTAGTCGTCAAAACAAAGATTTTCTATAAAACCATAGCAACCGGGTTTATGCAGTGTAAGTCTTAAAAGTAAATATTTGTTTATTTACCTTAGTTAGTAATCGAACAACTAATTAGGATTCAAAAATTGATTGATTAATTGTTGCCCATAATAGATTAGTAGGATAAATCACAATTTTTATCGCATACCAATACTATACAATGTATAACATTATTTCTCTAAATGTCAGATTAAATTGGTATTAATAATTAACTTCTAGTAACGTTATTTCTTGCTCAACAGTGAGTCCGGATAGAAATTGTCTATCATCGCTCAGATGAGGAAATTTTAATTGGGAAGCGGGAATTCCTCTTTTTAAAAGCCGCTGGCGAATAGTCGCAAAACTTCCCGCAGCCATAATTCTTAACCGGGGTGATGGTATTGGAGTTGGTCTTTTAGCTGCATAAGAAATATGAATTTCTTGTAACAAACGGTCGAATTCAATTATAAATTTTTGAGGATTATTCAAACTATTACCTGATGCTAATTCGATGTTTACTAAATAACAAGGAGGAATTCCATCTTCAGATAAAGTAATACAAAAATTTTCTAAAGATAAATTAAATTGCTTTTGTAGCTGCTGCATTACCTGAGTGACATGAAATTCAGAAGTTTTTTCTGTTGTTGAAGATAACACACCACCCAAACGATGTCGGAATGTAATTAAAGGAGTTTTTTGGTACCAACCGACAACTTGTACAACATCCCCAATATCGTAACGATACAAACCGCTGTAGTTAGACATCAAAATGCGGTAATATTTTCCTACTTCTACTTCATGAGCTAAAAGTGTTTTTGGTTGGGAAACATCCCATTCCTCTTCCGGGATAAATTCAAAAAAACCAGTTTGAATCGCTAAAATTGTCCCATCATGATTAAAATCGTGGTAAATACCAAAAGTACCTTCAGCAGAAGAATAAACTCCGCCAAAAATCGGGGTGTCACCAAAATATTCGGGAAATTTTTGTAGATAAAAATCGGATGTGCCACCACGAGCAGTAGTAATGAATGAGAGATTTTGCCAAACCGATTTTGGTGTAAGTCTTCCTTCGTCTTGTAAAATCTGACGTAGTTGAGCAGCTCGTTTCGGGGATGGAGATAATTTATTTTCTAATTTTGCTCGTAATTCTGGCTTCAAATTCAACCAGGGAGCAATAGTTCCTTGTTCTAAATCTTCAATCAGTTCTAAAGCTTGAGATTCCAAATACTGACACAGTTGTAAGGCTAAAACCGGGAAATTGGCAGCGATAATCCTTAAAGACGGATTCTTTAAAGCAAAGAGCAAACAAACGTAATGACGTGCTAAATTATCTTCTGGTTGTAAGGCTTCATAAGGAAGCGCAAATACTTGCTGATAAAGAAAACTATTCAGACGTAAATCACCAACACTAACGGGACCATAATTAATTCCACCACTAGTACGTCCGTATAATTGCACCGAACTTGTTAAAAGTATTGTACCAATTGATAAACCCCGTTTTTGTGCGGCTTCAGCAGCAAAACCAATGCTAACCTGATTATTACGATTCAAAATTTTCCGAGATTGTCGGGTGACTGGAATTAATTTTTGTTTACCAGTGGAACCGCTCGTTAAATTCAAGTAAATAACCTGATCAGGTGTGAGAATATTTTGTTCTCCCTTGGCAATACGCTCTAAGTAAGGTTCGTAGCTGCTGTAAGGTAGAATTGGCAAACGTTTTCGGAACTGATCGACAGTTTTTATTTCTGCAAACCGATACTCTTTTCCAAACTCGGTTTCTTGATAAGCATGAAGCAGCGACAGCAAGAATTGCTCTTGAACAATTGTAGGTTTACAGGTTTTACGGACAAAACTTGCTTTTGATAATTTTGCCGCATTGGTCAATAAAGCTTGGGTGAAATTTACCATTTTTACCTCACACTAATTATTAAGTAAATATAAACAATCCTTGAAGCGACTTTACAAAACTATTTAAAACTAACTAAAGTTCTAAAGTGAGGAAGATATTACTACTCATATTGCGGCCTGTCGAGAGAGCTAACCTACAATAAAAGAACTTATGATATTTTAAGTAGTTTCACGAAGAGCGTACATATGTACGAATATTTTATCGGTTTTCGTGCATGGAGTACTAATGTCCGGAACTTTTGCAATTTAACCTACAGTCAATAAATCAGGACTTACCCAAAACAAAGAGGAGAGAATTACCTCAAAGCAAAAATAACTGTTTCAGCCATATATTGCCTAAATCCTATAAATTTTGGATGCAGTAATTTAACATGAAAATTAATTCTGTGACATAAAAAAATGTTTTCTTTGGTGGACTTGACAATTATCAAAAAGTTCCATATTTTCAACTAATTGAATTAATTGGTAATAGATATTTTTCTGGTAGAGTTTTTTAGTATTAGTCTATTTACTATAACAAATTACTAAAACATCGATAAAAATGATTTAATTCACAAACTTTCATAAAATCTAATATAAAATAAAAAATAAAAAAAACAGCAATTTTATCAATTTTTCCTGCTAAATATGACTAATGTTGTCTCAATTAACGGTAAAAAGTAAACTGGTTTTCAAATAAATTTTATTGGTAATTCTGTTCATGGTTTCTATTGCTCGCAAAAACTTATTTGAAGATATTCCCCGGTTTTTAGTTGCTCAAGCAGGAATTATGTTTGCTGTCAGTTTGGTGACTATCCAAACTGGGGTTTTCAATGGTGTGATTCGTTCTACCGTTACTTTAGTAGAAAATTCTCGAGCCGATATCTGGTTAGCATCCGATAAGATGGTGCACCTAGAACTCACTCAACAACTGCTATTTGATTATGCCGTAAGAGCAAGAAAAGTTGATGGTGTAAAACGAGCCGAAGCTTTACTCCAAGGTTCTGCTAGATGGAATATACCTAATGGCAAACTCAATGTAGTTAAGTTATACGGATTTCCTCCCACAGGACAACTATTTGTTCCCGGAGATATGGTGAAAGGTGATGTAAAATCTCTGAGAAACCCTTATACGGTAATCCTTGATCAAAGCAACTTAAAGTCTCTCAAAGTCAAACAAATTGGAGATACCGCTCAAGTTGGTTCCTTACCAGTACAGGTAGTCGGGTTAACCCAAAATACTCAATCAGTTGTTTCAAGTTCTGTTCTGTTTACTTCCTTAGAAACAGCCAACGCCTACGCTAATGCTAGTGTGACTACAAACGTTAACTGTACCTGGGTTGGAGAAGAACTGCAATGTCGAAACGTTTATCAAAAAGATACTAATGCTCAAAAACAACAATCTGTCAACGAACCACCACCGACATTAAGCTTAAATAGCCCCATATCTTACGTATTAATTCAAGCACAACCCGGTGAAAATATCCCACAACTCAAAAAACGTTTAGAAGCTACCTTCCCCGAAACTAAAGCATATACCACCGCAGAGTTGTCTCAAAAGATACGTATATTTTGGCAGCAGTCAACAGGAATCGGGTTTATTTTAGGCTTGGGTGCCAGTGTCGGTATAGTTGTGGGAGTCGTAATTGTTGGTCAGATATTATACTCAGCAGTTGCCGACCATCTCAAAGAATTCGGAACACTCAAAGCTATGGGAGCGTCGAATAGAGTCATATACGGCATAATCATCGAACAAGCTCTGTGGATGGCAATTCTGGGATATATTCCCGGAATGTTGCTGTGCTGGGGTTTAGGAGCTTGGACGCTAGCAACTCAAGGAATTGTAATTTTAGTTACTCCATTAACAGCCGTGGGAGTTTTCGGGGTAACTGTTTTGATGTGTGTGGGTTCGGCTTTATTTGCAATTCAGAAAGTCAGCAAAGTTGACCCGGCAATTGTATTCAAAGCATAATATTTTTCCTAAGTAAACTGTTCTATCTTAAGAGTGAATTTTCGTTCTCATATTAAAAACTTATAAGTAAATTTACCTGTTCCTTGCACAAAGCCTAAAAATCAATATTCTTCCCTAAAAGAAATGACTATTTCTCAAAATCAATGTATAGTGACGAACAGAATCGACAGTTGGAATAATTCTGATTCAAAGTCTATTGATGTAAGTAAATTGAAAACCTCTGCTATTTCTGCTAGAGGAATAGAAATGGTGTATCAATCTGGCAGACAGCGTTACGTAGCACTCAAAGGAATCGATTTGGATGTAAGCAAGGGTACCATTCAACTGTTAATGGGACATTCCGGTTCGGGAAAAACTACTTTACTATCGATTTTGGCAGGAATTTTGACTCCTACAAGTGGGAAAGTGCATCTTTTGGGAGAGGAAATTACGCGGATGTCTCGTAAAAAATTATCTCGATTTAGAAGAGATCATATTGGTTTTATTTTTCAAGGCTTTAACTTGTTCGGTGCTTTAAATGCAGTAGAAAACGTCCAAGTCGCCTTGGAAATCAAAGGTATTAAAGGAAAATCTGCCACTCATCAGGCTTTAGAGTTATTAGATATGGTAGGATTAGCCAATAAAGCCAATTTGCTGCCCCGTGACTTATCTGGTGGACAAAAACAACGTATTGCGATCGCCCGTGCTTTAGCAGGAAATCCCCAATTAATTATGGCAGATGAACCAACTGCCGCACTAGATTCTCATAACGGACAAGCTGTTATTGAATTATTGTGTAATTTAGCTAAAGAAGGTGGAAGCACCGTTGTCATGGTAACTCATGATTCTCGAATTCAGAGTTTTGCTGACAATGTAGCATTCTTGGAAGATGGCGAAATTACCGAAAATTATTTGTAATTGGTAATTGGTAATTGGTAATCGGTAATTCAAATCCGTGTAATCCGTATAATCCTTTTTAATCCGTGATTATTTCCTAGGTTGGGTTATATAAGAAAATAAGTAACCCAATCTACAACTACAAATCAGAATTAATCCACCAAAGGTTTAAAAATCTCAATTAACTCCGGTTTACTTACAGCTAATGTAGGTAAAGATTTAGAACTATAATCTTCACCTACTACCAAAGGAAAAGGCTGGGATTTCAAAGATATCCAACAACCTCCAGCAGCTTGTAAAATTACCCAAGCACCAGCTATATCCCATACTTTGGGTGTCGCTTCAATTGCACCTAATACCGCTCCTGTCGCGATGGTAAGAAAATTATAGCTAGCAACACCGAGCATTCTAATTTTACAGGGAAAATCCGGATTAATTACCGACGTACTCCGAGAACATACATTGAAAAAATGATTTTTACTCAGATTATCGTCACTGGTTTTAATGGGACGATGATTGCAAAATGCTCCTGAAGGTAAACTTAATCCAGAATCACCTTCCCAATATCCATAAAAAGCTTCATTCGTTGGTGGTGCATAAACATAGCCAAATACAGGGGTACCTTTGTAGAGTAACCCCAAAGAAATACACCAAATAGGAATTCCCCTTGTAAAGTTAGTAGTACCATCTAAAGGGTCAACTATCCAACACCATTCATGATCGGGAAAAATCGTATTATTTTCTTCGCTGAGAATACCATGATCGGGAAATTGGGTAGTAATCGCATCTTGAATTTCATTGTCAGCCCATTTATCCGCTTTCGTCACCAAACTACCATCAGCTTTACTATCAGCTTGTACTCTACCAAAATCTTGCATTAACTGCTTTCCAATTCTAGTAGTAGTACTTTCAGAAAATTCTAAAATATCATTCCAAAAATCGTTCATGAAGGTTAAAGGTTGAAGGTTAAAGGTTAAAGGTTGAAGGTTAAAGGTTAAAGGTTAAAGGTTAAAGGTTAAAGGTCAAAGGTAAGAGGTTAAACTGTCAACTGTCAACTAATTTAATCTAATTCATTTTCTAATATCGAACTAATCGCCAATTTAGCATTTTTTTGAAATTCTTTAACATTGACTTTTTCTAATAATAAAATCGCAAAAATCATTCCTATTCCTTGTAGAAAAAACACTAACCCATAAGCCATCACTGGTAATTCAAACAGGATTTTCCCTAAATTTAAAAATCCTCCACCAAGTAATGTTGCTGAACCTCTTGCAATTGCTTGAGATAATCCCCAAGCACCAATAAAGGTTCCCGCAGTTTCTGCTGCGGTTAAATCTAACATCAAGCTAGTAGCCCCTGCTGTCAGCATTCCAGATGATAAACCAAAGAACAATAAACTACCCATTAACAAAGTTTTGCTACCACTAAATCCAGCCATAATAATTAAACCATTGCAGAGTCCGGCGCTAATACATCCTAATTTTGTAGTATTTTTCTTTCCTAAACGTGGTACTAATAAAAAGCCCGTCGAAGCAATTCCAATTAAAGTACCAATTCCAAAAGGAACATTTAATCTGGTGGTTTCAGCAATACACATTCCAAACACTTCTCCACCATAAGGTTCTAAAATTGAATCTTGCATAAACAAACTGATAGTTAATACCAGCAAAAAACTGAAGAATAATCCAGTTTGACGACTAGCAGTTAGAACTTTTAAGGCTTTTTTTAAACTTATTTGGTCTTCTCTTTCTACAGCTTGCGAACGTAATGAGTAACGTGAATATTTTTTTTCTACCCCGAAAGTTGCCAAAATACATAGTCCGAAAACTAATGCTGGCATAATTATAAATACCGGGTCTATGGTAGCTTTTAATTGCGAGATATTTGCTACCTTTCCACCTTGAGAAGGATCGTAATTTAAAATAGCAGAGCCGCAAATTTCTGGTGTTTCTAACAATCTAGAACTGACAATCGCTCCAATGACAATTCCAACCATTAACATTGACCACACCACCCCAATCAATTGAGAACGGTTGTCTTCGTCTGTTACATCTACTAATAATGCCGTAAAAGGTGTAGAACTAGCACTGAGAGCTAAACCGTAAAGTGCAAAAATTAATGCTAGTATTGCAGCCCAACCGGAGGTTTTAAAACTCCATCCATTTGCTTGTAAGCTAATGCCCAACTGCCACACAACTTGTAGCGCGACAAAAGAAAGAATAGTAAAAAAAACTGCACCAATCCATACATACACAGAACGATGATAGCCCTTAATCGGTTTTGCATCGGACATTTGACCAAACCAAATTCTTGCAGGGCTGACAAACTGGTACATAGCGATCGCACCTGCTGCAACCAAGGGTAAAACCTTAAGTTCATCAATCATAACTCGATTAAGTACTCCCAATGTCAGCAGGGACATAATCCCCAGTCCCATTTGAAATAAACCCAAACGCAACATGGTTAAAATATTAATTCTGGGAAGCAATTTGATTTTTTCCGAATTATTGGATTCTGGATTGGGTAGAGAATTGCTGCTTGTCATAATTAAGTTAAAGGTAAAAATATTGTAAATTCGTGGCTATTTATTATTATCCTATTAACTATTTACAAAATAATTCTCCATTCCCTAATGATACGCTTAAATATAAAGTATTCAGGAATTACGATATTGTTACAAATGGTTGATGGTGCGTGACGCTACAAACCTGATTGCTACGTTCAAATTAACTCTCCGGTGTCACACACCCTACAATAGAAATGTGCCAGTTGCGTAAGTCATAGTATTATCAAAATATTTAATTAACAGTGGAAAGCATCACATTAGGACAAACTGCGATATCAGTCACACCTTTGTGTCTTGGTACTTGGGCTTGGGGTGATAAACTGTTTTGGAGTTATGG
Source organism: Nostocales cyanobacterium 94392 (assembly GCA_035285725.1). Taxonomy (GTDB): domain Bacteria; phylum Cyanobacteriota; class Cyanobacteriia; order Cyanobacteriales; family Nostocaceae; genus Rivularia. The sequence goes on along the minus strand of JAYKJL010000154.1, from coordinate 36,501 downwards.
CAATGATTATGCTTCAGAACAAGTAGAACAAGCTTTTAAGGCTGCGATTGAAGCGGGTATTACGTTTTTTGATACTGCGGAAGTTTACGGGTTAGGACTTTCTGAAGAATTGCTAGGAAAGTTTATCAAAAAAACGGATCAACAGGTGCAAATTGCCACTAAGTTTGGTCCTTTACCTTGGCGATTTTCAGCTCAATCTGTGAGCGATGCATTAACCGAAAGCCTGAAGCGTCTCCAATTAGAACAAGTTGCATTGTATCAAGTACATTGGCCTTTTGCTTTTTTTATGAGCCAAGAAACATTGATGAATGCTTTAGCAACTGAGGTGGAAAAAGGTAGAATTAAAGCAATTGGTGTGAGTAATTATTCCCAAAGCCAAATGCAAGAAGCACACCAAATTTTAGCTCGTCGCGGCATATCTTTAGCAGTTAATCAGGTGCGTTATTCTTTATTAACTCGTCAAGTTGAAACCCAAGGAATTATTACCACAGCAAAACAATTAGGTATAACAATTTTGGCATATAGTCCTTTAGCTCAAGGATTACTTACAGGTAAATATGCCTCTGATAGTAATATAAATCCCACTGGTGCCAGAAAAATAGACCCGCGATTTAGCAAAGACAACTTACAAAAAATTGAGCCAATTATATCATTATTACGGACTATTGGCGAAAAATACAATCGTACTCCCGCACAAGTAGCTCTCAATTGGTTAATTGCTCAAGGTAATGTAATTCCCATTTCTGGAGTCAAAACAGCAGAACAAGTAAAACAAAATGCTGGTGCTTTAGGCTGGAAATTAAGCGATGATGAAATTGCTCAGTTAGATCAAGTTAGTCGTCCTTGGCTGAATTAAAGGTTTAAGGTCAAAGGTTTAAGGTCAAAGGTGTAACAACTAACTCCTAACTCCGGTGGTAGTAACTCCTAACTAATCCAAAATCTAAAATCTAAAATCCAAAATAAAATAATTACTGGCTCCATTGCGATATTTTAAACTTTCTTCTTCCAGATTCGGAAGCATGAAATTTGCATTGGAACCAGTTACTTGCTGATTGATAAAAATTTGATTTCTCTACCAGTAGAGTTGTTCTAAATCAAAAAATAAATTTTCTAACTAGTAGAGATTATTTGTACAAAACAAGCAATTTAGTATTTAAGATGCGGATTCTTTTGCGGCGGAAGAAGTTTCTCGATGGTTGGTTTTTAATTTTGGCTTAGGAGTCCCAACATTACGTTTTGCATTTCCATCTCTGTTGTTACCTTCCGATTGCACCCAACGACGGTTTTTATCTCCTGAAGAACGACGTGGTGAAGAAGAACGCAGTCTGGGTTTACCAGAAGAAGAATAATTCTCTTCTTCTTCGGGAATGCTTTCTGCTTTTAACCAATCCGGACGGGTTTGGTCATAAGCGATTTGTAAAGCTGCTGCTGCGATCGCGTGAGCATCATATTCTTCGCTTAGTTCCCGTACTATCGGTAAAAAGGAAGCCAAACGTTCACCACTCAAAGCTTCTTTAACCTGAAGTTGCAGTTTTTCCAACTGTCGTGCTTCAATTTGAGCGCGGGTAGGAATAGGCAGCATTTGCCAATTCTGCCGGTTATGACGTTCGATAACTTGCTGTTTGCGTCGCTCAAAAGGTTGTACTAATGAAATCGCGGTTCCTTCTTTACCAGCCCTACCAGTACGACCAATACGGTGAACATAAGTTTCTACACTATCAGGTAAATCAAAGTTGATTACATGAGAAAGTTCATCAACATCTAAACCCCTTGCAGCAATATCAGTTGCAACTACCCAACGAACTTGACGATTGCGGAAACGTCCTAACAATCTTTCCCGCGCTTGTTGAGACAAATCACCGTGGTATTCATCAACACTGTGACCAGCTGACTGTAACTGATTGGTTAATTCTGCTGCGGTACGTCGAGTACGCACGAAAATTAAAGCCGTTTCTGGGTCTTCCATCTCCAAAATCGGCTGTAAAGCTCTGGCTTTCGTCCAGTGACGCGGTATTAAGTAAGCTACCTGATTAATTTTATTGGGAGCTGCTTTTGGTTGTTGAACCGTTACTGTTACGGGATCGTTTAAAAATTTATTCACCAACTGGCGAATTGAGGGGGGCATTGTCGCCGAAAATAAAGCTGTCTGGCGTTCTTTTGGTGCTTTAGAAAGGATTTTCTCTACATCATCAATAAAGCCCATGCTCAGCATTTCATCGGCTTCATCCAATACAAACCATTTCACATGGTCGAGCTTCAAACAACCTCTATCCAACAAATCAATGACTCGTCCTGGTGTACCCACAACAACATGAACACCACGCTTTAATTGCATCATTTGACGGTCGATTGACTGACCACCATAAATTGCCACAACTTTCAATTTTTGAGTCCCAACAAATTCCGCAATCGCACTGTGAACCTGCATTGCAAGTTCACGAGTTGGAGCTAAAACTATCGCTTGTACTGCTTTTTCATTAGCATCTATCCGCTCTAAAATTGGCAGAGAAAATGCTGCAGTTTTACCAGTTCCGGTTTGGGATTGACCTACTACGTCGCGACCTGATAAAAGTTGAGGAATTGCCTGTTCTTGAATATTAGTCGGTGTTGTAAAACCGAGTTTTTCTAATTGTGCAAGACGCTGTTCTGAAATTCCTAAATCTTGAAATGTAAGACTCATCAATTCTCCTATGTTTTAAGTTTAATTTTTAATCGTTCAATATTTGTGTTAATTAATTTTGTTGGCTTAGCCAACGCCGGCAAGTCAAATTTAAACAAATTTACCGTATAAGTCGTATGCGTCAGCTTTGTATATTTTTACCGGCACAATCGCCCCTAAACAGGCTTGTCCACGAACATATACTTGTCCGTCTACCTCCGGCGCAAATCTACCAGAACGACCTATTAGCTCTCCCTTAATCGGGTTTTCTTGCTCAATTAACACATCAACTACTTTGCCAATTTCGAGCTGGTTTTTTTTCCAAGAAATTGGCTGCTGAATTTCCATTAGTGCATCCCGCCGCTCATCCATTATTTGTTGCGGCAGTTGCTCTGGTAATTTGTACGCTTCTGTTCCTTCCTCCGGTGAAAAAGTGAAAACACCTACATGATCAAACTCATGACGTTCGACAAACTCACACAGATGATTAAAATGCTCGTCTGTCTCCCCAGGAAAACCCACAATGAAGGTTGTTCGCAGCACTGCATTCGGTAACGCTTCTTTGATGCGCTCAATGACTGCATCGTTCACCTGTCCTTGCCAGGGACGATTCATAGTGCGAAGAATTTCAGGATGGGAATGCTGTAATGGTAAATCTAAGTAAGGTAACACATTTCGTGTTTCTTTTATCGCCGCAATCACGTCTGGGGTTAGTCCCGTTGGATAAGCATAGTGCATTCTGATCCACGGTATATCTACTTTACCCAGAGCGCGAAGCAATTCTGCTAACTGAGGTTTATTGTAAATATCTATACCGTAATTTGTCGTAATTTGGGAAATTAAGATGATCTCCCTTACTCCTTGAGATGCCAAATGCTCTGCTTCTGCGACAATTGATTCAATAGTACGGGAACGTTGCTTCCCTCGTAGATGAGGAATTATACAAAATGCACAACGATAATCACACCCTTCCGCGACCCTTAAATAAGCGACACCTTCTGAAGTCGTCCGATAGCGAGGCGTTGTTTCATCGGCAATAAAGGTAGGCTCGGCACTTACTTGCTTGACACGTTCACCAAGCTGGGTTCGCTCAATTACATTGACGATTCTATTGTAATCGCCTGTACCTACTACGGCTACTGCTTCTGGCAACTCTTCTAGTAATTGCTCTTGAAAATGCTGCGCCATGCAGCCAGTTATCACTATCTTCTTATCAGCTTCTGCTAATTCTACTAAAGTTTTAACAGATTCTTCTCGCGCTGCTGCGATAAAACTACAAGTATTGACAATAACGTAATCTGCTAATTCTTCATTACAATCTACGCTGTAACCTGCTTCTACAAGCAGACCGAGCATATGCTCTGTATCAATTCTATTTTTCTCGCAGCCTAGGTGAGAAATTGCAATTGTTGGCTTATCACCCATATTATAAAAGATATTTTGCTGTTTCGAGTTAAAGGTTTCTATTCTCAAGTAATATACACCCACAGTAGGTAAAATATCATTTCTACCTTGCTTAAAATTTATTTTTTCCTCATAGACATACAACAGGTTTTAAATCTGTCATTGAGTCTATTTCGCTTTATTTACATAAATATGTTTCATTTCTGGTCTTTTACATTACCAAAGTCCGTAAACAACAGGCTCATTTGCTCGTTAGGAAGCAGCCGATTGACATCGGCTTTTGTAGAGAAGTCGCTACCCTAAAGGAAATCGCAGGCTGAGTTACGCTTTGGCATTTTCCCGAACGATTGCCTGTATCTGTGGCAGACTATACACTATTCTAGGTAAAGCTGCAAGCCGCAGGAATTTGAGCGGCAGACTCCTCTCGTATCTCTTTCTATCTTAACATATCTTAGGAAATTTTTGGTGTCAATTTACATCTATTGGGGGAGGTCTTTTATCTTTTTCAGATTCAGCCTTAAGGAAATTTGTTTATCCTCAGTCAAGAGATGACGGTAATCCAGGTAAAATAGTCCTCATGTGTTTTTGACTTGGGTAAAACCCAAGCTTATGCTAAAAATCGCTCACGATGCTGGTTGATTCCCGCACTAGACTGTAAGCACGGTATTTTTTATCTCCTGCCAGTCAAACAGGATACACGATAATATCGGTTGTAGCAACTAAGGTTGCTTTATAAGGATAAACAAAGATGCCATTTACCTTCAAGTCGGGAAACCACACAAAGTCCCTAAAAGAAAAAGACGTGGATCTATATCAGTTATTTAAAACCCGAAGACCAATTATTGGTGTGGTTCATCTATTACCACTGCCGACATCACCGCGTTGGGGAGGTAGTCTCAAAGCGATAATTGACCGCGCCGAACAAGAAGCAGTTGCCCTCGCTAGCGGGGGAATTGATGGTATTATTGTCGAAAATTTTTTTGATGCCCCGTTTACCAAGAGTCAGGTAGACCCGGCGATTGTGAGTGCTATGACTATTGTAGTCGGGCACATACAAAATCTTGTCACTGTACCCATTGGCTTGAATGTCTTACGAAATGATGGCAGAAGTGCGATCGCGATCGCCAGTTGTACTCAAGCTGAATTTATCCGGGTTAACGTGCTAACGGGGGTAATGGCAACAGACCAAGGATTAATTGAAGGAGAAGCGCATCAATTGCTCAGGTATCGGCGAGAATTAGGCTGTGACGTGAAAATTCTGGCGGATGTGTTGGTGAAGCACGCTCGTCCATTGGGTTCGGTTAATTTAACGAATGCTGTTCAAGATACAATTGAGCGGGGATTAGCCGATGGAGTGATTTTATCGGGTTGGGCTACAGGTAATCCTCCAAATCCGGAAGATTTGGAATTAGCGTCGAGAGCAGCCCAAGGGACTCCGGTATTTGTTGGTAGTGGGGCGAGTTGGGATAATATTGCTACACTAATGCAAGCTGCGGATGGTGTAATTGTTTCAAGTTCTTTGAAACGTCACGGGAATCGCGATCAAACTATAGATCCAATTCGTGTCAGCCAGTTTGTAGAAGCTGCTCGGCTCAGTTTTAATTCCAAAGGTGAAACCGAATCAATTTCTTCTTTAAAGCTACATTCTTAAAAACGGAAATTGGGAATTGTATTGGTTAGCAATTGTAGTATCTAGTAATGGTCATTCAAAAACTAACACAACAATATTGTATTGCCTTAATTACCGTCATACTGACTTCTTTTGAATGCAGTTAGCCTAAAATTAATTTCGGTTCTTGCAGCATCCGTTAGTTTTAACTAAATTAAGCTATGTATGAGATATCAGGTTTTAATTACTGATGTTATAGAGGTATAAAATACAGTCAGTTAGTTTATTGCCTATTTCCGATTTATTACTCCCAATTAATCATGTTTTAGCTTATGATTCGTCGTCGTTCTACTCCTTGGATTCATCGCTTCTCGCGTTTGCTCATCGCAGGAATCGCTTCCTGTGGTGCTTTAGTGACTGGTTATCTGACCATCGTTAAGTTGAGTGGAGGAGAAGCCGCTTGTACTGCTTCTTCTGCAACTGCGGGTTCTGCTGCTGGATGTAACAGTGTTCTTTCTAGTCCTTGGGCTACAATTCTCGGACAACCACTAGCCTTGTTCGGCTTTCTGGCATATTTTAGTATGCTGGTATTTGCTCTGGCACCTTTGCTTTTCAAAAGTGGAGAAAATAAAGAACAACGTCAGAAGTTAGAAAACTTAACATGGATGTTTTTGCTGATAGGCTCAATTTCCATGACGGTTTTCAGCAGTTATTTAATGTATGTTTTATTTAGCCAAATCAAAACTATTTGTCCTTACTGTATTGCATCGGCTCTATTCTCTTTAACGATGCTGGTATTAACTATTATTGGTCGTATTTGGGAAGATATAGGACAAATTTTCTTTACTGCAATTATTGTCGGAATGGTAACGCTGATTGGCACATTAGGTGTTTATGCTGGTGTCAGCCCGAATGGAACTGCTCCTCAAACTGATTCTAGTCAAGGTGGAGCAATTAATTTTGTTCCCCAACAAAATCCAATACCGGGAGTTGGTTGGGAAATTACAACCACTTCTGGAGAAGCAGAAATAGCCTTAGCTCGACATCTTAAAGAAATTGGAGCTATGGAATATATTGCTTGGTGGTGTCCTCATTGTCACGACCAAAAACTATTATTTGGTAAGGAAGCTTACAAAGAAGTACCTCATATAGATTGCGCTCCTGCGGATAATCCCAACAGTCAAAAACCAGAGTGTAAAGCAGCTGGTATTAACAGTTATCCCACTTGGAAGATTAAGGGTAAAACCTATAATGGAGCGCAAAATCTTGAAGAGTTAGCTAAAGCCTCCGGTTATCAAGGTCCGACTAATTTCAAGTATTATCTAAATCGTTAACACAGTTAGACAAATTTTAATTTGTGAAATCAATTCCAAACAGTCAACCGAAGTATCTACTTCTGTTGGCTTTTTTATTTTCCATAATTGCGATCGCGCTTTGGTTATTCTGATTATCCCTGTTGGAGTTTTATACGTGTTCGGCTCTCAATCAGTTGATAAGTCGGGTTTTGAGCAAATTTATCAGCATGCTACAGATGTGACACTACAAACTTACTACTTCGTTAAAAATCAAGCAAAGTGTCAACATAACTCGTAATTGATAATATCTTCCTCCGGGAGACGCTGCGCGTTCAGCGCGGCACGACTCGGGTTTAGTAACGTAATTCGTCATTATTAGGACTTACGCACTGTACAAATTGATTATAGTATGCATTCACCCAAGAAAGGTCATTCCAGGCTTTGATAGCTTATGAGTATATAGTCATAATGTAGGGGTTTAGCATTGCAAAACCCCTAGGATGGATGTGGCTTTCTCTAAATACATATTTTGTGTTTTCTGTCAATGAGTAAGTCCTAGTTATAATCTCTCTTTAATTACGAATTACGAATTAATAATTATTTGGTCACAGCACCCTAGGAGCGAAATATGCCTTTTTTGCCAAGTCCTATTTAAGCTAAATTTTGTTTTCACAAACATAATTAAAAATTAATGTATAAAAACAATGTTTACCTGTTGTATTAGATACGTTAAAGTACTTAAAAATCAAAAAGGAGGAAAATATTTGTAACCCATGTCACCAAAGGAATAAAATCAAATTATTCACTAATTTATATTTAATTGTAAAAGAAATTTTTTACCGGCTGGTATAAATGGTTAGCCTATAACTAGATAGTAGAGGGAAACTAAAATTCACATACAAACATCAATAATTTAATATTTAGCACTTGCCGATAGTATATTTCTGTAAGTACCCTTTTATTATGTAACAACAGTAATTGTACTAAGCAAATACTTCTAGTTACTTTCAAACCTCCTATTGGTTTATAGATATAATCACCGTCATTAAATACAGAGCTAAGTAAGTTTTTCTCATGAACCATATTCAGCAAGAAGATTTTTGAGGATTTTAGTAAACAGTTAACTACATCTAATTGAATAAATTTAATCCAAATATTAGATTGAACTTTACCAAACTCCCTAAATACAAAGTATAGTTAGCATCCTAACTGTATTAATTATTTAGCAAATGATTAACTTGACAATTTTTCTCCCGAACGGGTAATGGGAATAAGAAAAAAGCTAGGCAAAGATTTACAAAAATCTATCTTTGTACTGCAAAAAAAACTTTTCAAAAGACACAGAAAATTAATAACCGCTTCTAGCGTAGTATTTTGCATACTTATATTGCGCTGGTTAGGGTTATTGCAATCTTTAGAATGGACTGCTTTAGACCAATTTTTTCAATTGCGTCCAATTGAAAGATATCAAGAGCGGATTACCATAGTGGCTATAGATGAAGCTTCTTTACAAAAATTAGGTTCTTGGCCACTTTCTGATTATAAGGTAGCTGAATTATTAGAAAAAATAAAAGCTTATCAACCTCGTGCAATTGGTTTAGATATTTATAGAGATTTAGCAGTACCACCTGGTAGTGAAAATTTGCAAAAAATATTGAAATCAACACCTAATTTAGTTGGCATTGAACTACTTTCAGATAATTACAATGACCGCGTTCGTCCACCATCTATATTAAGCCACAAAAATCAAGTAGGTTTTAATAATGTAGTAGTGGATAGTGACGGTAAAGTACGTCGCGGTTTGCTGTATTTACATATTAATAATAATCCATATGAAAGCTTTGCTTTAAAATTGGCGCGACTGTATTTAAAATCTGAGGATATTACACCTAAAAGAGCAAAAAATTCTAACTATTTGCAATTAGGTAAAGCTACATTTACTAGATTTCAACATAATCACGGTGGCTACGTCAAAGCTGATGATGGTGGTTATCAATTTTTATCTAATTTTTCTAAACCTGCTTGTCAAGAAAGCTGTGATGGTAAATCTTATGGTTTTCGTAAAATATCTTTAAAAAAAGTATTAAATGGAGAGGTATCGAGAAGTTGGATTGAAGATCGTATCGTGCTAATTGGTTCTACTGCACCCAGTTTACAAGATTTAAAACTAACTCCATACTCGAGCAGTTTTAGAAGCAAAGAACCACAGTCTATACCTGGTGTAGAATTACAAGCTTATTTTACCCATGAAATTATTTCCGCTGCTCTGGAAGGAAGGAAATTACTTAAAGTATGGTCTGAACCTATGGAATGTTTATGGATTGGAATTTGGGCTTATGTAGGAGCAATAACTAGATGGCGAATTAAGAGTTCAAGCACTAATTTATTATTAATATTAGGTTTCAGTTTTCTCTTAACAGTTAGTGCTTATTTTTTCTTTTTAAATGGTTGGTGGATACCACTGATTCCGGCATTAATAACTTATATTATTTCTGTAATTTTTATCACTGGTCAAATCGCTCATTTTCAAGAAGAATTTAGGCGTTCTAGAGAGTTTTTAGGACAAGTTATTAATACAGTTGCTGACCCTATTTATGTTAAAAATGAAAAGCATCAATGGATTGTTTTAAACGATGCTTACTGTGAATTGATTGGCTGTCCGAAAAATAAATTAATTGATAAATTAGACTATGATTTTTTCCCGAAAAATCAAGCTGATGATTTTAGAGAAAAAGATGAGTATGTTTTCCGGACTCAAAAATTACTAGAAGACGAAGAAGAACTTACAGATGCTAATGGTAATCTTCATTTAATAGCTACTAAACGTTCACTTCATAAAGATGCTGCTGGTAATTTATTTTTAGTTGGAGTAATTCGTGATATTACCAAACGTAAACTAATCGAGGAACAACTTAAGCGTACTGCTGATGAATTATCTCGTTCTAATCACGAATTAAAACTTCAAGAAGACCATTTGCGTTATATCGCTTATCATGATGCTCTTACTGGATTACCGAATCGTAAAGCTTTTGCTGAAGAACTTCATGAGTCTTTATCTTGGGCAAAAAACGGTAATTATTTGCTCGCATTGCTGTTTTTAGATTTAGATGGTTTTAAAGAAGTAAATGATACTTTAGGACATGAAATGGGAGACCTTTTATTAGTAACAGTTGCTCAAAGACTCAACAATTGTTTACGTGGTAGCGATACTGTTTCCCGTTTGGGTGGGGACGAATTTACAATCATTTTACGTCGAATTCCTAACCCAAAAGTTGCTGCTAAAATTGCTGAAAAAATTCTTACAAGTATTACAGAATCAATTAGTTTAGAAGGTCATACTACTAAAATTTCCGCTAGCATCGGTATCAGTATTTATCCATATACTGCTCATAACTCAGAAACATTGCTTAAACAAGCGGATGCCGCGATGTATCGCGCGAAACACATGGGCAAAAATTGTTATCAATTTGCCAATAAGCTGCAAAAGTTCAATTTTGATTAGGGTTTGTTTATTAGTCTTTTAGTGGGGTAGGGAATAGGGAGTAGGTTTGGGGAGAGTAGAACCCCCTAACCCTATTCTCTGCTCCCTGCTCCCTTATTTAATTTGAGAACGAGCAGCTTGTAAAGCTTTAGTTACTTGTTCAAAACCCGTTCCACCGTAACTATTTCGTGCCGCAACTACTTGACGGGGTGATATTGCTTCATAAATATCATTTTCAAACTTGGGATGCAGTTCTTTCCATTCTGATAAACTCAAATCTTTCAGAAGTTTACCTGCTGCAATACTGGTTTTCACTACTTTACCTACGAGATTATAAGCTTCTCGAAACGGAACACCCCGTGCTGCTAGATAATCTGCTACATCTGTAGCATTTGAAAAATCCGACGCTACGGCTGCTGCTAAACGGCGATCGCTAAATTCCAAACCTTCTCGCAGTAAAATTGTCATTGCTGATAAACAAGCTTTAACTGTATTAACTGCATCAAAGAGACCTTCTTTATCTTCTTGCAAGTCTTTGTTATAAGCTAGTGGTAATCCTTTCATCATCACCAACATTGCTTGCAGATGACCGAATACTCTCCCAGTTTTACCCCTCACTAACTCCGGTACATCAGGATTTTTCTTTTGAGGCATAATACTCGAACCTGTAGCGCAACTATCTTTGAGGGTGACAAAGCCAAATTCTTCAGATGACCACAAAATTACCTCTTCGGACAACCTACTTAGGTGAACCATGATTAAACTGGCTGCACTCAAAAACTCAATAGCAAAATCCCGATCGCTAACTCCATCAAGGCTATTATCATAAACTTTGTCAAAATGCAATAGCTGAGCGCTGTAATGTCTGTCAATGGGGAAAGTAGTTCCCGCTAAAGCACCGCATCCTAAAGGTGAAATATTGACACGGCGATACACATCTCCAAGTCGTTCCCAATCTCGCTGTGCCATCTGGAAATAAGCCAAGAGATGATGAGCTAGACTTACAGGTTGAGCGCGTTGTAAATGAGTGTAGCCAGGAATCAAAGTTTCAACATTTTGATCGGCAATATCAACTAAAACAGTTTGAAATTCCCGTAATTGTTGACAGATGTGCTGAATTTGTTCGCGTAAATAAAGTCTTGTATCCGTACCCACCTGGTCATTACGAGAACGTCCCGTATGCAGCTTTTTACCGACATCACCAACTATTTCCACCAAACGATGTTCGACAGCAAAATGTACATCTTCCGAATCGACACCTGGCTTAAAATTACCTTGGCGGTATTCTTGGCGAATTTGTTCTAAACCAGTAATTAGCTGTTCCCCTTCTTGAGAAGAAATAATGCCACATTTAGCCAACATTTTGGCATGAGCAATAGAACCAGTTAAATCATATTCAATTAATTCAATATCAAAATTGATGCTGGCATTAAAGCGAGCAATAGTAGGATGTAACGCTGATTCAAATCGCTGACTCCAAGTTTGCTGTTGTGTCATAAAAGTTAGGAGTTAGTGGATAGTGGATAGGAGTTAGTGGATAGTGGTTGGTGGATAGGAGTTAGTGGATAGGATTTAATAAAACAACTGTCAACTGTCAACTGCTAACCGTAACTTGTCAAATTACGAATCAAATAACCAACGACTAATCCAATTAAAAGCGCCCATACTTGACCTGTTTCGACAAAGTTATTAAAAGCTTTTTGCAGTTGACCCAAAAGGTCTGGGTCAGAGATATTTTGCGCTAATACAGTCCAGTTTACAGGTATTTGGCTCTGAGCATTAACAGTATTTGAGAATAAAATAGTCGTCCATAAACTGAGAGCAAATCCACCCAAAATTGACCAAAGTTTCATTTGTGACTTATCTATTGGTTAGTATCACCGTGATATCCCAAATATATAAATTATGCCATCCGTAATTTCTCGGCTGAGCGCAAAATTTGTCCGGCTAAAACGGCTGCACCAAATCCATTATCAATATTTACGACTCCTATACCCGCAGCGCAGGAGTTGAGCATGGTTAATAAAGGTGCTAATCCTCCAAAACTGGCACCATAACCGATGCTAGTGGGAACGGCAATTACCGGAGAATCTGCTAAACCTGCCACAACACTTGGCAAAGCACCTTCCATACCTGCGACAACAATTAATACCGTTGCCGACTCAATGACGTGACGATTACTTAACAAACGGTGGATTCCTGCAACTCCCACATCCCACAACCGTTGCACCTGGAAACCAAAAAGTTCAGCGGTGACTGCTGCTTCTTCTGCAATTGGTAAATCAGCAGTTCCAGCAGAAATAATCCCAATAGTACCGGAATATTTAACTTCAATATTAGGTGGTGCGATCGCGCAGATTCTAGCTGCTTCGTAGTAACGTAAACCCCTGACCTTGGGTTGTAGTCTTACGTAAACTTCCGGAGTAATGCGAGTAGCCATGACAACTTGATTTTGTACACGCATCACCTCCATAATGCGAGCAATTTGTTCGGGAGTCTTACCCAAACCCCAAATTACTTCCGGGAAACCAGTTCTTAAAGAGCGGTGATGGTCAATTTTGGCAAACTCTTCTACAGATTCGTAAGCTAAATCTTTTAACTGCGAAAATGCTGCATCGGGTGATAAATTACCACTAGCAACGGCATTTAATAGACATTGGAGAGCTTTTTCTGAAGTCATAGAAGATGGATGGGTGAATGGGGGGACAAGGGGAGATAATATAATATCTTCTAACCTTTAACCTTTAACCTTTAACCTTTAACCTATTGCTCAGTTATTTTAATTTGGTGAAGATTCCAGAAAGCACCACCAATTGCACTGTATTGAATACCTTCAAATTTATTACGGATGGCTGATAGTGAAAGAGGATTAACTAAGTAAATAAAAGGTAGATTTTCTTGAGTGATTCGTTGAGTTTCTGCGTATATTCCCTTAACTTTAGCTTCATCTAATTCTTGTGTAGCTTTGACATAAAGCCTTGCAATTTCTTCTTCCCAAGGACTAACTTCCCAACCTTCAATTGGTTTTTGTCCGGCTTGGGGTTTTTGATTAAACATATGTAAACCACCTTCAGGTTTCCATACATTGGCACCATCATTTGGTTCCAAACCACCAGTTAAACCAAGTAATGCCATGTCAAAGTCCAAGCTATTCGATATTTTATCCAAATAAGTATTCCAAGCAAGAGGTATAAAGTCAACTTGAATGCCGATTTTATTCAAATCAGATTTAATTTGGGCTCCCATAGCTTCGCGAATTTTGTTGCCGGAATTAGTTAATAAAGTGAAACGGACACGATTTCCTTCTTTGTCTAATAATTGACCTTGAGGATTAAATTTAAATCCGGCTTTGTTAAGTAATTCTTTGGCTTTATCCAAGTTGTAATCGTAAACTTTTAATCCTTCTTTTGGAGAAAGATAATAAGGACTTTGTACAGAAATCGGTGAATTTTGCGTTTGACCTAAACCTTGAAATGTGTTGTTAATCATGGTTTGACGGTCAATCGCGTAAGCTACAGCTTGTCGAAATTCCCTATTGTTAAACCATTTTGATTTTACTGGGTCAACCAAAGGTTTACCGTTTCTTCTACCCTTATTTAAATTAAAGAATACAAAAGATGTCCCAGTTGCCGGACCACCGTTGTATATTTTAAAATTACCGCGCTTTTCTTCTCGTTTAAGTAAAGAAAAATAATCTGGTGTGACTCCGATAGAATCCAAACTACCGGAACGAAATTGTAGTAACGAAGTATCTTGAGATTCGACTATTTCCCAATTTACTTTTTCAATATAAGGTTGAGGATTACGCCAGTAATAAGGGTTGCGCTCAAATATAACCCGCTGAGTAGTATTGTAACGTCCTAATTTATAAAGACCGTTAGTGACAATCTGGTCAATAGGAGTATCAACACTCCATTTTTGTAAAAATAACGGCTTTCCTTCTCCATCTTTTTTTTCTACCGATTCTCGCAAAGCATGAGCGGGTAAAATAGGAGTCGCCATATTTTGTAAGAAAGGTCGGAAAGGTTCTGGTACAGTGAATTCTATCCGCCGTTGATCAAGTTTTTTCACCTTGGGCAATTGACCACTTTCACCAATTTTGAAAGCGTCTTTAGTATCAGTGGGAATTTCATCATTAAAATAAATTTCATTGTAAGTAAATGCGACATCTTCTGCGGTTAAAGGTTTACCATCAGACCATTTCAAATTCTCACGCAAGGTGAAAACAAAGCGCAATCCGTCATCGGAAATTTGCCAAGATTCAGCTAATGTTGGCTCAATTTCTCCAGTTATGCTGTTTTGAGTAGTCAAACCTTCAAAAGTGTAGGGAAAAATATTCGGTGACTCTTGAGACAGAGCATAGTTAAATGTTTTGGGGTCACTGAGAATGCTAAGTATTAATTGCGGTGTTCTTTGTGCGGCTTCGGTTTTAAAGTTAGCTGGATTGCAAGCAGTAACCAAGAGTGCTGTAATAGTTGCCAGAATAATCGGTAAACGCAAACGCTGAAAGTTGGGAAAGATAGAAGAAATTCGTCGCATCTAAGTAAATATACGAATAGTTATTATTTTGTGATGTAAATTGTAATTTTAAGCTAATTTTGAATTATTAAAAAGCGATTACCAGGTCGGGTCACTGAATATATTAATGGTTAACTTTTCTCGTCCTGCTGGTACCGAACTGATGCAAGCACGGATGATATCTCCACCTTTGACTTCTACTGTGCAAGCGTGACAAGACCCCATTAAGCAACCAGTAGGAATAAATACCCCGGCTCTATCAGCTACATCGAGTAAAGATTCTCCGACTTCGGCATCAACAGTAACATCGTCTGGTAAAAAGTGAACTTGAATGCTCATGTTTTAATTAGTTGATGGTTGATGGTTGTTGGTTGATGGTTGATGGTTGTTGGTTGATGGTTAATGGTTGTTGGTTGATGGTTGTTGGTTGATGGTTGATGGTTGTTGGTTGATGGTTGTTGGTTGATAGTTGTTGGTTGATGGTTGTTGGTTGTTGGTTGATGGTTTTTCTAATAACCACTATCCACTATCAACTATCCACTATCCACTATCCACTATCCACTATCCACTATCCACTATCAACTATCAACTATCCACTATCTACGATAATAAAACAGTTAAGTCTAAATAGCGTTCTACATTTACAGCCAGAGAATCTAAAAGTTTTTCTCTTTGTTCGCGGTAGTTGGGAACACCTGTAGGCAAAGATTTTAAACCCCGTTGCTGACGTAAGCGATTTAACCAAGCACGTCTCCAAGGACCGTTATCAAACATACCGTGAAGATAAGTACCCCAAACGGATTGACATTTATCAACCAAGCCTAAATTAACATCGTCAAATAAAGCCTCAAAACCTTGAGTATTGGGAACTGGTGTTTCAATCCGGGAACGTCCTTGATGAATTTCAAAGCCATGAACGGGTAAACCTGCTTGAGGAAAATTAGAGGTAACTTGACGCTGACGGGCAATTTTTTGTCCGGTAATTACGCTTTTAATTGGTAATAATCCCAAACCTCCAAATCTACCAGCTTGTCCTTCTATGCCTTCGGGATCGGCTATCATTTGACCTAAAATTTGGAAACCACCGCAGATTCCTAATACCGTACCACCGGCTGCTGCATAATTTTGAATTTGCTCAGCCATTCCAGTTCTTTGCAGTAGCAATAAATCAGGTATTGTCGTTTTTGTACCGGGAAGGATTACTGCATCAGGATGTCCTAATTCATTTTTTGGATTTAAGTATTTTATCCCAACGCTAGGTTCTGATTCGAGGGGGTCAAAATCTGTAAAGTTGGCGATTCTTGGTAGCTTAATAACAGTAATATTTAGTTCACCATTGAATTGCCGGGGTTTTCTTTCGAGTAAATCAAGGGAGTCTTCAGCAGGAAATACCTGTTCCAAATAAGGAATAACTCCCACAACTGGAATACCAGTCCTTTCTTCCAACCATTTAATTCCTGGTTCCAAAATCGATTGCTGTCCCCGGAATTTATTGATCACAATACCTTTAATTAAAGCTCGTTCTTCTGGTTCCAATAACTCCAAAGTGCCAACAACGTGAGCAAAAGCTCCACCACGCTCGATATCAACTACTAATAAAGTCATTGCGTTTAAATGCTTCGCAACTCGCATATTAGTTAAATCCCGGTGTTTGAGGTTGATTTCCGCAGGACTCCCAGCACCTTCGCAAACTAATAAATCAAATTCTGTTCCCAAGTTATTTAGGGATTCTTCAATCGCTTTCCATCCGATGTCAAAATACTGCTCGTAGTAGTCCGTAGCGCTGACTTTTCCTACAGCTTTACCTTTAATAATTACCTGAGAAGTCATATCTCCTTGGGGTTTTAGTAAAATTGGGTTCATTTCTACCCAAGGAACGACACCCGCAGCCCAAGCTTGTACCGCTTGTGCGTAACCAATTTCTCCACCATTGGCTGTAACATAAGCATTATTCGCCATATTTTGACCTTTAAACGGAGCCACTCGCCACCCACGTCGCGATAAAATACGACAAATTGCAGCGCATAAAAGTGATTTTCCTGCGTGGGATGTTGTTCCCACTACCATAATTGCTTTCATAATTAACTATTATCTTTTGCTTATCGGACTTGTTGAAGAATAATGATCAACCTAAGAAAATGATCTTGATCAACGGGTAATCAATTACACAAGCATCTCAATATAAACTCTCTAATCAATTAAAGCCGGTTTGTATTCCGATTTATAAACACTTCATAAAGAGAGTAGGAACTGACCTATTTATTGTTCCCCTCTTTACCTTACTCCTAACTTTCCTTTACCTAAATCGCCCAATTTATTTAAAAAGGTAATCTAAATATACGTGTAAATAGATTTTTTAGGCGATCGCCAAATGTTGGAGTTGTCCAAGCCTCGGATGATGCGCTTTCTACCATTTGACGACCTAAAGGAGTCAGACGAAAGCTATCTGTAATTCCTTGTCCGTCAACTTCGCGACGTAGCAAACCTACTTCAATCAACCATACTAAAGCGCTATCTGCCGCTAATTCTGATAAGGGACGTTTTGTATAGTTATTATTAATACCATTAATTCCAGCAATTTCACTCATGGGGATTCGTCCTGCGAGCATCTGTTGAAATAAACTTAAATTAAAAGGAGAACATTTAAGGGCTAGGGAAGCTCTTTTGTGAGTGGAAGCAGAATAGGTAAAACTTTTTTGGGTTTGGGAATCTACACCAGGCATTTTCGATATATTTACATTATTTTACTCACCATATTACTCCGTTCCCGGCTTTATGATTACGGATTTGAGAAAGCAGGGGTTTGATCGCGATTATCTATGACTACAAACATTTATCCCAAAAACCCGACTTCTGAGCAAAACAAAAATGATGATTAAGAAGTCGGCTTTTCACCTGAAATATTGCTCAAATTCCATAACGCTTAGAAAAACCCGACTTTTCACCTTTTAAAGTTCTAATTAATTCTTTATTTCAACAAGATATATATACAGGAATAGCCGCAATTGTCACAATATCCTGGTTGGTGCGTGACACTACAACCTGATTATTTCGTTAAAAATCAAGCAACGTGTCAACATAATTCGTAGTTATAATCTCTCTTTAATTACGAATTACGAATTACGAATTAATAATTATTTGGTCACAGCACCCTAGGAGGGAAATATGTCTTTTTTGCTAAGTCCTAATATAATATCTTTCTTCAGCAAGAATACTCTGCTCAAACGCATTCAATTGATTAATTTTTAGGTTATTATTTGTAATATTTAGTGGCTCGCTTAATATAAAATGTTTTTTGCCGAATTATTATTGATCAGGACTTACGATATTGTCACAATACCTCCTTGGTGCGTGACGCTACAAGTCTTATTACTCCCTTCAAATTTAATCCTAGCGTCACACACCCTACAAGAAAATTGTGCCAGTTGCGTAAGTCCTATTGATAAAAAAATCAATTCTCTCAATTAGTTTTGATTAACTTTCTAAATATTTTCTTTGATGATTATTAAAAAAACTACCTAATCTATTGTATTCTATATCAAATATTTTTTGATTTATATAAGCAGATATTGGTGATAATATTGCATCTTTTGTACCAAAAATTAATTCTTCACTCAATCCTTGTTTTTGAATAAAGGTTAGCAGGAAGAGCATTTAAAGTTTTACCACCGACCATGGTTCGTTAGTAGTTGCGGGATATTGAAGTTGAACTAGAGCAATAAACAATAATAAGTAAATAACACCTACCAAAATTAAAAATTATATCTTAAATAAGTATGTTTTTTTCATTTCTGGTCTAAAACTATTATGTATTCTCATACTAATTGACTTAAGTAAATTTTTTACTTCCGTAAGCATTTAAGATAAAATACTTATGGCAATCGAATAAATAAAATTAAAGCTATGCCTCTACCAGTTGGAACCCAAGCACCTAATTTCACTACTAAAGATACTAAGGGTAACACCGTTTCTTTGTCAGATTTTAAAGGTAAGACAGTAGTTCTGTACTTTTATCCTAAAGATGATACTTCCGGATGTACCAAACAAGCTTGTAGCTTCCGTGATGCCCAATCCCAATTTGAAACCAAGGATATTGTAGTTTTGGGTGTGAGTGCAGATGATGAAGCTTCTCACCAAGCTTTTACCCAAAAATACAATCTCAATTTTCCTTTATTAGCTGATACCGAAAAAAACTTAATTCAAGCTTATGATGTTGATGGTGGTGGTTACGCAAAGCGCGTTACCTACGTGATTGATGGTGAGGGTAAAATCATTAATGTTGACTCTAGCGTTAACACAAGTACCCACGCTGAAGATGTACTAAAATCTTTGGGTTTATAATTTCCACATTAGTAACAAATATGTAGAGACGTTGCATTGCAACGTCTCTAAATTTAACAACAACAGCAGAAGTCCCACATCTGACCGTCGTCGGCAGTGTGGGATGAATGCGAGTGAGACGACGACCATATTCCTGACCAATGCGTAGCGAGTTCGGGAATATGTGGAGGAGACGAACACTATTCAGGCTTTTGTTGACCTTCGATATATTTTCGTAAAGTTGATATAGTTACACCGCCACAACTAGCGACAAAGTATGAACCGCTCCAAAACACATCTTTCCAATATATTTCTGATAAATACTCAGAGAATTCTTGACGCAATTTTCTAGAAGACACTGACTTAAGATTGTTGACTAATTTACTTAGCTCTAAGTCAGGGTGATATTGAAAAAGACAGTGTATATGGTCTTCTTCGCCATTAAATTCTATAAGCTTGCAATCCCACTTGACTAACAATTCTTCTATTATGACGTGAAGCCTTTCTAACATCTGACCAGTAAAGGCTTTGCGTCTATATTTTGTGACTAATACTAAATGTACTTTCAAGTCACTGACAGAACGTCCTTTAGAAACAAAATCATTTTTCATAGTAGTTCCGGAATATTTTTAAATATTAGTGTATACTATAATAGCAACACTGATTAAAAGACAAGGAGGTGATGAACAAGTGCGAACAAGCTATCAATATCGATTAAAACCGAACAAAGAACAACGAGAAATTATTGACAACACGCTCGATATGTTGCGCTGTCAATACAACTATGAATTAGCTCAAAGATTTGATTGGTACGAACATAATCGATGCTCTATTGATAAGTGTCCTCTTGTTTGTCATCTTCCAGAATTAAAAGACAAGCCTAGTCGTTATAGCCAGCAAGCATCGTTAAAACAACTAAAAAAAGAACGTCCTTGGTATAAGGCTATTCACAGTCAAGTATTGCAGGAGGTTCCTAAAAAGGTTGAAATTGCTTTTGATAGATGGTTGAAAGGTGACTGTAACGGTAAAAAATCAGGTCGTCCAAGATTCAAAGGCGTAGGTCAATATAAGACTTTCACTTATCCCCAATTCAAGCAACATCATTTCGCAGGCAATAAAATTACGTTGTCAAAAATTGGTGATGTAAAAGTAATTGTTCACCGCCCTATTCCAGATGGTTTTGTTATAAAAACCGTATCAGTTACCAAGAAAGCAAACGGTTACTATGTAACTCTAAGCCTTGACAACAAAGAAGTTCCAACAATTAAACCTGACTTCAATGTTGATAACATTGTAGGCATTGATGTTGGTCTTGTTGACTTTTATGTAGCTTCTGACAATACTCGGATTGCTGCACCTAAACATCTACGTAAAGCTGAACGTAAATTAAAGAAAGCACAACGTAAGGTATCACGTAGAAAAAAAGGTTCTAACGGGAGCAAAAAAGCAATTAAGCACTTAGGTATCAAGCATAAAAAAGTAGCTGATACCAGAAAGGATTTCCACTTCAAAACTGTCGTATCATTACTATCTAAATATGATGTAATTGCTGTTGAAAAACTCAACGTGAAAGGTCTTGCTAGAACAAGATTGGCAAAATCTATACATGATGCTGGTTGGGGACAATTCATAAATATACTCACATTCAAAGCCGAAAATGCTGGATTGCGGGTCATAGCTGTGAATCCAAACGGTACAAGCCAAGAATGCTCTAATTGTGGTCATAAAGTGAAAAAGCCGTTATCCCAGAGAATGCATAATTGTCCGGTATGTCATACCAGTTTGTGCAGGGACTTGAATGCGGCTATCAATATCAGGAATCGTGGGACGCACGACCTGGATAAACAAGCTCAGTCAATGTCCTCTTCTTAGGAGTCGCTGAGAAGCCCATCACTTACCGCGAAGCGGAAGTGTGGGTACGTCACAGTTGTGCGAATTAACTTTAACGTACAACTTCGATTTTTCCTGGGGTTAGAAGTCGGGTTTTAATCAAGATTGTCTGGTATTACAGATATTTATCCTAAAAACCCGACTTCTCAGATAGTCGTTGAATTCACACCTTAACTTTAATTCCCAGAAGCGGGTGTTTGCGCTGGTGTATAAACTGGGAATGCAAAGTCAAAATTACTTGGTTGTTGTCCGGTTATTGGTTGCTGAGAACGACGTTGTTGCAACAAAAGCTCTTGTTTTGCACGGAACGAGTCTGCTTCAGAATTAATTTGTTGGCTATTTTGAGAAGAAAAACCTTGCCAGTCTAAAGTTCCAAAATTTGCGCGGTGAATCAAACTCATCGGATTAAAGCTACCATCTTGAGGTCCGTAAATCGAATCTCCATCACCTTGTTTAGTATTAATTGTATCGTTTCGGTAGCTAGATGGTATAGAAAGGTCTTGACTGCTTTGAGCAAAACTTGCCTCTGGTGCAATTATACAAGCAATGCCAAATCCCGCAACAGTTGCAGCAACTAGTTTGTTAAGCTGTGAAATCGATATTTTCATCAAATTTTCCCCTTTTATGGCTCTAATTAATACTTCTATTTTACGCAAGAGTACGACGTAGGCGGGGTTGAATGCTTAATAATGCTACAACCGCAAAGCCTAACAATACTAGTATTGCACCACCAAAAGTAACATCACCCCAAAAAGCGTGCATTACTATACTATTCAATCCCCAACTTTCATGTTGGTAAAGATAGCGGATTGGTTCGATCGCGTAGCTCAGAGGATTAATTGTTGCAATAACCTGCAACCATTGAGGCATAAATGACAAAGGAGCTAAAGCCGTACTGGCAAATAATAACGGTAGATTAGTAACAAAAATTACCGCAATTAATTCAATGTGTCCCGGTAGTGCAAAGGCTAAACCCAAGGAGAGAGCCGTTACACCCAAAGCCAGTAGAAAAACGATTAAAGCAATGGTAGCCAAGCCTGCCGTATCAGGTATACCCGCTCCCAAAAATGCCGCAGCTCCTACAATTACCGCTGCTTGCAGCAAAGTTTGACTGATAATAAAGATTGCCGAAGCAAAGACAATAGAAAAACGTGAAGCTAAAGGAGCAACTAATAACCGATTTAAAAAGCCAAATTCTCGGTCAAACATAATCGGTAAACCAGCATTCAGCGCTCCACCAAAAGCTGTAAATACTATTATCCCAGCCGCTAAAAATTCAGCGTAATTTGTAGTATTGCCAAAAATCCCTTTCGGTGCATTTTGGAAAAGTGCGCCAAATAACACCAACCACATTACAGGTTGAATAATACTAGCTACTAAAGTTGAAGGACGACGTTGTAACTGAATAAACAGACGACGAGTCAAAGCCAAAGTTTCTTGAACTAATTCAGAGAAAACACTTTGATTAGCATCACTGTACAGTTGTGGTGATGCTATTTCTTGCAAATTAATATCTGCTGACTTAGAAGTTAAAATTGTGCCACTCATAACGATTTTAGATTTTAGATTGAAACAGTTGACAGTTGACAGTTAATTGAGTGATTGGTAATAGTCGCGTTCCCTTTAACCTTTAACCTTTCACCTTTAACCTATTTCATACTTTGTTTCTTTTCAGCTTTCATATCACGAGTTCCCACCGCAGCAAATTCGGCATCCATCAAAGTACGTCCGGTTGCTGCTAGATAAACATCATCTAAACTTGGACGGGATTGAGCAATCCCAAACGTCGGTAAATCGGCATTATTTAAAGTTTGCTGTATAGTAATCAAAGCATCATTTTGCTGTGTAACAACCAAGTTTAACGAGTTACCTTGAGCAGCATTAATAATTACTTCTTTGACAAAAGGTAGGGAACTCAGAAGATTTTTGGCTTTTTGAGCTTCTTCATCCGGGGTAAACTCCCGAATCCGCAGAGTCACTCTATCTCCCCCTAATTTATCCTTTAATTGAGATGGTGTTCCTGTCGCAATTACCTCACCACGATCTGCGATCGCAACTCGATCGGACAAAGCATCAATTTCTTCTAAATAATGGCTGGTAATTAATACTGTTGTTCCTGCTTCTCGTAACTTACGCAGAAATGCCCATACCACAAAACGGCTCTCGATGTCAAGTCCTGAAGTTGGTTCATCTAATACTAGTACATCAGGTGCGTGGAGTAATCCAGCCGCTAAATCCAACCGTTTGCGTAAACCACCCGAATAGGTTCCCGTCTTTTTATTCGCGTATTCCTGTAAACCGAGCAAATCTAAAACATTTTCAATCCGCTGTTTTGTTACTTTTGCGGGTATATGATAAAGCGCGGCTTGGAGTTGCAGCAATTCCCTTCCAGTCAGTACCTTATCTAAAGCAACCTCTTGGGCTACATAGCCAAGACGTTTCCTAGCAGCTTTGGGATTATCGATCACCGAGATACCAGACACTTCAATTTTGCCCGCATCTGGAGTAGTTAAAGTACACAAAGCACGCAGAGTAGTAGTTTTACCAGCACCATTAGGACCGAGTAAACCGAAAATTTCCCCTCGCTCTACCTGAAAGGAAATATTTTTAACGGCTTGGGTAGTGCCGTAGTGCTTTTTTAAATTTTCGACTAAAACGGCAGGAGCCATTGACATTAACTCTTAAATATACAAATCGCAACAAATTCTATCTTAATTGTAGAAGCGAAGCGACAATTTGGAGTTAAAAGTTAGTTGATAGTTGATGGTTGATAGTTGATAGTTGATGGTTGTTAGTTGATGGTTGTTAGTTGATGGTTGATGGTTGTTAGTTCATAATTATTATTTATTTCACCCCATCCCCATCTCCCCATCTCCCCATCCCCTTGTCCCCTTGTCCCCTCATCCCTTCATCCCATTGTCCCCCCGAAAGTCATCTACTTAAAGTAGCAATAAATGTATCAAGAGGCTGATAAAGGTATTTATATCGATTACTTTGAGCAGATTGAGGTGTAAAAATTAACTTAAAAACTACGGAGATTCACCCTAATGGATGAACGCCGTCTGCGGGAATATGTTGCTCTGATTAAGGAACTGTTAAACTGTCCGGATGGAGAGGAGTTTGTCATCTTAAAAGCCAATACACAATTGGTTGATGAAGATTTAATTGTGGTTATGGAGCAGATAGCCATCAAAGCAGAAGAACAAGGTGCAACTGGGACTACTGAGTTCTTGCGTAATTTAGCTCAAGAGCTAAAAGTTATGTTAACACAAGCAACAAAGACGTTTAATTCTGAAGAAGATGAACGTCCATCTGCTTATTTAGAATTGATTGAAACGTTAATGAGTTGCCCTAGTGGAAGCGAAGCGGAAATATTGCGTAAAAATCAAGATTTAGTTGATACGCAATTCGTTTTAACTTTAGCACAAGTGGCAGGAATAATGGCAGAAATCGGCGAGGAAAAAGCTTCCCAATTTTTGCAAGGAATTGCTACACCCTTAGCTAAGGGAATGGAAGGTTCTTTACCTGCTCTTAAACCTGCTCAGAATTATCTGGATTTTTTGGGAGAAGTATTACGCACTACTTCTAATAGTAGTGGTAATGCAAAAGTGGTGTATCCTTTATTGGCTGCGAATTTAGATAAACTAAATACGCATTTTGCTCAAGTTATGCAAGACTGGGTAAAAGAGACTGTAGAGAAACTACAGCCATCAATAGCCCATAACGTCATCGTCGATATTGTAAATTTTAGTGTATTAATTCAACAGTTCTCTTTAGGTAATAAAGCGGAAAACTTAGAAATTGCGATTATTGGTTATCAGGTTGCCTTAGCTTATTTTAATCGTGAAGAGTATGCCGAAGAATGGGCTGGAACTCAGAACAATCTTGGCAATGCTCTTGTTGAACGCATTACCGGAGACAGTGCAGAAAATTTGGATGAAGGTATTAAGTGTTATCAGCGTGCATTAGAAGTCTACCAGCGCGATGCATTTCCTGAAGATTGGGCTATGACTCAAAATAACTTGGGTACGGCTTATAAAGGTAGAGAAAAGGGGGATAAAGCAGAAAACCTCGAAATCGCTATTCAATACTATTTCGCGGCATTAGACGTATATCAACGTTCGGTATTTCCGTATCAATGGGCGGCAATTCAGTATAACTTGGGTAATGTCTATTGCGATCGCGTTGCTGGCGAGAAAGCTGAAAATATGGAAATCGCCATACTATCGTACAATGCAGCATTAGAGGTGTATCAACCGAATCTGGTTCCCCAGCAATGGGCAATGACTCAATATAATTTGGGTAATGCTTATAAACAGCGAATTCGTGGGGATAAGAATGAAAATTTGCGAAAAGCTGACGAATGTTATCTTGCTGCGATGGAAGTGTATAAGCGATATCGCGATCCTGAAGAATAAGTGATTCTGTTTTTTACACACACACAGGAGAAACCCGGCTTTTGATTTCTAAAAGTCGGGTTTTTAATAATTGATGGTTGATGGTTGATAGTTGATGGTTGAGAGTTAATAATTATTATTTATTTCTCCCCATCTTCCCTTCTCCCCTACTCCCTGCTCCCTTTTCAAAACCACTAGTACTCCACCACATTAATTATGAATGGTTCGTTTTTCCCTAAATTGTCTAGAGACGTTATGTATAACGTCTCTACAGCACGTCGGTAGACGAACAAACCCCTCATAACTTATGTGGTGAACTACTAGTACTCCGCCACATTAATTTTGGTGGGTAACTAGCTTCTTAATTTATTCTCTCTTTCTCTTCCTCCGCGCTCTCTGCGCCTCTGCGGTTATTATTTAACCCCTCATAACTTATGTGGTGGAGTACTAGTAGTTCATTTCATTAATTCTGAGGGCTTGTATTTTAGTCCTATTCATAGGACTTGTGCTATTAGACGGGGAATTAGATTCCCCGGCGGATTGAGATAAAAACCATCAAAATTAATGGGACAGACCACTATAATTTTGAGGGGTTTGTTCGTCTACTGACGTGCTGTAGAGACGTTATACATAACGTCTCTAGACAATTTTGCGAAAAAAGAACCATTCGTAATTAATGTCGCGGAGTACTTGTTTGCTCAAAGCCGTTCAAAAATCAAATTTTGATATTCTTGTTCACTAAAAATATCCAAAGTGTTTTCAATTCTATCTAAGAATACTAATCCGCTCATATGGTCGTATTCATGTTGAAAAATACGAGCAACAAAATCCGTTAATTCCCGATTTTGCAATTTACCATCTCTATCAGTATATTCAACTTCAATAGTCTTACACCTGGGAACTAAACCCCTAATTCCGGGAATACTCAAGCAACCTTCCCAATCTTTGACAATTTGATCAGAATAATTCACAATCCGAGGATTAATCATTGCTGTCGGCTCCATTAAAGGAGCATGGGGATATCTGAGATTTGGACGAGAAGCAACGATAAAGATACGATAACAAAAAGCAACTTGTGGTGCTGCAATGCCTACACCATTAGCTTCTTTAACTGTGAATAATAAATCATCAATCAATTTTTGGATAGTTTTGTCTTGAATATTGTTAACAACCTCGGCTTTTTGCCGCAAAATCGGATTACCTAATTGAATAATCGAAAGTTTTTCAGACATTATATAAAAGTTAGGAGTTAGTTGACAGTTGACAGTTATTATTTATTTCTCCCCATCTCCCCATCCCCCCATCTCCCTAACCACCTTGTCCAGTTGTAGGTAAAGGAGCAGGTCTAACTGCTAAATTTATAGTTTTACCGTTGCGTTGTACTTCTATATTTAACGGTTTGCCAATGGTACTATTTTCTACTAATCTTTGTACATCTTCATTATTCTTTACGGGCTGCTTATTAATGCTAACGATAACATCTCCGGCTTTTAATCCCCCTTGGGATGCTGGAGAACTACGCATAATACGTATTAATAAAACACCTTTATCTGCTGAAATACTCGGACTTCCTAATTCACTGTTGAGTTTTTCTTTTATTTCCGGTGTTAATGTCACCATCTGAATTCCTAGGTAGGGATGGTCTACTCTACCTTTAGCGATTAATTCTTGAGAAATTCTTTTAACTGTATTTACCGGAATCGCAAATCCTAAACCTTGAGCGCCTCTAATAATAGCAGTATTCATCCCTATTACCTGTCCGCTAGCATTTAATAATGGTCCCCCGGAATTGCCGGGGTTAATTGCTGCATCAGTTTGAATATAATCAACTCGTTTATCAGCAGCAGCACCAATATCACGGCTAGAACGTCCTGTAGCACTGATAATTCCGGAAGTTACTGTGTAGTTTAAACCTAGAGGATTACCAATGGCAATTACCGCTTCTCCTGGTTGTAGTACTTCAGAATCTCCCAAACCAACAGTAGGTAAATTATCTGCATCAATTTTAATTACAGCAACATCTGTTACCGGGTCTTCACCTAATACTTGTCCGTCAAATTTACGACCATCTCTTAACTCAACGGTTACTCGATCGGCTCCGTCTACTACGTGAGCGTTAGTTAAAATTTCACCATTGGAGTTGATAATAAATCCAGAACCATTACCTCTTTGTTCTCTTTCCCTCGGTTGTATCGGTGAACCATTACCAAAAAATCTCCGCAAAAACGGATCGTCAAGTTCATCTGAGAGACCGGGACTTACTGTCCTAGAAGTATCAATACGAACTACAGCCGGACCGACTTGCTGTACTACCGAAACCACAAAATTAGGATCTCTTGACTCTGCGAAGATTGGCGGGGGAGCAATTTTAGGTACATTATTGTTTGGATTGTTTTGATTGCGAGCCTGAGCCTGAGTATCTGGAGTTTTCCGACTTATAATATTACCAAGGCTAGAACAACCATTCAGCAAAGCAGTACTAATCGCAACAATAAAAGTTAAGATAAAGTTTTTTACCCAAAACTGCTGTGTCTGATTTTTAGTATAAATATTACGTAATTTTCGCTGATGGTCTTTTCTATTCATGTGATTTTACTTCTCCGTGTGAGTGGGTGAATAATAGGATATTGCCTACTGAATAAATATAAGACGGGACTACAAATTAAAATTTAGTTTTGGGTTTAGATTGCCTGAATATCGCTTTTTTGGCAAGGCTATTTATTCAATATCTTGTTCTTTTGTAACGATTACCTAACAATCGGTGGTTGAAATGTCTGACAAAATAGAAAATTTATGGTCTCAAGTCTTGGAACGCTTGCAGTTAGAACTTTCGCGTCCCACGTTTGAAACTTGGATTAAAACCGCGATCGCCGAAAAGTTAGAAAATAACTGTTTGGTAATTCGTACTCCCAATCCTTTTGCTCGCAATTGGTTACAAAAGTATTACATAAAAACAATTGCTTCAGTAGTCCATGATATTCTCGGTCGTCGAGTAGATATTTATTTTACGGTTACAAGCGGTGATTCAGCTTCGGAAATCAACGAACGTGAAGCAACAACTGAATTACCCTTATCTACAAAAATTCCGGGTAATATCGGTAAAAATGGACATAAAACATCATTATTAAACCTAAAATATGTATTTTCTCGTTTCGTCGTTGGTGCAAACAACCGTTTAGCTCATGCTGCTTCTTTAGCGGTTGCGGAATCTCCTGGTAAAGAGTTTAATCCTTTGTTTTTATATGGTGGTGTGGGATTGGGTAAAACTCATCTGATGCAGGCTATCGGTAATTATCGCTTGGAAATTTTTCCTTCAGCTAAAATATTCTACGTTTCTACTGAACAGTTCACTAATGATGTCATCAGCGCTATTCGTAATGACAGCCGACAAAGCCTGCGAGAACGTTATAGGGCTACTGATGTACTTCTAGTAGACGACATACAATTTATTGAAGGCAAGGAATCCACTCAAGAAGAATTTTTTCATACTTTTAATACCTTATATGAAGCAGGTAAACAAGTAGTTATTGCTTCAGATCGTCCCCCCAATCAAATCCCTCGTCTCCAAGAAAGATTATCTTCCCGCTTCTCGATGGGATTAATCGCTGATATTCAAGCACCAGATTTAGAAACTAGAATGGCTATTTTACAAAAAAAAGCCGAAGATGATAACTTACGTTTACCCAAAGATGTTATTGAATACATTGCTTCCAATTACATAAATAATATTCGAGAATTGGAAGGTGCATTAATTCGAGCAATGGCTTATGTTTCTATTTGGGGTTTACCCATGACCGTGGAAAATATCACTTCGATTTTAGAGCCTCCAACTGAAAAAGTAGAAGCAACTCCAGTCGCAATTTTAAGTATAGTCGCCGATACCTTTAACATTTCTATTGAAGACCTTAAAAGCAATTCACGACGCAGAGAAATTAGTTGGGCTCGACAAATCGGAATGTATTTAATGCGTCAATATACAGATTTAAGTTTACCTCGAATCGGCGAAGAATTTGGCGGTAAAGACCATACGACAGTTATGTACAGTTGTGACAAAATTACTCAACTTAAACAAACCGACCATAATTTAGCACAGACCTTACGTCAACTTGGCGATCGCATTAATATAAATGGCTCCAGGTGAAAAATCAAAAATCAAAAATCAAAAATCAAAATTTTTTTATTGGATATAATAAGTGATCAAATCCGCTACTTCTTTATTAAATAGTTAACCTAAGTATAAAAATAAATTAAAAACAAAGTTGTTTGTGGAAAACTCACAACAAAACTGTGGAAAACTAGATTAAGTATAAATACTCTGTGGAAAAAAAGCTAGTTTTTCCACAGCTTTTTCCACAATTAGCTGTTCGTAAAACTGTTTTAGAGAAAGCTTGTGGCGGGTTTTCCACAAAGCCGAAAAATGTAGGATTTATGAATTTATCTTGTGATTTCCATCAAATAATCTCAATCAATATACATTGTGGGGAAAAACGGCATCAGCAGATTATTTGAAAGATAAAGTATCGATTTCCACATGGCTTGATTCAATAAAAATCCGACTTTGATCAAATCGAAAACTGCTTTTCTTTTCCTGCTTCCTTTAACAGATAAATATTTTAAAATAATCACATTTATAAAAACTGCGAATAGGTTGGCAAAAAAACCGCTCAAAATACCCCCACAATTTGATACCCTAGCTTAAATACATGAGGATAAATAAAAGCACGTGGACATTCAAATTGGGCGGGGAAAAACAGCCCGCAGGGCTTACGGAATAGACGAAATTGCCTTGGTACCAGGTACAAGAACATTAGATCCTGCTTTAGCAGATACTAACTGGCGGATTGGTGATATTGAGCGAGAAATTCCGATTATTGCCAGTGCAATGGATGGTGTTGTTGATGTTGAGATGGCTGTACGCTTGTCGCAATTAGGAGCATTAGGAGTACTAAATTTAGAAGGAATCCAAACCCGATATGACAATCCAGAGCCAATTTTAGACCGGATTGCCCTTGTCAACAAAGATGAATTTGTACCTTTGATGCAAGAACTTTATGCCGAACCAATTAAATCAGAATTGGTGAAACAACGAATTCAAGAAATAAAATCGAGGGGTGGAATTGCCGCAGTCAGTGCTACTCCCGTAGGAGCTAGTAAGTACGGTTCAGCCGTTGCAGAGGCAGGCGCTGATTTATTTTTTGTACAGGCTACGGTGGTTTCTACTGCACACTTATCACCCGAATGGATCACTCCTCTAGATTTAGCTGAATTTTGCCGAGAAATGCCCATTCCGGTAGTTTTAGGTAACTGCGTCAGTTACTCCGTTACCCTTAACTTAATGAAAGCTGGTGCAGCTGGGGTATTAGTAGGAATCGGTCCAGGTGCTGCGTGTACTTCCCGTGGAGTATTGGGTGTAGGTGTACCCCAAGCAAGTGCGATCGCCGATTGTGCGGCAGCACGAGATGATTATTACAAAGAAACTGGAAATTATGTACCAGTAATTGCCGATGGCGGTTTAATCACTGGCGGCGATATCTGTAAATGTATTGCTTGTGGTGCTGACGGTGTAATGATTGGTTCTCCCTTTGCTAGATGCGCTGAAGCTCCAGGGCGTGGCTATCATTGGGGTATGGCAACTCCATCTCCCCTATTGCCTAGAGGTACTCGTATTAATGTCGGTACTACTGGTACTTTAGAGCAAATACTCACAGGACCAGCACAACTTGATGACGGTACTCACAATCTTTTAGGCGCTCTCAAAACAAGTATGGGTACTCTGGGGGCAAAAAATCTCAAAGAAATGCAACAGGTTGAAGTTGTCATTGCTCCATCACTGTTGACCGAAGGTAAAGTCTACCAAAAAGCTCAACATTTAGGCATGGGCAAGTAAAGAAATTATCTTTAAATTATGTCTAAATGTATAAGGGGTAAGAAATATCTAGTAGTTAATCTAGTTAATCATTAATGGGTCTATGCTCAATTCTTAATAAAACCAACGATGATTAACTATTTCAAGACAAAACAGCTAATAGCCCAACCTAATCTTAAATAAATTTTTCCTTACTTTTAAACTATGGCTGGAAAAATTGCATATGTCGCCTACAATAGAGATAGCGGAGACGCATGTTTCCGTTCACTCCTCACACCACACTCCGCCCGGACTATTGTTCGGGCGGTTCCTTATGTTTTGCGATAGGTTCACGCTCAAACTGTAAATCTATATTCCAAATACCAAGGCAGTGGTTTTCGCTGTGGTAGAATTTTCACAAAAATCAAAAACATCCGATTAAAAGGTTTTAAGGTATGTCATCAGCTACACAAGTTACAGACTCCACCTTTAAGCAGGAAGTACTCGATAGCGATGTTCCCGTGTTAGTTGACTTTTGGGCACCCTGGTGTGGTCCCTGTCGCATGGTAGCGCCCGTTGTGGATGAAATTTCCTCTCAGTATGAAGGTCAAATTAAGGTAGTTAAAGTTAATACCGATGAGAATCCGAATGTTGCTTCTCAGTACGGCATCCGCAGTATTCCCACATTAATGATTTTTAAAGGTGGGCAAAAAGTTGATATGGTTGTTGGAGCGGTTCCTAAAACTACGTTAGCTAATACTTTGGAGAAATATCTTTAAATCTTAACTGTCTTCCATCCGTCTATCCTCAGCTTTCTAATGCAGTAATAGACGGTTGGATTTTTTGATTATTGTTTGTTAACAAAAATAAAAGGCTGCAAATGCAGCCCTTTTTTATCAAATTCAATCAAATTTAAAAATCACCTTTAAGAATTTAAGAAGTCCGGTTTTTTAACTGAAATACTCCGACAACAAGATAAAAATCATAAAAACCCGACTTCTCACATCACGAAAAATATCAGCTTTTAAAGCTTCTAAAACCGAGACTTTTTGTTATTTAATTTTTTCTTTTTTCGACGACTTTGAGCAGCAATAACTGCACTTTCTACCGGATAACCAACTACGGGAATCACCTGATATTTGCGTTCTTCTTCAAGATTTTTCACTTCAGTATAATCAAGCCAGTGAATGCAATCCACAGGACAAGTATCAATCGCTTCTTGAATTACTTCCTCTGAATCACCATCTTGACGCATGACCCGCGATCGCCCATAATCAGGTTCTATATAAAAAGTATTGCGAGCAACATGGGCGCAGTGTTTACAGCCAATACAAGTAATTTCATCAACATATACGCCCCGTTGACGCAACACACCGCCCAATTCCGGCTCCAAGCCAGAACGTTGGGGGCTATCTCGCAAAAAACCCCCTAATTCCGGTTCGCAACCAGAACGATTTTCTTGCTCGTTTTCTGGTGGCAAAAAATCAGACATTACGCACTCCAACGCTGCACTAACAAGCGAATTGAACCATCTTGATTTTGTTTTTGTTCGCTAACTTGAAAGCCAGCTTTTGCAGTCTCTTTAACTACCGTGCGGTAAGCGTAACGTTGTGTTACTTGACGTAAAAATCCTTCTACAGAAAGATTTTGCCCCCAATATTGTAAATCAGCGACTAATTCGTATTCCTTTCCGTTCCACTTAAAACCAATATCGTAGCCATTATCTTGCTCGATCGCAATTTCCGCGATGTGGGTAATACCTTGATACCCCCGTAAAGAATGGGAACCATCCTTCCAAGCTACACCTAAGTCGGTGAGAGCATCTTTTAAAGATTCAAGATTACGAATTTGAGTTTTAATCTGGCTAAAGTGTGACATAATATCTCTTTGGCAGTGAAAGTAAATAAATTAAGTTGAGTTGAAACTTACCAATCGCTAAATGTTGCTTGAGTATTTGCAACTTTATTCTCAGAAAGCACGTTGGCAGCAAAATATTCTGAGGTTGGCTCGTGGGTAAGTACAATCCCTAGTTGCGCTTCAATCGCTGCCGTAACTTCAGCGCAAGAATTACCGACTATTCCAGTGACTTTTTCTTGTACTCTACCGTCTGGATAAATTATAAATTCTAATGTCTCCATGCTTTTGACCAACCATGTTGATTGCGGTTTTAATCTGCTGTTCTTCTACCAAAAATAAACCTCTGGTCTAAACTACAGCATTTTTTATCTATCTATAAAATCATTCGTTAAATAACTAATGTTCCATCTGTGGAAATATATGTCTCATATTTTTAACAAAAATTATTACTTTTATAAGCGTTTACTTCAATTATATGTAAGTTTCTCTTAACTAAGAAGATTAGTCAAGCTGTAAACAGGGCACTCTACCATAATTATCTCGTAAGGTATAGAGCTAGGGTATAACCCGAAGTAAGAAGCTAAAATTTTGCATAAATATATATCAAACTGATGATTATGACTATTTATTGTGGAAGAAAGTCAGAAACAGTCGAATTTTAATTATTTATATTTCGATATTAAAAATATGTCTTTGGACTGAATGATTTGAATGATTAAACCATAAACCAGGGATTGCCTAAGTCAGCCTCTTTTCTACTGGTTAAATATAATCAAAAAATATTTTTATTTGTCTATTTTTTGTCTATTTGTATATTTTATACTTGAATTCAAATTTATTATTTATTGCTTGTCAACTGATTGATACAAATCTTTAAATTCATCATGAAGAATTTTTTGAAAACTTTTTTTGATAGAAAGTACACTTACCAGTTATCAGTTACCTATTACCCATTGCCAATTAGCCATTACCCATTACCCATTCCCTAATTGTGGCTCCTGTTGTTTGCTTTGTTCATCCAAAACGAATTCTTCCGTTTGAACTATAAAGGGAAGATCGGATGCGACTAAACCACGCTTAATTCGTTGTGGTGTTTCAGAAAAAACTACGAACAAAGGATATATAGTATTTGTTCCTTCAGTTAAAATATGACTGTGACGCGAAGGCATCAGCCATTCGTAATCTTTATCCAACCATACTTGAGTTTGTCGCCATCTTGTTAAAAACTCAGAAAAATCTTCATCTGGACGATGAATAAAAACAAGAATTTCCACCCCTGTTTTAATTTTCCATTCTGGATCGCACATCAAAATTGCTAAATCACAAGGTAGACAAGTTGTTTGTGGTAAATTTGTTTCAGTTTTACGAATGCGGATAATTGGTAGAGGAATAGTAATTAAACTTTCATCCGGACGACGTAAACTAGGAATCATTTCTAAATAAGGACGGTATTGCTTTAGAAGAGTAACAGCTGCATTGCGATCGCTATATTCCGTCAAGCTAATTTCGTAATCAGATTTTTGTACAGGCATAATTAATTTTAGATTTTAGATTTTAGATTTTGGATTAATCAATGTAGAGACGGGGCGTATTGCTACGTCTTGATGAAAGTTATCTAATCACAGAAGTCGGGTTTTTAGAATATACATATCCGTAACATCGGAAAATTCTCATAAAAACCCGACTTCTTACACCACGAAAAGTTATCAATTAACTAGTTTCTTTGATAACTGATAACTGATAACTGATAATTAGCCCAAATCTTCAAAGACTTTAAACATGGGTAAATACATCGACAGCAAAATGACAGCAACCATACCACCAATAACTACAATCATTACTGGTTCTAAAACACTAGTAAGAGCTTTTACTGCTTGTTCAACTTCGTCTTCGTAAAAATCGGCAACCTTCATTAACATTCCATCTAATTCTCCGGTTTCTTCTCCGATACTCATCATTTGAATTGCCATAATCGGAAATACATTTTCTTTTTGTAAGGCGATACTAATCATACCTCCTTGTTGAACTTCACTTCTTGCAGCATCAATAGCGTTGGCAATTATCTGGTTTCCTGATGTATCTCGAACAATTTCTAAAGAGGTTAAAATAGGTACTCCAGAACGAGTTAAAGAGCCAAAAGTACGGCTAAATCGAGCAATAGAGGATTTTTGAATTAAATCGCCGAACAAAGGTAATTTTAGAGAAAGACGGTCGATGGTTAATTTACCAACGGGAGTTTTATAATACTGGTCAAAAGCTATTTTTAATCCTACGCAACCAGCAATAATAACGAAAAGCCAATAACTTGTGAGAATGCTACTTATCCATAACATAAACTGAGTTAAAGCTGGTAATTCCGTTCCCAAATCTTTAAAAATATTGGCGAAAATGGGGATAAGAAAAACTGTCATCGCAACAAAGATTGTTACCGCTAAAAAACCAACAACAGTAGGATAAGACATTGCCGATTTGATTTGGTTTTGCAGTCGAGCCACATCTTCTAATAATTTTGCTAAGCGATTGAGAACTTCATCCAAAACACCACCGACTTCACCAGCTTGAATCATGCTGACATACAAACCATCAAAACATTGAGGATGTTTTCGCATTGCATCGGAAAGATTAACACCATTTTGCACTTCGCTACTAATATCTAAAAGTGCTTCTTTGAGTTTCGGATTGCTACATTGTTCCGAAAGCACCCCTAAGCTTCTGACAATTGCGACTCCTGCATTTGTTAAAGCCGCAAATTGACGAGAAAATATTGCTTTGTCTTTAACAGAGACTGTAGCAAGCCTACTTTGTAATTTTGTAATATCGAGAGCGTTACCGACATCAAAACCTTTAAATTGTTGTAAGTCTTGAATTACAAAACCTTGTTGTCTTAACTGACTACGAGCTTGTGCCATTGAGTTAGCAACAATTTTTTCTTCCTTGGATTTTCCTGCTGAATCGCGAACGCGAGCGACAAAAGTTGGCATAATTTATATAGTTTAAAATTCAAAAATTCAAAAATTCAAAAATTCAAACAATTATTTCTTTGATAAAAACATACTTAGTAGTTAGTTAGGACTTAGCAAAAAAGGCATATTTCGCTCCTAGGGGAGGCAAAAAGGGGTGTAGATAATATCCCCCTTTTATTGCCGTTGCTTGTACACTGACAGATTCTTAACGCAATCAGATGAAAGTGAGAGTACGGCACCAACCAGGATATTGTGACAATTGC
>JAYKJL010000153.1:0-29863 GCA_035285725.1 Nostocales cyanobacterium 94392 | reverse complement strand
TCAATCCCCGGCTTTGGTGTGGGTTTGGCATGGATTTTCAATCCCCGGCTTTGGTGTGGGTTTGGCATGGATTTTCAATCCCTGGCTTTGGTGTGGGTTTAGCATCAATTTTCAATCCCCGGCTTTGGTGTGGGTTTAGCATCAATTTTCAATCCCCGGCTTTGGTATGGCTGTGGCATGGATTTTCAATCCCTGGCTTTTTAATCCTTGGTTTTTCATGGAGTCTAGTTATCAACCAGAAACAGACCACAAATACACCAAACCCACAGGCTCAACTCGCCACGCTTTCACCTCGTAAGAAGCTTCAATTCGCGCAGGTTCGGAATTAATTTCTTCCGCAAGTGCTTTCAATCGCTTTTCCCAGTGACGACGATCTGCTTCTAACTGGCTTTTTTCTTCTGCTGGAAACTCTGCAAAGGGAATAGATAGCTGTATAGCTTTGGTATCTTCAATTTCTTGTTTGCGATCGCGAATTCTTTGCTGCTGTTGTTCAAGTATATTCTTCATTTCAGCAGCTTCTTTCTGACCGCGTTCGGTTAACTTCTTCTGTGCCCTTTGTGCTAAAACTTCAGCACGATTTGTCAAATAGGGTTCCAAATCGGCAATATCTTGACTTGCATTTTGCTTGAGCATTGTTTTCACCGTATCTGGTGCTTTTTGTAATCGAGGAGAAGCGAAGGAATCTTCTAACAAAGCCAGTACATTATCTTTTTCCCCTTCATTCAAAGGCTTAAGTTTCTTGCGTTTCTTCCCTGCTGGTTCCGATAAATTTGCAGCAATTGCAATTACCTCATCATGTAACCGCGAAGCACCCTGTCCGTAAATAGATAACCGTCCCAAAGCGATAACTTTCGGAATTGGGTCATCGGTTAAACAAACACAAGCACGAGTCAATTCATCACGTAAAAACCCTTGCGCTAAAAATCTACTTAATAAGCGCTGTACAACCCGATGCTCTAAATGTAAGTGAACTACATCCCCGTCTAAAGAACCGGGGTCACGAAATACTACCGGACGAATCGGCGATTCTCGTCTCCATTCCCAAGGCTTTTGTCCTTTTTGACGCGGTGGTCTTAAAGTATCAAAAGTATTCGCCCATGTGGAGTCGGTGCTTTGGTCAAGGGGTGGTAATATCCAATGTGCAGTAGATGAATCTTGGCAAGCTTCATTACTATCAACTGGAGTCAGGGGATTCGCATTCAGAATTTCTAAAGAAGCGGAAATAGCATTGCGGAAATGTTCGTCACTCAATCCCAACCAATCCCGCGACTTTTTCAGCATCTCTTGCAACTGGGATAATTCTTCAGTTAATTCTTCCTTCCGCAGTCTATTTTCTTCAAGTTCCTGATTAATTACCTCCAAATTAGGTAATTCTGCTTCTTCAATAGAACTAGTAATATTACTTACGCTATTGTGGCTAATACCACTTTTTAATAGCCGCGATAAATTTTTTTGTACTACAGGAGAGAAACTTCCCAATTCTTTTTGAATTGTTGCCGTCTTTCTTACCAGCGCTTCTAATACTTGATCTTCCGTCCGTTGTGCAAACACAAAATAGTAGCAATGGACAACTTGCGCTCGCTGTAATTTTCTATCAATACGTCCGTTACGCTGCTCCATTCTTGATGGATTCCAAGGAATATCAAAATGAAATAGGTCAGCACAGTTATTTTGCAGGTTTACACCCTCCCGTGCTGCATCGGTAGCAATTAAAATTCGTAGAGGATGACGGGATGGATCTGCATTGAAAGCTTTTTTGATCGCTTCCCGACGTTCCTCGCAAATTCCACCATGAAACACATCAATGCGTTCCCTTTCTTTATCCGAACCTGCAATGGCTTCTTGAAGTTTTTGTTGTAGGTAAGTTTTTGTATCTGTATATTCAGTAAATATAATGACTCGTTTATCTAACCAAGCTGCATTTGGTTTACCCAAATCCGGACAAAGATTTTCTTTAATCCAGTTAAGCAACTGTTCAACTCTTTCATCTGCTTGATATCTAGCTTGATTGGCAATATCGGTCATCTCCTCTAAAATTTCTAATTCCCGATTGCTCAAACCACAGCTTGCAACAGCAACTGTAGCAATCTTTACCTGATTATCTTCTTCCGCTTGTACTTCTTCTTCCGTTAATTCTGCCCGCTCATCGTCAGCACCAGGAGGCTCTAACAGTAACGGTAAATTTTCCACACCATTGGTAGAAAGTTTAGCAGCTTGCTTTTCAATCGCTGTACGGTGGACTTTTAAAGTACGCGCAAAAGCTTCAATAGAAGA
Source organism: Nostocales cyanobacterium 94392 (assembly GCA_035285725.1). Lineage (GTDB taxonomy): Bacteria > Cyanobacteriota > Cyanobacteriia > Cyanobacteriales > Nostocaceae > Rivularia. Next base: position 27,589 of record JAYKJL010000153.1, on the reverse strand, counting down.
TAATAACCGCTTCTGCAAAGAAATAATTACCAGCATCGCTGTATTTTGCGTTGACTTCGATGCATCCCTTAACCGCTCTTCCCGCAGATGACGATACTCTTGCAATAACCTTGACAACTTTAACTCTGGTGCATCTTCCGGAAGATTATCGATAACAATAGGAATCACCCGTCTTTCTGGAAACTCTTCGCCAATCTCCCGCAAATCTTGCTTTAATCGACGCACCATTACTGTATCCAAAAGTTTGCGATCGCGCACGGGTACACCACGGCAAAACCTTTGCGGGTCAAGGATTTCTAGTAAAGCAGCAAAGCTATTAGAATGTCCATTATGAGGAGTCGCAGAAAGGAACAACTTATGCTCAAATAGTGGTGCAATATCGCGGACAGTGCGAGTTAATTGAGAATCTACAGCATATTTCGCACCACTGGCTGGGGCTGCATTATGAGCTTCATCAAGAATCAACATTGATGTGCTACTCATATCTCCCAACCAATCCCGTAAAGGTGCAGCATAGGTTTCATCTCGCAACAAAGCATGGGAAATAATAAAGCGGGTGTGAGTCGTCCAAGGATTAATTCCATAACCCCGTTCTTGACGACGACTAGCCACAAACTCGCGGTCAAAAATCACAAAAGTTAAGCCAAAACGGCTTTCCATTTCTTCCTGCCATTGTCGTACAACAGATGGTGGACAAGAAATAACAACACGACGAACTTTCTGCCGCATCAGCATCTCGCGCAAAATCAGCCCTGCTTCAATAGTTTTTCCCAAACCAACATCGTCAGCAATAAATAAACCAACTCTAGGCATTAATAAAGCCTTGCGTAGAGGTTCAAGTTGGTAAGCTTTGACTTCAATACCCGCTCGATAAGGAGCCTGAAAAAGTTTCGGATCGGTTGAGGTAACGCAGTTCCAGCGTAGAGTATGGAGATAAGCCGAAAATAAACGAGGATTGTCAAAACCGCGATTTACTATAGACTCCCAAGAAGTTTTTATCTCTTTGGCATCAACTTCTCTTTCCCAAAGAATTTCTAACTGTTCCCCTAGCGCATCATCTTCTAAGCAGGAAAGACGAACCAAAGTGTCTTCCTTCAAAGATGGTTTAGGCACTACATCTTCTACAAGATATTGTCTAGAGCGAACCCGAACAATTTTACCTGCATCAACCACCATCACCCATTCCTCCCCTTAATGTACAGGAACCTCCTTTGCAAGCGAAAATATCTGCTCAACTATTGCTTGCAGTTGCGATTGGATGAATTATCAATCGCTCTAAAGGTAAAGATATTGTTTAAAAAACAAAAAAATAACTAAATACAAGTCGTAAAATATACTTAGTAAATGGAAATAAATTTATCTCTCAATATAAAGATATTCAATTTAGATTGGCATCAAAATATTGATAATTAAACCTTTCATAAAATTTATACTGCTTCAGTTTAAAATAGCAATTAAATACTCAGTGTGCCTTCAGTGACATCACGACTAGTAATAACACTGTTTTGAGATTTTACAAAAATATAACTATAAGTCAGGATAAAACAGCTACCTTTATCAAAAGAAAATAATTGCTGTATTTGGAATAACTAAAAGTTCTTCTTAACTTTAAGAGTAAGCGTGCTGTAGCCATAAATAAAATCTCCTACAGGTGGAGTAAGCTTCACCCATAGGAGAAATTGTAAAACTTTATGATGTTTCGACAGTTTATTAAATTTAGTAATTACACTTATTCAACAGTAACAGATTTAGCCAAATTTCGAGGTTGATCGACATCCAAACCGCGACGGGCTGCAATGTGATAAGCCAATAACTGTAAAGGAATCACTGTCAAAATTGGTGAAAGTAATTCATCTACAGTGGAAACGGGAATTAAATCGTTGAATATTTCTGCTACTTCTTCATCGTCAGCAGGTGCAATTCCAATCAACCGGGAATCACGGGCTTTAGCTTCCTGAGCGTTGGAAATTACCTTTTCATGGACGCTACCTGGCATCGCGATCGCAACGACTGGAACTTTCTCATCTAACAGTGCAATGGGCCCATGTTTCATCTCCCCTGCGGGATATCCTTCGGCATGAATGTAGCTGATTTCTTTTAATTTTAAAGCTCCTTCTAAAGCAATGGGGAAGTTAATTCCTCTTCCTAAAAAGATAAAGTCTCTAGTTTCGGTGAATTCGTGAGCTAGCTGCTCGGTTAATTGTTCTTGTTTTGGGAGATTTGCTTCAATTTCTTTGGGAATCATCCGCAATGCGGCTATTGTCTCGTTGATTCTTTCAATTGAAACAGTTTTACAGCGATAAGCTAAATCTAACGCTAAAGCATAAAATGCCATCAATTGAGCAACAAAAGTTTTAGTTGCTGCTACCCCAATTTCAATTCCGGCAAAGGTATTAATAATATGCGGTACCATCAATCCTAAGCTACTTTCGGGACGATTGGTTATACCTAAGAGTCTGGGTTGATACTTAGATTCTTTAATTTCCCGGCGTTGTTTTTCCATTGATAGAGCTGCCAGAGTATCGGCAGTTTCACCGGATTGAGTTACACCAATAATCAGCGTATTAGGAGTTAAAGGGGTTGGGGAATAGCGAAATTCAGAAGCGTAATGTACCTGAGTGGGAATCCCGGCAAACTGTTCTAATAAATATTTTCCGACTAATGCCGCGTGCCAACTAGTACCACAAGCAACTATTTGTATTTGTTCTAAATCAGTATAAAGTTCATTTGGTAAACCGAGATTTACCGGGGAATTTGTATAATCAACAGTATCGTGATGGCTGAAATAAGCATCCAAACAAGCTCTGACTACACCAGGTTGCTCGTAGATTTCCTTGAGCATAAAGTGCTTGAATCCCTGTTTTTCCACCATTACGGGATTCATATTGAGCAATCTGGGTTGTTTCTTTAATCTTTCACCGGCAAAATTATAAACTTCCACACCCAAAGGAGTTAAACGCGCCATTTCGCCATTATCTAAATTCAGTACCGCACGGGTATGAGAAACAATTGCTGGGGTATCGGAGGCACAGAAAAATTCACCTTGTCCAAAACCAATTACCAAAGGTGCTTGCTGACGTATCAAGATAATTTCATCGGGGAAATCAGCACAAATAACTGCAACAGCAAAGGCACCACTTAGCTGGTTTACTGCTTTGCGTACTGCTTCCAAAAACATTAAATCTGGATAAGTTTCTTTTAGTGCAACTTCTTCCCTGAGAAACTGAGCAATCAAATGAGGAATAACCTCAGTATCCGTATCCGAACGGAACTCATGACCTTGAGCTTTTAAATCTTCGCGCAACTCGCGGTAATTTTCAACAATCCCATTTTGCACCACAGCCACCCGCATAGCAGTATCCATATGGGGATGAGCGTTGTATTCTTCGGGCTTGCCATGGGTTGCCCATCTGGTATGTCCGATACCGACACGAGCCAAATTTTCTAAGTGTTCTAACTTAGAGCGCAAATTATGTAACTTACCCTTAGCCCTAACGCAACTAATTTCACCTTCCGATATCGTAGCGATTCCAGCGGAATCATAGCCGCGATACTCCAACTTTTCCAACCCTGCAAGTAAAACTTCTGTCGCTGTTTGCGTGCCGATATAGCCAACGATTCCGCACATAATTCACACCACTCCGTTTTCCGTTTGGACTTAACTGGTTATAGTAGTTAACACATCCTTCAGGGTTTAGCCAAGGATAAAAGGAGTAAATTAAGACTTTATTTTACAGACCGGGTAGGAAGGGGACAAGGGGGTAAGAGGACAAGGAGACAAGGGGTAGAAATAAAAGCTTTTAACTAAACTATTCCCTTTTGCCCATGCCCCATGCCGTATTCCCATTGCCCCATTGCCATATTTAGTAAGCTAAACCCATACTGCGAGTTGTTTCAGCAGCACCCAGATAAACTCGGATGCTTAAAAAGTCAGTAGGACAAGCTGTTTCACAGCGTTTGCAGCCGACACAATCTTCGGTACGGGGAGAAGAGGCTACTTGCTGAGCCTTACAACCATCCCAGGGAACCATTTCTAGTACGTCAGTAGGGCAAGCCCGAACGCACTGAGTGCAGCCAATGCAGGTATCGTAAATTTTAACGGTATGAGACATTTAAAAAAGCTCCTTTCCGAGTGTTCTTCTCTGAAAAAGAATAATAATCAAAGCTTAGTTTACCCCAGTATCTGAGCCATTGTATTCAAAAGGCTATATAACTTTAAAGAACGTAATAACTTAGATCGGGAGTTAGGAGTTAGGAGTGAGGAGTTAGGAGTTATCTTCCCGTTGTCCCCTTGTCCCGTTGTCCCCTTGTCCCCCCATCTCCCCATCTTCCCTTTCTTAAATACTTACTTGTAGCTAAGATGGCAGCGCGATCGCAAAATTTGACAAACAATTAAGCAGATACACTACTGAATAACTCATAATGGCAGTATATTTGCCATTCAAGTCGCCTTATGAGAGAACTGGAGCGGTACTACAGAATTTTAGAGTTGGAGCCTGGAGCGTCACTTGAAGAAGTTAACCAGGCTTATCGGGATTTGGCTTTTATTTGGCACCCGGATAGAATTCCTCAAGAAAAGCAGCGGCTGCAAGAAAAAGCACGTAGAAAGCTACAGGAACTCAATGAAGCTCGCGAAAAGTTGCGCTCGATTAAAACGCATTTAAAATCTAAGACTACAACTTACCCGTCTTCGGAACTTCGCGATCGACCTAATTCCTACGCACCTTATCAAGAAAAAACGACTCCCAGCCCTGCACCTCATAGGAATCAAGCTCCTGCACAAAATTCGGATTTGAGCGGACAAGATTTTAGCCGCGCTAACCTCAAGGGGAGAGATTTATCGGGCAGAAATCTGAGTTACGCTAATTTAAACGGTGCAAATCTCAGCGATGCTTTTATGCATAAAATAATCTTGCGAGGTGCTGACTTGTCCAATGCTAATTTATTCCGAGCTAACTTACTTTTAGCCGATATGAAAGAAGTTAATCTTCAAGGTGCTGACTTGATTGGTGCCGACTTGAGCGGTGCTGATTTGCGAGGTGCTGACTTAAGAGGAGCAAGAATTCGTTCTGGCGATCGCCTACTTGTTAAACTAATTGGAGCTAATTTATCTGGAGCAATTATGCCTGATGGTTCAATTCACGAATAAACCGAATTTTCTTCTACGTGAAACTGCTTAACTTTATTGTTTAAATGAGTTATTTATAAACATTTAACATCTTGGTATATTTGTGATTTTAAGTTGCAATCAATACAATATTGTCAATAGTTGTATCTATTACTTTCTTTCTTGACTGTTATTTTAAAGGTTAAAGAGAGATTTTTTTGTCAATAATTAGATTGAGAATAACAGATAGATTCGCTACTAACGTACTAAGATAAACACGTAAAAAAACTGTGTAGGTAGCTGGTAAATAAAATCACTATCATATTGATTTTGTTTATAAGTGCCTGCAATGTGAGAAACTTGGGCTAAGTGAATATCAAACAAGAAAAAATATGAGTATTACAATATCTGACGTTGTTGTCAAAATGATGGATGGGAAAGATAAGAAATTGGGTGAGTATATTGGTAAAGTACTTCTAATTGTCAATGTGGCTTCACACTGCGGTTATACTCCACAATATGCAGGATTAGAAAAGTTACATCAGAATTATAAAGAAGCTGGTTTAAGAATTTTGGGTTTCCCATGTAACGATTTTGGAGAACAAGAACCTGGAAGTAATGAGGAAATTATTGATTTCTGTACCAGAAATTATGGCGTAACCTTTGAATTATTTGATAAACTTCATGCTAAAGGTGAAGAACAACATCCACTTTATGCGAGGTTGACAACTTCAGTAGAACCAAAAGGACCTATCGCTTGGAACTTTGAAAAGTTTTTAATTAACCAGCATGGAGAAGTTGTAGCACGCTTTAAAAGCAGTGTAAAGCCTAATTCTCCGGAATTAATTTATGCTATAGAAAGAGAATTAGCGCAATAATTATCAGTTTTGATGATAATTTTCACATACTATAATCCTGGTATTTTAGGAGAATTTATATATCAAATTCGATAATTTAAACAGACAATTCGAGTAAATGTCGTATATGGCTTCGGCAAATATTCAATGAACGAAATATACTGCATTACCTAATTACTGATAACTGATAACTGATAATTGATAATTAAGGGTGCTTTTATTTGATGAACATTGCAATTATTGGCTGCGGATATGTAGGTTATGCAGTAGCTAAATACTGGAAGCAAAATGATGATTTAGTTATAACTGCAACTACAACAAATTCAAGTCGTGTGACAACATTACAAGAGGTTGCTCACATAGTAAAAATTATTAAAGGTTCGGATGCTCAAGCTTTAAAATCAGTATTACAAAATCAAGATATTGTGCTTTTAAGCGTTGGTGCAAAAAGTCGTGATACCTATGAAGAAACTTATCTAAAAACTGCTGAAACTATAATTTTAGTATTAGAACAAATTCCCACTGTAAAACAGTTAATATACACAGCAAGTTATTCAGTTTACGGAGATAGAAATGGTGCTTGGGTAGACGAAGAAACACCAACCACACCGAGTAATCCTAATGATGAAATATTAGATCGAACCGAACAAATTTTGCTTTCAGCAAATAATGACAAATTACAGGTTTGTATATTACGATTAGGTGGAATTTACGGCGAGGGTAGAGAATTAGTTAAAATATTTAGTAGAGCTTTTGGTCAAACTCGTCCCGGTAATGGTGAAGATAGCACAAATTGGATTCATTTAGATGATATTGTCGGTGCCATTGAATTTGTACGTCAAAATCAGCTACAAGGTATTTATAATTTAGTCGATGATGCACATCTTCCCAGTCGAGAATTAATAGATAATTTATGTCAAAAGTACGATAAACCAAAAGTTATATGGGATGCTTCTCAAACCAAAACTCGTGCTTATAATGTCAAAGTATCCAATGATAAAATAAAACAAGCGGGATACAAATTGATTCACCCACAGATGATTTTTTAGGTCATGTTTTAAATATTTTTTTGATTTAAACCAATGATTGCTCAAAATAAAACAGCAAATACAAGTCAATTTTACACCTGGAATAACTTCCGCTGTGCCTACGAAGTTTATACTCCTAAAAATTCAGTACCTGACGGTATCCCCTTACTATTAATTCATCCCATTGGTGTGGGTTTATCACGGAAATTTTGGTACAGATTTTGTGATGAATGGGATAAAAAAGGTAATGGCAATTTAATTTATAATCCTGATTTATTAGGTTGCGGTGAAAGCGATATGCCGCGTATAGCTTATACTCCTATAGATTGGGCAGAACAATTAGAATACTTTATCCAAAGTGTAATACAAAAACCTGTAATTTTAGTAGCTCAAGGTGCATTATTTCCTGTAGCTATAGAATTGGTTAAAAAGCAACCAGATTTAATCGCTGGAATTATTTTATCTGGACCTCCTGCTTGGAGTATTATGACTAAAGCAGCACCAGAATGGCAACAAAAATTATTATGGAATCTGTTATTTGATTCACCATCAGGAAATCTATTTTATCGCTACGCAAGACGTAAAAAGTTTTTAGCAGATTTTTCCGTCAAACAACTATTTGATTCACAAAAAGACGTTGACGATGAATGGTTAGATACCTTACGTGAAGGTGCTAAAAATCCAGCAAGTCGTCATGCAGTTTTTTCGTTTTTAGCCGGATTTTGGCGTAAAAATTATCAAAAAGACATAGAATCAATCACGCAGCCAACATTAGCAGTTTTCGGTGAAACAGCATCGAGTATCAGTCAATCGGGTAAAAAAGATTCCACCGAAAAACGTCTAGCTGACTATCAATTACATCTACCCCAAGGAAGCGCGTTAAGCGAAGCTCACGAAAGTATCGCAATTTCGGGAAGAAATGTATTACCTTATGAATCAACAGTCGAATTCGTTGAAGCAATAACACCTTTTGTGAATGAGTTAGGAGTTAATGATTAGTTGTTATTTGTTGGTGATTAGTTGTTCGTTGTTGGTGGTTAGTTGTTCGTTGTTGGTGGTTAATTGTTAACAACCTTTAACTTCTAACTTCTAACCTCTAACCTCTAACCTTTAACCTTTAACCTCTAACCTTACTCTCTTCTTTCAACCAAGTTAAAATATCTTGTTTACTTTCTGCTAAGCCTTTATAAATTAATGATTCTGGTGTCATTGATTCAATCGCTTTGTATAGTTTATCATTCAAAATAGCATCTTTTTTAATAACTCGACAATCTCTAAAATAAGTTCTAATTGTAAAGATAGCCGCATCATATTCAGGTAATCCCCAGATTACTTGACGCTCAATTCTAATAAATAATTTGGGATTTGTTTGATCAAATTTTCTACCATGCCATTCTTGTAATGTTACACCATCAGGTGGTTCGGGATGATGATTTAAACGGGTATCGGTACTCAAACCCCATGCAAAACGCACCATTGGTTTTCTTTCAATCATTGTGTTCACAATGGCTTTTGTACGCTGATTGATTTTTTCTATACCCGCTACTGGTAAATGTACTGTCGCAAAATCTTTACCAATCTTTTCTTCTGCTGACCAATGATTGGGATAACATAAATGAATAGCGCTCATCCAGTTTTCATCGTTTTTGTTACGGCTAATTACTATGATATCGGACTGTATTTGTGTTGCTAAAGCATCGAAAGTAGAAACGTAAGCAGGAAAAATCGTTTTATTTGAGAAGTCGCATTTTAATAATTCTAAATTTGAATTAAAATATAAAGTTTCTTGAGTAAGATGACTCTGAAATACTAAATTATTACCATGATAAAGATAATTAAAATATTGTGGATATTCATGAGTCAAACGGTTGATTATTAATTGCGCGACTGCTTTCGCTACTGAACTATTATAATTAAAACTTTGATAATACTTATTCAAGTTTGAGCTACGCGCTGCAAGTTTGACTCTACGATAATCCTGAAAATTACTATCAATTTGGAATAACTGATTATTAACTTTATTATTATCGAAGGTTGAATCTAAAAGCATCATACCAGGCTTTACTTCATAGCGCCCGTTTTGCAAGGGAAAGTAACAAGCACTGTCTTTTGATTCTTCAACGCTTTTAACTTCTTGGAATAAATTGTATGACATAATTGATTTGATAGTTATTTGAGATAGAAAGTTAATTGATATCAAATCTATTGATATGAAAATTATATATTTTAAACGCAAAGGAATGCAAAGGTAGCGCAGAGGTACGCAAAGCTTTTTTACTCATATATTAAATAATTCTCATGTAACTCAAAAAGATATGATATCTAAAATTAATTACGATATTTAGCGAATAGAGGAGATGATAGTGACCAATCAAGAAGATAAGGAAGAATTTTTTGTGAATAGAATCCCATCTATTTACCCTAAAAAATTATTTCAAGTCTATTCAAGTCTAAAATCTTGGCTACAAACTATATTTTTTAATTTTAATTCAAAACGAAATGTTTTGATTCCTTAACAAAAATCAATTAAATTTATCCTCTGTCCGTTGTATTATTATCTACATTGATTCTGACTTCTGAAGGCAAATTTACATAATAATTGATGTGATTTCTTCAGAGCATATCTGTGGGGAGTAACAAGTGATGCAGAATATTTGTAAATTTAAACTATGGGTAAGTAGTCCTGTTTTATTGGGTACTGCTTTCATCATAACAACCGTTACGACAAGTTTACTACCAAGGAAAGTAACCGCAACACAGCTAGATTCTGAAGTAATTCCGCTGAATGCTACTCCTATAATTATTGAAGATGCAAAGAAATTTGTTGAAACACCTTTTCAATTAAGTGGGATTTCTCAGGATTTAGAAAATGATATAGATTCCCAACAAAAAAAACAAATCATATCTCAAGTCACTTCAGTTTCTCAATTATCCGATGTTCAACCCACAGACTGGGCATTTGCGGCTTTACAATCGCTAGTGGAACGCTATGGTTGTATCGCAGGTTATCCCAACGGAACTTATCGCGGCGATCGCGCTTTAACTCGTTACGAATTCGCTGCTGGTTTAAACGCTTGCTTGGACAGAGTAAATGAATTAATTGCTACCGCCACTGCTGATATAGTCTCTCAAGAAGATTTAGCAACATTACAACGTTTACAATCGGAATTTTCTGCCGAACTTGCAACTTTGCGCGGTAGAGTTGATGCTTTAGAAGCCCGTACTGCTGAAATCGAAGCGAATCAATTTTCTGCTACCACCAAACTTCAGGGTGAAGTAGCGTTTACTTTAGCCGGTGCAGATGGAGATGATGTAGATACTGAATTTGTGTTTAATAATAAAATTCGTCTTCAGTTAGTATCTAGTTTCACAGGCAAAGATAAACTATTTACTCGTTTGACTGGAGGAAATATTGGTAACTCATTTCAAGATGAAATCGGTACTAATGAAGGCCGTTTTGCTTATGACGGGAACGATGGTAACGATATTGTTCTCGACAGATTACACTATGTTTTCCCGGTTGGTGAAAATCTCACAGTAACAGCAATGGCTAGTTTGGGGGGACATCACTTTTATGCAGATGTATTCAACTCCGGTTTAAATACAGGTGGTGGTGCAACTGGTGCGCTTTCCCGATTCGCAGAACGAAATCCCATCTATCGCTTGGGAATTGCCAATTCTACAACTGGTGTTGGTTTTAGTTACAAATTGGGCAATAATATTAAAATCGAAGGGGGTTATCTTGCCAAAAATGGTTCCAACCCAGACCAGAAAGCAGGCTTATTTAATGGGAATTATTCTGCTTTAGGACAACTTGTTTTTCAACCAGCCAAAAAATTCAAACTCGGTTTGACTTATGTCAACGGTTATGATCCAGGTGATGGAACCTTTGCTTTTGGTGGAACTGGAACTAACCTTGCTAACGGTTTGCTTCCTGGTACAACAGAAAGACAAATTCTCAGTAATTCCTACGGGGTACAGGCTCAACTCGACCTCAGTTCAAAGTTCAGTATCCGGGGTTGGGGTAGTTATACTGATGTCGATTTTAACGGTGGAGGTGATGCAGAAATCTGGAATTATGCGGTAGCTTTAGTATTCCCCGACTTGGGTAAGAAAGGTGGCTTAGGTGCAATTATTGCTGGTGCGGAACCCTATGTAGGCGATATTTCACCGCGACCTGCCAATTTTACAAATGATACACCTTTACATATTGAAGCATTGTACCGATATCCATTAAATGACAATATCTCAATTACACCCGGTATCATTTGGTTGAAGTCTCCCAATCAAAATGACAATAACAGCGATGTCTTTATTGGTGCCTTAAGAACTACATTTACTTTTTAATCTAGTTGTAAGTATCAATCTCTGCTTATTCCTGTTAACTATCTCCTTGTCCCCATCTCCCTTAAATCGGTAATAATTGATCAGTGAAAGCTAATAGCTGATAATTGTCATGGAATATTTACACACAATGGTTCGGATTAGCGATTTAGATGCATCGCTAGACTTTTATTGCAACAAGCTGGGATTAGTTGAAGTCAGAAGAAAAGAAAGCGAAAAAGGACGTTTTACCCTAGTCTTTCTCGCTGCACCCCAAGATGTAGATAAAGTGAAAGAATCAACATCACCTCTAGTTGAACTTACTTATAATTGGGACTCCGAAGAATATCAAGGTGGGCGCAATTTCGGACACCTCGCTTATCGAGTTGACGACATTTACGAAACCTGTAATCGCTTGAAATCCGGTGGTGTCACCATCAACCGTCCCCCACGAGACGGACACATGGCTTTTGTGCGATCGCCAGATGGTATTTCAATTGAACTGTTACAAAAAGGAGACGCACTACCACCACAGGAACCCTGGGTTTCGATGGAAAATACCGGAAGCTGGTAGAAGAGGACAAGGGGATGGGGGGACAAGGGGATGGGGGGAAATACTTCATTATTAACTCCTAACTCCTAACTCCTAACTCCTAACTTCTTACTCTTAACTATATTTTAATATTGAATTTTAAAATCGTTCTCATTCCATAATCAAAGCAACCTAATTGCAACAAAAAAATGCAAAGTCAACAAAAACCATTCCGCTTAATTACTATTCCTGTCAGTCATTATTGTGAGAAAGCAAGATGGACACTTGATATATTGAAATTACCATATGTAGAAGAACCACATATGCCGCCTTTTTACAAATTTGCAACGAGTAAAGTCGGTGGTGGAACTGTTCCCGTGCTTGTAACTAAAGATAAGGTTTTTACCGATTCAACTGATATTTTTAAATATCTTGATTCAATTGTTCCTAATGACGCGAAACTATATCCAACTAATTCAGAACAGCGTCAAGAAGTAGAAGAATTAGAAAAACTATTTGACGAACAATTAGGTACTGCTGTCAGAAGCTGGGCTTACTTTTATATCATTGATAATTCTCAAATTGTCCAACCAAAATGGACTCAGGGTGTACCTTTTTTCGAGAAATTGTTATTTCCGGTAATTTATCCAGCAATGCGTTCGCTTGTTAGAAAAAAATATGATGTTAATGTGGAATCAGCAGGGCAATATTATGCACAAATCGAGAGTATTTTTGAAAAAGTCAGTGGTTTATTAGCTGATGGACGCAGTTACTTAGTGGGAGATAAAATTTCTGCTGCTGATATTACTTTTGCTTCCCTTGCTGCACCAATTTTGCAACCACCACAACATCCGATTAAGTCTTCTGATTCGCAACAATTACCGACAGAAATGTTATCAAAAATCAAGAAGTTTCAGGAAACTGCTGCGGGGAAATTTGCGTTGAATTTGTATGAGAATTGGCGATAAAGCGCAACTACAAACCTTTAGAGAAGATTGGCATTGGCTGCATGAGTGAAGAGGTTGAAATTGTCTTTTTTATTGACCGCTCTTTGGGAAAAACTCATGTTGTTAATGCTTTGAAAGATATAGGTGAATTGGTAGAGATTCACGATGACCATTTTAACCAAGCAACTCCCGATACAGATTGGCTACCTGTGGTAGCATCAAAGGGTTGGATAATTTTGACTGCTGATAAAAAAATTGCCCATCGACGTTTAGAAATGATGGCTGTTCAAAATTCCGGTGCTTGTATGTTTGTCTTGGTTTCGGGTAATTTGTCCGGTACAGTTACTTTACCTTCACAAGTGCGATCGCCAACTTCAAATCGAACTACCGCACTTCAAGCCTTAACACCCTTTAATAATTTTGAAAGCATATTTGCAAAGTCACCCTTGTTCATGCATTTGTTCAAGTATTGCCAAACCTCTTTCTACTTTTGGCTGTTCCAAAAAGTTTCGGCATTTTCTACCAGCTTCCACAGCTTGACGTATTAAATTATGTCCCTCGCGATATTTTCCTTGCTGAATTAACTCTAATCCTTGCTGACTTAAGTTTTTAGCATCATTTGCTAAATTTTGTGCTTCTTCTCTATCCATTTTGCTCCTCCAAAACAGTTATAATCGCTTCCGCTTGCTCAAACAAAATTTCCGCTCTTGACTCAAGCAAACTTGCATCTGCATCATCTCTATTTTCCACTGATTTTTGAAATTCGTTGTAAAGTTCCACAACTATTTCCTGTAATGAATTGTACGCTTTCAGTAAAGCGCTTGCAGTTGATTGTTTCATAGTTTTTCATTCTGCACTATGATTATTTAATCATAAAGTGTAACTTGATGCTTTAATGTTTATCAGATGTAACATAATGATTTAAAACAAAGGAGGATATAACATTAGGGAAAAATTGATGAAAGTTAAAAAAATATTAGAAATAGAGATTCCAGAGTTAGGTTCGCGTATTCGTCAAGCGCGAGAAGCTGATAGTCGCTCGCTAGCTGAGATTTGTCGCCAAATACCAATGACGACAATGAACTGGTATAGAATTGAGGCTGAAGAAACTAAAGCCTTACCTATTGAAACCTTACAAAGAATAGAAGAAGTACTAGGTGTTGATTTTGGTGTGAACTTTGACTAAAGAGCAGCAAAGAGTAATCTTTTAACACCGTTAAACTACATGAACAACAATAGTCAGAATTATTAATCCTATTAAAATCAAATAAGCCGATGACGAGAGTCGAACTCGTGACCTCACCCTTACCAAGGGTGTGCTCTACCACTGAGCTACATCGGCAAAAAACTTTGATTCTACACTTTGGATTATATCAAGAAAATCCAAAATCTAGATGTGAGATGGGCCGAGCTGGATTCGAACCAGCGTAGGCTAAGCCAGCGGATTTACAGTCCGCCTCCATTAACCACTCGGACACCGACCCATGTAGTCTCACGATTACTAATAGTATCACAAGGTTTCGGAAATGCCAAAGTTTTTTTGAGAAAGTTTTTAAAGGTCAAAGGTCAAAGGTCAAAGGTATAATAACTCCTAACTCCTCACTCCTAACTCCTAACTCCTCACTCCTAACTCAAAAGCTCTCCTGTTTCTTGCAGTGAGTGTAATCTACGGTAAATTCCTTGTTCTTGGAGGAGTTGTTCATGGCTTCCTACTTCTATAATTTTTCCTTTATCTAATACAACGATTTTATCGGCTTCTCTAACGGTACTCAGTCGGTGAGCAATGACTATGGTGGTGCGGGTTCCTTGAATTGAACGCATTGCTAGTTGAATTGAACGTTCGGATTCGTAGTCTAAGCTGGATGTCGCTTCGTCAAATACAAGTACGTCTGGATTAACTAACAATGCTCTGGCGATTCCAAGTCGCTGTCTTTGTCCTCCTGATAGTCTTACTCCGCGTTCGCCAACTACGGTATAGTAACCTTCAGGTAACAAGTTAATTACTTCGTCTAGTTTGGCAATTCTACAAGCTTCCTCAACTTGGGCAAAACTTGCGCTCTCATTTCCGTAAGTCAAGTTATCTAAAACTGTACCGTTGAAAATATCTACTTCTTGGTGAACGATCGCCAATCTCCTGCGATATTCTCCTACGTCTAAGTTGCGGATATCTTCACCGTCAATTAGTATTTTCCCTGACTGCGGTTCAAAGTAACGAAACAGCAATTTTACCAAAGTGGATTTTCCCGAACCGCTACGACCGACTAATGCTACTGTTTGATATGGTTCAATTAGTAGATCGATATCATGTAAAATTCGCCGACTGGGTTCGTAACCAAAATCTATATGGGAAAATTCGACTTTACCTGTAAAATTATAGGATTTTTCTGGTTTTCGCGGCTCTAAAAGTCCCTTAGAATCAACTCCCGATGGTTCTTGGAGAAATTCGTGAAACCGCAACATCGAACTGTAACGACGAGCAAATATTTCTGCCAGAATGCTGATTGGCTCTAGTTCGGCATATGCCATGCTCGATAAAGTCAAGGTCATAATAAATTGACCCAAGGTAATTCTACCGTCTATGGTTGCAGCTAAAGTTAAACCGAGTATAGCAAATACGCAAAACTGAATTAGACTTTTTTGCCAAGTATTCAGTTTCACATAACCTTTGTGAATCCGGTATACAACTACGTTTAATTCCCGTTCAAATCGCTGTTTTTGACGCTGTAATTCTTTGGCTTCGGTAGCAAATGCTTTGACTGTTTTAATGTTGCTAACAATTTCAGAAGTCCTACTTTCTGTATTTTCAGAATATTCATCTAAGCGACTTTCATATTTAATTAACTGTTGTAAATGCTTTAATGTAAAGCTGAGAATTACTACAAAAGACATTAAAAACAGCAACGAAATCCGCCAATCAACGAAGCAAATAAATACAAAAATACCCAAAACTCTAAACAATTTGGGAAGCAATTGTCCGGTGATTTCGGGATAAGTCCAAGTCTGGTTAGAAATTCCTTTTGCTACCCGCGAAGCTATTCTTCCAGGGTTGTTTTCATCATAAAATTCTAAAGGTAAAGTCAAGATTTTTGCTACTGATTGTTGGTTTTGATCGCGACGTGCTTTTAAGGCAATGTACCAGTGAAACCAACCGCTTAACCAAGGTTGAGTCGGCGCTCTCAACACTGTAACAACGAAAATTAAACCCAATAAAACACTTAACGATAAAGTTTGATTGACTGGATAATTAGTTAGGTTGGAAATGCTGTTAATAACACTTCTCAAAAACCCGTCTAATGGTTGCCCTGAAAGCAAGTTCAATATCTGCCCAATCGCATAAGGTACAAGTAAATCAAGAATTTCATAAATACTGGATGCTGCAATGCTAAATATACTCAGCCCCCAGTAGGGACGATAGGAATTAAGGATATCTCGTAAGTTTGCCATGATGCACGCGCTTGTTTTTTGTGCAGTGTTGCCTTCATTCTTGTATACTACATACGTATTACATAAAAAGTCAATGGGTCGATAAACAAATCATCCTTAAGATAGAAGGTAGGGTTATCGGAAGAATTAGGATTAAAAACTAATCGTCTATCTTTAGAAATTAGATTTTTGGAGAAGATTTAGTTAGATAGCTGTAATGAAAGTAAATGAGAAAGATATCACTATAAAAAAAATTGCGATCGCGTTAAAATTAGTTATATATAGATTATTTATCTGAATGGGAAAGATAAACTCAAGGGCTGTGATATAAATATTTAAAGTTGGATTTAAAGGTAGATTTAAAATTGGATATTATTCAACAGAGTAAATTTGTCGATGAATTTGAAGCTCTTGAAGTAGCCACCAGTGATAAAACTATCAATATGTAAACACTTCAATAAAGTTAAAATTAATTGCGTATAGCTAGAATTGTTTTTTACATAAAATATTGAATGAATTACTTGTACTATTTGTATGCTGCGCGAGAAATAAAGTCAAACGCGCCAAAAATTGTATAAAACCCAGCTTTGGGAAGCAAAGCAACAAACAAGGTGCGACTGCGAAATCGAATTAACGGGTATAGTCAATCTAAAATCTAAAATCCAAAATCCAATGACGGGAGAAGATGTTTTTATCGGTGATAGCGAAATGGCAGTGTTGATGCGTTCCTTTGATTGGTCACAAACCAGTCTTGGTACAGTGGAAACTTGGTCGCAAAGCCTGAAAACGACTTTAAATATATTGCTTACCTCTCGTCAACCGATGTTTTTGTGGTGGGGAGAAGAGTTAATTCAGTTTTACAATGATGCTTATCGTCTGAGTTTGGGACCAGAAAAGCACCCCCAAGCGTTGGGAGTCAAAGGAAGAGAATTTTGGACTGAAACTTGGCATATTATTGGTGAGCAAGTTGATGCGGTGATGAAGCGGGGTGAATCGATTTGGAACGAAGACCATTTGGTGCCGATTATTCGCAATGGTTATTTACAAGAAGTTTACTGGACTTATAGTTACAGCCCGGTTCTAGATGATAATGGTGAAATTAAAGGTACGCTGGTTATTTGTTCGGAGACAACCGAGCGAGTCATCGGAGAAAGACAACTGCGAACTTTGCGAGAATTAGCAACTGAAAATATTGGAGTCAAGTCAGTTGAGCAAGCTTGTCAAACTTCAGCCCGGACTTTAGCGAATAATTCCGATGATGTACCCTTTGCGCTGCTGTATTTACTCGACGATACCCGCTCCAAAGCTCGACTTGCGGGGATTGCGGGATTAGATGCAGGAACGCCCGCCAGCCAGCAAGAGATTGAAATTGATTCAGAAAACCAAATTTGTAATTACTGGAAGTTATCGACTGTTATAGACACAAATGAGAGTCAGATTATAGAAGGATTGCAGTCAAAATTTGGAGAACTGTTTGGAAGTGCGGGATCGCCGAATACAGCCGTTGTCGTACCATTAATCGCGTCGGGACAAGTTAACGTCAAAGGATTTTTGATTGCGGGTATTAGTCCAATAAGACCTTATGACGAACATTATCAGGGTTTTTTTGATTTAGTTGAGGGACAAGTTGCGAGTGCAATTAGTAATGCTAGTGCTTGGGAAACTGAACTTAGGATAGCTCAGGCGCGGAGATTAACAGAAGCCGCAGAAACTAGAATGCAAAATCTTTTATCAAGCATTCGTGATGGTTTTGCGATTTTAGATTACAACTGGCGGTTTATTTACCTAAACGATCGCGAAGTTGAAATTATCGGGATGAATCGCGAAGATGTTTTGGGTAAGAATGTTTGGGAAATTTTTTCCGATTTAGTTGGTAGCGAAGTAGAACAACAGGTA
This sequence comes from Nostocales cyanobacterium 94392, assembly GCA_035285725.1. Taxonomy (GTDB): domain Bacteria; phylum Cyanobacteriota; class Cyanobacteriia; order Cyanobacteriales; family Nostocaceae; genus Rivularia. The sequence goes on along the minus strand of JAYKJL010000153.1, from coordinate 9,476 downwards.
CATCAAGTGATGCTCGAACGCAATATTACCCAGTTCGAGTATTATTACCCAACTTGGAATCGCTGGTTTGACATTCGAGTTTATCCGGTACCGGAAGGAATCGCGATCGTAACTGCTGATATTAATGAACGTAAGCAAGCTTTGGAAGCTCTTGGGGAAAGTGAAGCACGATTTCGACAAATGGCGGAGACGATTGAAAATGTCTTTTGGCTGTTCGATTTGCAAGCACAACAGCATCTTTATGTTTCACCTGCTTACAAGACAATTTGGGGACGTTCATGTGAGTCTTTGTACAGTAATTTTGCCGGTTGGATTGATACAGTTCATCCAGAAGATCGCGATCGCATCCAGTTGGCTGCAACACGATGCATTGAAAATTCAAGATTAAGTGAAGAATACCGCATTGTGCGTCCCGATGGTTCGATTCGCTGGATACGCGATCGCGGTTTTGTAGTACGTGATGCGAACGGAAAACCTTACCGATTGGCTGGTGTTTCAGAAGATATTACCGAAGAGAAACAAGCAGCGGAAACATTGCGAGAAAAAGAAGCTCGATTACAGTTTATGCTCGAATGTTCTCAAATTGGCGAATGGGATTTAGATTTGACAACCCAACCCTATACCGCTAATCGCTCGTTCAAACACGACCAAATTTTTGGATATGAATCACCATTACCAGAGTGGAATTATCCAATTTTTCTCAACCACGTGCATCCCGATGATCGCGAATGTGTAGAGAACTCCTTCAAAAAAACGCTTACAAGCTACGTAAATTGGGATTTTGAATGTAGAATCATTCGTGCAGACCAACAAATTGCTTGGATTTGGGGAAGGGGTAGCGTTTATCGAGATAGCAATGGGAATCCGGTTCGGTTAATTGGTAGTGTAATAGATATTACCGAACGCAAACAAACGGAATCAGCTTTACGTGAAAGCGAGTTAAACTTTCGCACCTTAGCAGATTCTATGCCGCAAATCGTTTGGACATCTCGTCCGGATGGTTTCACTGACTACTACAATCAACGTTGGACTAATTATACTGGCATGACCTTAGAGCAAACACAAGGGTGGGGCTGGGAACCCGTGCTGCATCCCGACGATTTGCAAAAATGTATAGATGCTTGGAGCGAGTCGCTTCGTACTGGTAATAATTATCATATTGAATACCGTTTTCGTCGAGTTAGCGATGGAGAATACCGTTGGTTTTTAGGTCGAGCCATTCCGCTACGGGATGAAAATGGACAAATTATCAAATGGTTTGGTTCCTGTACCGATATCCACGACCAAAAATGCGCTCAAGAAGCCGCAGAGCAAGCCAACCGCGTCAAAGATGAGTTTCTGGCGATTCTTTCCCATGAATTACGCACCCCCCTCAATCCGATTCTTGGCTGGACAAAAATATTACAAAAAGGTCATCTCGACGCGGAGAAAACCCAAATAGCCCTCCAAACCATCGAACGCAACGCTAAACTACAAACGCAACTAATTGATGATTTACTCGATATATCCCGAATTATCCGGGGTAAACTCAGCTTAGATGTAGCAACGGTGGATTTAACTACAGTTATTCAAGCAGCCTTAGAAACAGTCCGGTTAGCCGCAGAAGCTAAATCAATTACTATTCATACAGTGAAATCATCATCCGTAGGAATGGTAAACGGAGATGCCGGACGTTTGCAACAGGTACTATGGAATATTTTATCTAATGCAGTTAAATTTACTCCCAAAGGCGGAGATATTTCAATAAAATTAACCCAAGTTGAAAACCATGCTCAAATTCAGATAAAAGACACCGGAAAAGGAATTAACAAAGAGTTTATACCTTATATATTCGAGCATTTTCGCCAAGAAGACAGCGTCATAACTCGTAAATTTGGCGGATTAGGTTTGGGATTAGCAATTGTACGTCAAATTGTCGAACTCCATGGAGGAACCGTAACCGCAGACAGTCCCGGAGAAGGACAAGGTGCAGTTTTTACAGTAAAAATACCAATAACATCAGTTATAAATAATACGATAATTTTACCGCAAGTTAATGAACTTACATCGGAATGATAAAAAGTATGTGCAAAAAAAACTCTGCGCTCCTCTGCGCTTACCTCCGTGTCACTTTGCGTTAAAAATATATAATTACGATACAAACGGATTTGATATGAGTTAGGAGTTTTGAGTTAGTACCAGCAGTGTTACGAAAAATTCTCAACAGAAGGGGTAAAACTGTTAAGATTTTCCAGCCTCTTCTAAATATAGCTGCTTATAAAATTCAGGAGTATACACGGCTTTTTCCCAGTTTTTAGCTTGCTTAATTTGTTCCGGAGTTAAGTTTTTGGCTTCGACTAAATTGGCACCACTGAGGTTAGCATTGCTAAGCTTAGTTCCACTGAAATCAGCACCACTGAGCTTGGTATCGCTAAGATTAGCATTAAAGAAATTTGCACCACTTAAGTTTGCTCCATTGAGTTTGGCACTACTAAGGTATGCACTGAAAAGGTTAGCAAAACACAGATTGGCACCACTGAGGTTAGCAAAACACAGATTTGCGCTACTAAGATTAGCACTACTGAGGTTTGCACTGTAGAAATTAGCCCCATTCAAATTAGCACCGCTCAGATAAGCACGACTCAAATCAGCACCGTAAAAATTAGCACCACTCAGCTTTGCACCACTGAGTTTAGCTCCACTCAAATCAGCACCGTAAAAGTTAGCACCACTGAGCTTTGCTCCATAAAAGTTAGCTCCGCTCAAATTTGCTCCACTGAGTTTTGCACCATTCAGGTTAGCTCCGTAGAAATTCGCACCATAGAAGTTAGCACCACTCAAGTTAGCTCCATTCATATCAGCATTACTGAGTTTGGCATAACTCAAATCTAACTGCAATTCATTGATAAATTCTGCATCAATTAAAAACCGAATAATGCTTCCTTTGCGTTCCCCATCTACATCCAATCTCCGCAATACCGATAAAGTTCTCGCTCTTGCAACATCTAGTGCTGCTTGTCGTAAAGAATCTTCAGCAGATAAAGATTTCAAATTTTTATCAAGCAATAATTCTGACATCCGATCAATATAAGCTTGTAAAGCTTCTTCATTGAGAATATTAGTTGTTTTTTCTTTTTCAGCTTTAGCTTGTTCGTCGGCTCTTTGTTTTTCCGCTTCAGCTTGTTCGTTGGCTCTTTGTTTTTCAGCCTGAACTTGTTCGTCAATTCGTTCTTTCTCAGCCTTGACTTTTTCTTCGGCTAATTTTTTTTCATTACTTTGAAATTGAGTACCTAAAATAACTAACAATACCGGAATTCCAAGCAATGCTAACCAGTCCCAAAGTTTTTTTGCGGATTTTATCTGTCTGGTTATCTTATGAAGAGTAACAATCTCTCCAGTTTTAAAATTTATTGCTTCTTCTTCACTGATCAGAATATCTGAAACAGGTCCAAAACCAATCCAGTCAATTTGATATAATTTTGGTAATAATAACAGAAAAATAATTATCGTAGCGAAAACAACGATACTTAATAGTATTTGTTGCCTCTTTGCTTGAAATATCTGGATTATATTTGAAATATTTCCCATTATCTATATATCTCTACATTATCAATTTACATCAAGCTAAAATTCCGATTTTGGGAAAAGTTAGCTAACAAATACCCTATAAAATTTACTCTTAATATAGCCCACATGATCGAACTTAATCATGCAAGTCCTTTTCCTAGCACAACCCAAAATATATGATAGTTGTAATTGTTAATCCTGAACTGAAGTGATACAACCATATACAAATAAAAAAGTAGTAGTAATAGGTGCGGGTTGGGCTGGTTTGAGCGCAACTCACCATTTAGCGAAACAAGGTTATGATGTGACGCTTTTGGAAGCTGGTTCCTATCCAGGGGGATTGGTTGCGGGTTGGAAAACTCCAGGAGGTAAATCTGTTGAAGCGGGTATTCACGGATTTTGGTACCCTTACAAAAATATTTTTGCGCTGATAAATGAGTTAAATATCAATCCTTTCACTAACTGGACTCGTTCATCTCAATATTCTCCCGCAGGTTTGGAAGTTGAGTCACCGATTTTTCAAGATTTACCCAGACTTCCCACACCTTTAGGAACTTTTATTTATACTCAGTTTAAACGATTACCCTTAATCGACAGAATCAGCGCTCTACCTTTACTTTACGCTTTGATAGACTTTGATAATTCCGATGCTGCTTGGCGACGTTACGATTATGTTACAGCGCGGGAATTGTTCAAGCAATTTGGGGTGTCGGCAAGGCTTTATCATGAATCTTTTGAACCGATGTTATTAGTTGGTTTATTTGCTCCAGGGGAACAATGTTCCGCTGCTGCAACTTTGGGAATGCTTTATTATTTTATTTTGGCGCATCAACCGGATTTTGATGTAGTTTGGTGTCGGGGTACTGTCGGTGAAAAAATCTTCCATCCTTGGGTAGAAAAAATTGAAAACGCGGGAGCAAAGGTATTTGCGAATAAGCGAGTTACTGATTTAATTACTGATGGGAATCAAGTCAAAGGTGTAGTTTGCAATTATGAAATTTTTGAAGCCGATGCGGTAGTTTTTAGTGTTGGTATCAGCGGAATTAAGAAAATTGTTTCTCATAGTACAAGTTTACAAAGTCGTGAAGAATTCCGCAATTTGAGCAATTTAGGTGCAATTGACGTATTAGCAGTTCGTTTATGGTTCGATCGCAAAATCAATATTCCTCGTGCTTCTAATGCTTGTTTTGGTTTTGATAAAACCACAGGATGGACGTTTTTTGATTTAAATGCGCTTCACGATGAGTATAAAAACGAGCCAGGAACCGTTGTAGAAGTTGATTTTTACCATGCTAATCAATTTATTGCTTTGAGGGATGAAGAAATAATTTCCATAGTACAGAAGTATTTAGCAAATTGTATCGCGGAATTTGCGACTGCCAAGGTAATTGATAGCAGTGTCATTCGTCTACCCCAAGCTGTAACTCACTTTTCACCGGGTAGCTATAAATATATGTTACCAGCGAGGACAAGTTTTGATAATGTATTTATGAGCGGTGATTGGATTACTACTCGTCACGGTTCATGGTCACAAGAAAAAGCCTACGTTACAGGTTTGGAAGCTGCGAATTTAGTCGTTTCCTATTTAGGACAAGGTGTAAATGCCAATATTTTACCAGTAGAAACAGATGAACCACACATACAAGTTGCTAAAGCTATAAATAATAGCGTCCGAGAAATTAGTCAATCTATTCTGCCCAATTTCTGGCTTCCATAGATCAATTACCACTTATCAATTATCAAATTTGTGTTGTTAAATTCGCAACTAAATACTAATGTAGAGACGTTGCAATGCAACGCCTCCTCAAAATTGTAGTTATTTAGACCGTATTCTTACCTGACTTTTTGACCGATATTTAACGCATCAATTCCCTGTTTTACCCAACACCAACATTCGTATTCTGAGTTGAATAACTTTGGTGCGGCAATGTTGTTTAATGAATCTGGTAAATAATGGTCATAATAATATTTACCAGCTTCCTGAGAAACGATAATTAAATTGTTGCGGAAGGTATAGCGATGTTTAAACATATCGCGATCGCTAAAGGATTCTAAATGCTGCTCTATATGCTCCTTGGCAATACTTATGATATTATCTACGCTACTACCATAGATTTTTGCAGGGTTTTCTGCTTTATGATACTGGCTTTTAGCCCCAATATCCGATATCAATTTATACGAGTAAATTTCGTGATTGTCTGCTTTGCCGAAAACAAATGGTATGATGAGATATCCTTTGTAGGATAAAGATTGTTCGTAAAGTAGGCGGTTCATAGATACCTCCTTGTAAGTAAATGCTACCCAAAAAAGATTGAATTTTTTAGCACCCAGAATAATCTTTATAATTAGTAATCTAAAATTGTGTTATCTGGTGCCAAAATTTACTTCTACATCACTAGTATGTAAAAGTTTAATGAGATTTAGAAGGGGGATGATTTTTAAGATCAACCTTCAAGAAATCACGATGTTTTTGCGATTAATTTTTATCTACTTATTTCAACTTACCACAACTAGCGTGGAGTGCAACTGATCAGAGAGTTAGTTATTTTGGAGAATTATTAACCAGGTTCCACTGAGGGGTGAAACACCTATACCGCTTTTTTCCCTTATCAGTTTTGGAAATGACGGACTGTTAGTTTCGGTAGTAGTGAACAGAGAACTATAGAGCGGGTAACTTGGGGAAACACCTTTACAAACCAAGCAGCGCACCTGATAAAGAAATTCAGATTCCTTCGTTAATAACGGTTGATAGCTTGAACATATCATTTTTGGGCGTAGGGTATGGAGTAACAGAGCTATCAATCTGAAAAACAAAAATTTAATCGATTTAAAATTTCAGCATCAAAAAAAGAAGTTATTGTAACAGTATTAGTCGCGTCTTTATCGGTACGGTAGAGATATTTTTTTCCAGATAAAAAGATTTCATGGTGTTAAAACAAGTATACAATGTCCCATAAATCAATAAAAGTTTGTCTCGTGGCTAGCAGAATCAAACAAGATGGTTTGTTATCGTTTTGAAAATGCGTTCTGATGAAGGAAAATCTTCAAGTATTTCATCATTTTTTGAGAACGTGAATCAAAATACCATCTCTTTTTTTCACATCAAGTAGTAATAGAAACACCAAATTATGGAATATACTCTCTATACATTAATAAGTATTTTAATTGGTTTTCTTCTCGGTATAACATGGTTTATAGTAGCGAGAAAAATCACTTCTAAAAAAATTAAGTTTTATCTTGGTTTCATCTATTCTGCTAGTAGTATCTTTAATAGTTGTCTGATTATTACAATAGTTGGAAAATTTCTTTTAGTATTGCCGAGTGTCAATTCTCAGTTTGAGATGAATAATTCTGTAGAATGGGCATATAAACTAGTTACTATCTGGGGTTTTATGAGTAGTACTATAACCACAATTATTTATATAATGTGTGTAGTTAGTGATGTTATGCTTAACTCATTGAAAGGCATTAAAAATTAGTCAGAAGTAGAACAGTGTTAAAAATTATAGTTATTTTAAGGAAGTAGGGAATAACGGTAATAGAGTGAAGTCGAGTTTTGAACAAAATTTCTGAGGACAAAACTTTTGGCTTTCCCCACAAGAAAGTATATTAGTGCTAATGAATAACCCAAACCTATGTAGAGAGCTAGCACTACGGGAGTGTGGGAAATCTTAATCCACACCCGTATTCACCAACGTCAAAATTTTTATATGCCCCTGTGTGGGATTGAAGAGCATAGATTTTCGTGATAGATTGTAGGATATACTACCAAATCTATATCAGGAGATTAACTTTCAAATGTTTATTATTCTTGAAATAACAGCTAATCTTACTTATACAAAATCTCTGCAAATTTCTTTGTTAGTAATAACAGTGGGTGGTTTTCTCTTAGCTACAATTGTTGGTTCTATTGCTTGGTACATTTCTAAACGTCCTGTGGGTTGGGAAAATGCTCAAACCCCAGGCTGGATTTCAAAACTTACTAAAAATATCAATACACAAAAAAAATCATCTGATAAATAATCTCAATTGAATTAAGAACTAATAAAATTTATTGTATAAAACAAGTGATTTTATTTGATTTAAGAAATTGATTTAAGAATTTGAGCGAAGAATTTTCTCAAAATTTCAGCATAATTTTTAGTTTTTTAGTCATCTTTAACATAATAAACTAAGTAGTTAAGCAAAATTGTTTATATATTGACTACTCAGTTGTATATTCCCTACTCCCAAATGTTAAATTAAATGTTGGGACAGGTACTTAATACTGTTTGTTAGCTTGGCATAAAATATCTAATCAACCCTCAACCCCAAAATCACCAAATCCCGCTCGACACCATCAATATCAGCAATTTTCGGTAGATAACCCCAACTTTCAAAACCAAATTTTTCAAACAATTTCAAACTTGCTTGATTATGAGCAAAAATAAATCCAATTAAGGTATTTAAACCCAAATCGGGACTTTGATCAATCGCTTGTGCTAAAAGCTGTTTTCCCAAACCGCGACGATGATAATTTGAGCCAATATAAATACTCACTTCGGCAGTTGCATGATAAGCTGGTCTACCGTAAAAAGGTTGAAAACTCAACCATCCAGCAACAATACCCCCGATTTCTACTACCCAGAGAGGATGTTTCATCGGAGAACGTTTTCTAAACCAGTTAACTCGACTTGCTACCGATACAGGTTCTAAATCCGCTGTTGCCATACGACCAGGAATAGAAGCATTATATATCGCCACAATCGCCGGTAAATCATTTTCAGTCCCATGACGGATAATCATTGGCAGTTTATCAACGACAATATGAAGAAATAATACAGAAAAATTGATCGTATTTGTTATGCCTAGTGCAATTATTACAGGTGGTTCTCAAGGAATTGGTAAATCTTCAGCACTTTTATTTGCTCGCAAAGGATATGATTTAGTTATAACTGCGCGATCGCCAGAAATTTTATCAGCAACAGCGGCGGAAGTCAGCAAAATTGGCACAAAAGTACTGGCTATTCCCTGTGATGTGAGTCAGGAAGCAGAAGTAAATATCTTAATCTCCAAAGCTTTAGAATTTTTTGGCAGTATTGATGTTTTAATCAATAATGCCGGAGTTTGCATGACTGGACCAATTGAACATACCACCTTAAGTGATTGGCATCGAGTCATAGACGTAAATCTCTGGGGATACATCCACACAATTCACGCCATTTTACCGCACTTTTTACAGCGACAGAAGGGAACGATTGTCAATGTCGGTTCTATCGGTGGTAAATTACCTTTACCGGAAATGACCGCTTATTGTACCAGCAAGTACGCAATTACAGGCTTAACAGAAACTTTGCGACTAGAATTGAAATCGAAAGGTATTCATGTAAGTGCAGTACATCCGAGCGCTACTGATAGTAATTTTATGGAAAGAGCGCAATTTCGGGGAAGTAGCGAACAAGAAGCAGAAAAACGTCGCACTTCTATGAATAGTTTTCTCAAATCACCAGCGGCGAGTAAACCTGAAGATGTCGCTGATGCAATTTGGGATGCGGTGAAATATCAAAAAGATGAAATAGTAGTTGGTTCAGGATCATTTATGTCCGCTGCTTATAAATTCTTCCCCGGTTTAATGCAGTTTGCGATGCAGACATCGAAACAGTGAACAGTTAGCAGTTAACAGTGAACAAATTATATTATTTTGAAATTGTAATCTCTGGTGAGTTAAAGCGAAGACAGCCCAACTACGAGCCTTTTTTACATCGTGTCATTATGGTGTATTTGAAAACTGCTCACTGGTAACTGCTAACTGTTAACTGAATTACTGTCTTTAGACTGATGCAAATTTACCACTCTTCAATAAATATCAGACTATGGACATAAATAGTTAAAATGTCGGAAAAGTCAATATTTTTTTACTAAAATACATATATGTATCCTGATAGCCTGTA
>JAYKJL010000152.1:0-44374 GCA_035285725.1 Nostocales cyanobacterium 94392 | reverse complement strand
CTGTCTTTAGACTGATGCAAATTTACCACTCTTCAATAAATATCAGACTATGGACATAAATAGTTAAAATGTCGGAAAAGTCAATATTTTTTTACTAAAATACATATATGTATCCTGATAGCCTGTATTTTAATTAGCAAATTAAGGAAAATTAACTAAGTTGTTAAAGTCATGTAGATGCTTTAAAGATATTTATGTTTAGAAGCGAAAGCGCAAATAAAAATTGTTCGATTTAATTTATTCTGTGCATCAGAGTTGACTTTTTCAAGCAGTATAAATTCCTATTGGTAAAACTGGATTTTTCATACGAAAGCCTCTTTCTCTATGTAGTTGAGGAGGTAATTTTTGCTATGCCAACATGATAGAAATATCCTATGTATAATCTTACAAAGACAGAATCAACAACAGAATCAGTTGAAAATAAAAAGAGTAATCAAGCGCTCGAAGTTGCTCTTATTTTTAGTAGACTTAGAAGCGGTATTTGGCTGTTTGGTATTCCATCTTGGCTGTTTGGCATTAGCGATAGAAGTTTTGCTGCATTTGCCGATGGTTATTTATCTACGATTGAAGTCATGCAGTTATTTACAGCTTCTTTCTTCTTTGCAAGCTGGTTATTTTTGAGACCGGAAAATTCACCTGATAGTTGTGAAGACGCAATATTACAGCAAAACTGCTGTAATACTAATGGCTTCAAGTCTAATTTAAAGCAAAGATACATGATTAGTCAGGAATACATATTACCTTTTCCTTACATTTGCCAAATTTATCATTTATTAAATTTAAAACATCTAGAAACTATTCATAACTTTAGTCTAAATAATCTTAAGGTTTTAGGTATTAGTGACTTTCAGCTTACAGAAAATGGTGGAGTAATTAAATTTCAAACTATGTTGGATTCTCCTTACAACCCTTTACGGATTTGGAGACAACCGATTGTAGAAGTAGATTTAATTTTGCACAATCCTTATACTGTAGAATTGAGTATTCCAGTTTACAATCTTAAAAGAATAACTGTAATATTTCATGCGGTTCCTTTGAATGAAAACGAGCATTATTTCTTTGTTGATATTTACAGCGATTTGGAATGGTTTAAGCCATTTCTACAGCTATTACTGCATTTTGCTTCTTGTTTAACTCTATTTGAAGATTTACCTTATCTACGCAGTCTTGCGGAAAAAAATCGAGACAGCTTACTAAAATTAAGCAGAGTTTCCAACTGTAAAAGTATGTCGCTTTACAGAAGATTCTTGGAATTATACGGAACGAGGGTTAGAGGTTAAAGGTTAGAGGTTAAAGGTTAGAGGTTAGAGGTTAAAGGTTAAAGGTTAAAGGTTAAAGGTTAGAGGTTAAAGGTTAAAGGTTAAAGGTTAGAGGTTAGAGGTTAAAGGTTAAAGGTTAAAGGTTAAGGGTTAAAGGTTAGAGGTTAGAGGTTAAAGGTTAAAGGTTAAAGGTTAAGGGTTAAAGGTTAAAGGTTAAAGGTCAAAGGTTAAGGGTTAGAGGTTAAGGGTTAAAGGTTAAAGATCAAAGGTTAGAGGTTAAAGATTGGGAATAAACAACTATCAACTGTCAACTGTCAACTAACTCCTAATTCCTAACTCCTAACTCTTAACTTATCTTACGCTCTTGCTAACAACGGAGCAGCAGCAAGTAAAGTTTTAGTATAAGGATGCTGGGGATTACTGAAAATTTTCTGTGTCGCACCAAGCTCGACAATTTTACCACCGTTCATGACGGCGATTCTATCGCATAAAAACCTGGCTAACCATAAATCGTGGGTAATAAATAAATAGGTTAACTCGAATTCTGCTTTTAATTCCAACATCAAATCCAAAACTTGCGATTGTACACTAGCGTCTAACATACTTACAGGTTCGTCACAAATTACCAATTTGGGACGAGTAATAAAAGCTCTGGCGATCGCAACTCTTTGTTGCTGTCCCCCGGATAAGTCGGAAGGATAACGTTGATAGTACATGGGGGATGGATTTAACCCGACTTTATCAAGCATCCATAATACTTGTTCTTTTGCGGCTCCGGCATTGGCGATATGATGGATAATCAATGGGTCGGCTATGTTTTGTCCTACAGTCATTGTCGGATTTAAACAAGCGTGAGGATCTTGAAATATCATCTGCATTTGTCGTCTTTCGGAGCGTACTTGTTGACGGGACAAACTGGTTAATTCTTTACCTAGAAATTCAACTTTACCTCCGGTAGGACGAATTAACTGCAATATTGTCCGCGATAAGGTGCTTTTTCCACAACCGGATTCACCAACTAATCCGAGAATTTCTCCTTGATACAGTTCTAAGTCGATCCCATCTACTGCTTTAATGGTTTGTCCTTGTCCTTTAAATATTCGTTCAATAAAATTGGGTTCGATAGTATAATGCTGCTTTAATTCTTTGATTGTCAACAACGGTGTGATATTTGATGCTTTTTCCTTGAGACTGCTTGATAATTGCTCTGTTATATCTGCGTCATTCTCATCTGAAAATGTTTGAATATGCAATGCAGCTTTCAAAAGCGATCGCGTATATTCATGCTGGGGATTGCGGAATACTTCTTTGGATAAACCCGTTTCTACCATCTTTCCTTGGTACATCACCCCAATGCGATCGCAATATTCAGCCACCATGGCTAAGTCATGGGATATCAGTAATAATCCCATGTTTTCTTCAGCACACAATCGGGTTAATTCTTGTAAAATTTGAGCGGAAACGGTGACATCTAAACTGGTGGTGGGTTCGTCAGCAACAATTAATTTGGGATTTAATAATAAAGCTAAAGCAATAGCTACCCGCTGTCTCATTCCACCGCTGAACTCGTGGGGATACTGACTCCATCTTTCCGGGGGAATATTGACTTTTTGTAAAGTGGCGATCGCCTTTTGTTTTGCCTGTAAATTGGATAATTGGGGTGAATGTGCTTTGAGAGTTTCCAAGCAGTGGTTGCCGATAGTCATCAACGGATCTAAGCGGGTCATGGGGTCTTGAAAGATTAATGCTACCGCTTCTCCGCGAAATCTCCGCAATTCCTCGGAGGTCATATCAAATATAGAGCGTCCTTGAAACATTACCCGTCCTTGAATCCGTGTAGAAGTTGGTAACAAACGCATCGCCGCACGTCCTAAAGTAGACTTACCACAACCAGATTCTCCCACCAAACCCATCCTTTCACCGGGTTGCAAAATCAAAGAGACATCATCAACTGCCCATTGTTCCTTTTCTGTATTATTCGTAGCATATCCTACCCGTAAATTTTCAATTGACAATAAAGCATCGTTCATAATTAGTTATTGGTGATTAAGTTAGAAGTTAGACACTTAAATTTTTTATACTTTATCAGATTTGCTTGATAAAACTTGTTACTAATCGCGTATATTCTCTGAAATTTCCACACTCGTTTCAATAAGAGCCGGAAACTGTTGATCGACTTCCCAGACTGAACTTGGGAACTAAAGCTTCGAGGTTGAGCTTTGGCGAGAATTACAACCCTAGTGAATTAAATAGACTCCTTATTTCCAAACAGGCAAAAAAATGGTTGAAAAAAAAATACTTCAATATATCTATATATGTAGATAGAAGTTATTTGCTAAAATTTCCCGGAAAAATGTTAATATCGACTTGAGAGCCTAGCACAACTATACGGGTAGAAGTGCTGAAATCACATGCGCGTGAATATTAAACTTTTACGATGCTTTTTCTTTTTTAAAAGGAAAATCTGTGTGTAAGAGAATACTTTAAAATGTTTTAATCGATTAATAATTGATTAATGTATTGTTTTTGATTTTTCATTATTCATCTGCTACTTTATCCATCTTTAGAATGGCATCGCAGTATCTAATCAGGGTTGTCAATCGTTCGGAAATTGCATTTACTCTGGCAACAGCCGATGGAGCTTGTCGCGCTCCTTGAAAAAACATTATATCTATCTCCAATAACTGTAACTGCTTGCTGATTTCAGTTTGATAAGACTGCTCTGTTGGAAATTGAGTAGCTAAAGGTACAATATCCTGCTGAAAAAAGTTCCGTAAAGATGTCAGATGCTGACGTAGGAGGTTGGCACTGATTGAATTAGAAGAGATATCAGAACGCAATTGTTGCAACATAGTTGTAAATGCAAGATATTTCTGCTTATTAAGAGACATAAGAACATTTATTGAGATATTATTAGTTTCATGAATTTTATCTCATACAATTAATTCTTTAAAAACTTTTTCTTACAAGCGCCTCAAGCAAACTGCCGAGGCTTTATTGCCCTTTCTATCTTGTTTAGATTATCATGCGTAACACTTGTTTGCTCCGAAAAAAATTGCTAATCGAAACAATTCCTTTTACATTAGTAAACTTATCCTTAGCCATGAAAATAGCATCTGTACGACAGCAACGTCGTTTACGTCGCCCATCCCCTAACAATACTAAACCTCTTTATTCAAATATGAACAATACAATTGTAGATTCTAAATTTAATATTATTCTTCCGGAATGGTTAAAAGATTGTCTCAATGATTCCTTTGTTAAAAAGAATCTAGAAAATGACCCAGACTATGGGGGTAAAGATTTAATTTGTCGGGCATTTGAATTTGCCTATAATTTACATCAAGGTCAGTATCGGAAATCAGGAGAGCCATACATTTGTCATCCCGTCGCGGTTGCCGGATTACTACGGGATTTAGGGGGTAGCCCTGTAATGATAGCAGCTGGATTTTTACATGATGTAGTGGAGGATACAGAAGTAACAATTGAAGAAATAGAACAAAGATTTGGAGAAGAAGTAGGACGTTTGGTGGAAGGAGTTACCAAGCTTTCTAAAATTAATTTTAAAAGTAAAACAGAAAGTCAAGCAGAGAACTTTCGGCGAATGTTTTTGGCGATGGCGCAAGATATCCGTGTTATAGTAGTGAAATTGGCAGACCGTTTGCATAATATGCGAACAATGGACGTGATGCCAGAACACAGTCGTCGCAATAAAGCTTTAGAAACAAGAGAAATATTTGCTCCTCTAGCCAATCGCTTGGGTATTTGGCACGTCAAATGGGAATTAGAAGATTTAGCTTTTAAGTATCTCGAAACCGATGCTTATCGTCAAATACAGCAACTAGTTGCCGAAAAACGCACATCAAGAGAAGAAAGACTAAGCAAAGTAGCCGAAACTTTACGTTCTCGTTTGAAACAAGCGGGAATTGAATGCATAGAATTATCAGGTCGTCCCAAGCATCTTTATAGTATTTACCAAAAGATGCAGCGCCAACATAAAGAATTTCATGAAATTTACGATTTAGCAGCGCTACGAATTATTGTCAGAACCAATGAAGAATGCTATCGTGCTTTAGCATTAGTTCACGATTCCTTCCGCCCGATTCCCGGTAGGTTCAAAGATTACATCGGCTTACCAAAACCTAATCGTTACCAGTCATTACACACCGGGGTAATCAGTTCCTGGGGTCGTCCGATAGAAGTGCAAATCCGCACCTTAGAAATGCACCGTATTGCTGAATATGGCATTGCAGCGCACTGGAAATATAAAGAAACAGGTGGTTCTAATAATACTCAAATGACCGCAGCCGATGAGAAATTTACCTGGTTGCGACAGTTGCTGGAATGGCAAAACGACCTTAAGGATGCTCAGGAATATTTAGAAAGTATTAAAGACAACTTGTTTGAGGATGACATTTATGTATTTACCCCAAAAGGTGATTTGGTTGCATTAAGTCCCGGTTCCACCACGGTAGATTTTGCTTATCGTATTCATACCGAAGTCGGGAACCATTGTGCAGGAGCAAAAGTTAACGGACGCATGGTACCGCTTTCCACAAGATTAGATAATGGCGATATTGTAGAAGTAATCACCCAGAAAAATAGTCATCCGAGCTTGGATTGGTTAAACTTTGCAGCCACTTCAGCAGCGAAAAATCGGATCAAACAGTGGTATAAACGTTCCCGTAGAGATGAAAACATTGCCCGTGGTAGGGAATTGTTAGAAAAAGAATTGGGTAAATCTGGTTTTGAAAGTTTACTTAAATCCGGACCAATGCAAACAGTTGCTGAAAAATGTAACTATAACAATGTTGAAGACTTGTTAGCTGCTCTAGGTTACGGTGAAATCACCTTAAATTTAGTATTAAATAGATGGCGAGAAATAGTCAAAGAGCAACAACCCATAGCGATAAATTTGGATGAAGTTCTTTCAAACTTACCAACCTCCGCACCAAAATTATTGCGTGAAGGAAATACGACTACATCTCGCAACAGTAATTCCCCAATCATTGGCGTAGAAGGATTAATGTATTATGTAGCGGGTTGCTGTAATCCCATTCCAGGAGAACCGATTATCGGTGTAGTTACACGGGGTAGGGGAATTTCGATCCATCGACAAGGATGTCAAAATTTGCAACACACAGATTGCGAGCGTTTAGTACCCGTGAGTTGGAATAATTGCCAGGAAATGTTGCACCATCATCAAACTTATAGCGTCAACGTACAGATTGAAGCATTAGACCGTGTGGGAGTTTTCAAAGATATTTTATCTCGTTTAAGCGACCAAAGAATTAACGTGTCTCATGCGAATGTAAAAACCGCTGTTAATCAACCAGCGTTAATAGATTTGGGAATAGAAGTATCTGATAAAAAGCAATTAGAGCAAGTCTTTAATCAAATTAGAAAAATGAGCGATATTCTCAATATTCGTCGTCAGGGACAAATTGATGATTAAATTACTATTGAGCAAAATATCAAGTTTTGGGTGAATATAATATGTCCTGTGAACATATTATATTCGCCGGGTCTGAGATTAATTTAGACTTAACAAACATCCTGACTTCTAAGTCGGGCAGTAGGCAGTCGGCAGTCGGCAGTGGGAAAGAGTAATAAGACTTAGATTATTGGTGGTGAACCAATTGTTTCATGGGGACTGTAAGAAAATAAGCTGTAAAATCTTGATTGGGGTAAGAAGTCGGGTTTTTACGATAAGTATCCGTAACATTAGAAAACAATAATAAAAATCCGACTTCCTTCTAAGATCATCATCGAATTCATTGTCATATTACTATTTATTTTCTGACAGGGTATTATTACTATCACCAAGCGTCAGAAAACCAGCAGCGATAATCAATGTCGCACCAAAAAGTGATGTAATATCCCATAATTCATGCCAAAACAGCCAACCAATAAAAGCACCAAATATTACCGAAGAATAAGAGAAAATCCCAACTTGAGAAGCAGGTGCAGATGCATAACCGCGAGTTGTTAACAACTGAACCACTGTACTGCTAAAACCCACTCCTATTAACATTAACCATTCGTTGTAAGTAGGAGTTTTCCAAGCCCAAATTAAAGGTATAACCGATACCAAGCTCGCAATTATTGCAAAATATAAAACTGTACGTACAGCCGGTTCCGTTGCTGATAATTTGCGTATCGTCACCATGGAAATTGAAGCAAAAGCGCTACTAATTAAACCAATTAACATCACCCAATCAAAATCACTACCGGGTTTCAATACTAAAAATACACCACCAAAACCAATCGCGATCGCCACACGAGCCACAACTGAAATTTTCTCTTTCAACCAACTAAAAGCAACCAAAGGAATGAATATTGGTATAGTCGATTTAAGTAACATTGCATTTGCTAATTGAAGTTTTGCCATCACGTAAAACAAACAATACATTGCAGTGACACCACAGAGTCCCCGGAGTAAATGTAAATGAAGTTTTTTAGTATGGATAATCGCTGTACCTTCACGAGCAAATATCGGCATTAAACTCAACAAACCAAACAAATTTCTGAAGAAAACAATCATTTCATTTGGTAAACCATCTGAAGCTAACTTAATAATGGCTCCATTCATTGTTAACACTAACTCCGCAACAATAATAAATATTGCTCCACGAACAATACTTTGTTTATAACCCATCAAATAATTTTGGATTTTAGATTTTGGATTTTGGATTGAGAGTTGACAGTTGTTATTACACCTTCGACCTTTAACCTTTAACCTTCGACCTCTCCATTACTCAGCGATAGAAAAAACCCAATCTCGCAATAATGAATTTAACTGCTGTGGTACTTCATCATGAGGACAATGACCTGCTCTGAGATAATATTCTGTTAACTGTGGATAATGTTGACGAAATTTTTGAGAACGTTCTTTTGCATTCATCCAGGGATCTGCTTCTCCCCAAAACAATAACAATGGACAAGTTAATTGTTTTAAAAGCACGTCAACTTTCTCTCCTTGGGGAGTACTAAAAACCGAGCAAAAGACATCAAAAGCCCCTTTGTCACCGGAAGGACGACGAATTTCTTCTATTAATTGGTCTGTAATTGCACTTTTATCTAAATAAACTTTTTCTAGAGTTTGACGAATTACCCAAGGTTGACGAATATATTGAAATAAAACAAATTGAGCAAAGGGTTGCTTAAATATTAATTTTACAAAATCACCGAATAACTTTTGCAGCTTTTGATTTAAAGGTGGCTCAATTTCCGATTGTAAGGCTTCGGGTTCTACTGTTGGCTGGTCTTGACTAAAGGGACCTGCACTATTAACCAATACCAAACCCGCAGCAGAATCAGGATGCTGTGCTGCTACACATAAACTTGCATAGCCACCGAGGGAATTACCAGCTAATACGGCTTTTCTACCAATTACTTGGGTAATAAACTCATGCAATTGGTTGCACCATAAATCACCACTGTACTGTAACTTAGGCTTGGACGAACGTCCAAATCCCAACAAGTCGATCGCGTATACTTCAAAATCGTGACACAGTTCGGCAATATTCTTGCGCCAGTGGTCCGTGGAAGCACCAAAACCATGTACTAATAGTAAAGGCGGACGATGGGAATTCTCTCCTGCTTTCACGTAGTAAACATCATGTCCGCGCCATTGCCAATATTTACCAGGAATCGGAGTTGTAGAAGGAATTGTACTGGTCTGCATTTTTTAATATTTGTAAATAATATTCTCATATTGTAAAGCAGTAAGCGGCGAATTAATTCGTTACTACAACTTTCAATGTCCATCTACATGGACTAATAATGCTTATTGCAGCGAATAATCTCCCGATTTACCACCAGTTTTACTGACTAAATGTATTGATTCAATTTGTATGGATTTTTCTAAAGCTTTCGCCATATCGTATAAAGTAAGTGCAGCGACAGAAACAGCAGTTAAAGCTTCCATTTCTACCCCGGTTTCAGCTTTGGTTTTAACTGTTGCTTGAATGGAATAACCTGGTAGTTGAGATAAAGCTGTGATTTGCACCTCAATTTTTTGTAACGGCAAAGGATGACATAAAGGAATCAAAGCCGATGTTTGTTTTGCAGCCATGATTCCAGCAAGTCTTGCAGTTGCTAAAACATCACCTTTAGGAGCGTTTCCCGATTGAATTGCGGCAAAAGTTTCTTGTTTCATCCGCACTTGACCAATAGCTACAGCTTCTCTAACAGTGGGAATTTTAGTAGATACATCGACCATCTGGGCTTCTCCCTGATGATCCAAATGAGTTAAACCCTGCTCATAAACTGAATTTGAGGAATTTTGAAAATTTTCTTGTGTCATGTGGTTGACATATGCTATGATTAACTAGTTATAAGGGCGTGTAGCTCAGTGGACTAGAGCACGTGGCTACGGACCACGGTGTCAGGGGTTCGAATCCCTTCCCGCCCGTTTTTTGAAAGTTAAGAGTGAGAAGTTAGGAATTTTAACTTTTCAGTCTTATCCTTTTAACTATATATTATGGCTTGGATGGAATGAGTAAAATACCCGTCTGGGAATTGGTTGCTCTAATGATAAATTAGTACAAGCATATTAAAACCTGTTAAATATAAATATTTGCTAAATACTGCCTAAATTCTCATCAAATTTTAAGTATTTAATTTTAAGTTTATCTAAACTATGTGAATAGTGAATTTACTTAATTGATGGGTTGTGTTTTAATTTCAGTTATTTTGCCACCAAATTTTTCATGAATAAAAATCTTTTCTCGATAATCGCTGCATTTACCTTGTTGAGTTTATTTTCACATAAGGCTAATGCTGCATCTTTAATCGCGATGAACTTTGATAATTTAAGTTTAGGCGCTGCTATAGTGGGACCAGTTGGACCATTCGTAGAAACATCTTTAATCAAGAAGCTTAAGAAAAAGTAACTGGAAATTTTTTAACCATAAGCGAGCGGTTATTTAGGAATTGGTATAACTACTTTATTCAGCGGCAGAAGTGTCATAAATAATTCATCCGAAAATATACATCTAAGGGATGATGTAATTATTGTACTATTAGAGTGCATTGTATTATGCCATCCAATTCTAACCGCTCGCTTAAATTTGAAGTCAGGCTTCCTGGGGAACATCCCCATTTATTGCAGGGGCTTGATGAATGGTTGCGCTTGGATTTGATATCTGATGCTCAAGTTAAGCAAATATGTCAAGAACATTTAGTCTGTCAGGTGATTTTACAGGCTGAAACTGTACCTAAAACGCAGACACAACAAGTTATTCCACAACCTACACAACCTAGTAAAACTGCGCCCAAGTTAAAGGCTACACCCAATTTTTTCAATTCAATATGGCGATCGCTACGGGCAGAATTGAGTGTCCGTTGGCTGCTATTTTTGGGAATGTTTAGTGTAGTAGTTTCCTCTGGAGCGCTTGCTGCAAGCCAGTGGGAGAGATTTACACCTGTTTTACAATATGGGGTTTTATTCGCTTACACCTTGGGTTTTTGGGGAATTGGTTTTTGGACTGGTAAACAAGCAAATTTACGGTTGACAAGTGGTGCTTTGCATATTGTTACAATGCTGCTGATTCCAATTAATTTTTGGGCAATGGATAGGTTTGGTTTGTGGCAGAATCCGATAAACTGGCTTTTAGTCGGCATTGCGTCAATTATTTTAACAGGAATAACTGTATTAGTTTTTAAACAATCAATATTTAGCAAAAGTGTTCAATTTAGTAAATTATCTTTAATAAATATTCTGGGATTGAGTTACCTGCATTGGGGTTGGAAGTTTACAGGATTTCCTTTAATTGCAGTTTATTTAGCTGTTATCGGAACAACTATTATTACCGTTTTTCAAATTCTTACTCGACAACAGGAAGTAGAAACAAAAGGCTTATCTGAAAGGAATTGGGGAAAAAATGTAACTGCGACAGTAATTATTTATGCCTCCATGTTGGTATTGGTACGAGCAATTTTTGGTGCTGGTGTAAATCTTGTAAATTTAGGTTTAGCCATTGGTATTTATGGATGGTTAATAGCTTGGTTAGCGCAACAGGGAGAAGGAGAAAAGGAGAGTTCTTCTTCTTGGGCTTTTCCTTCCCAAGCAATCGGGGGTGTCTTATTATTCCTCGGTTGGTACGTGACGGTTGAAAGTAATCCTTTACAAGCAATTACGATTAGCGGTTTGGGTTTGTGGTTTTTTAATAGTCGGTTGCATTTATACAGCTTAAAAAGTGATTTTACAGCTTTCTTTGTTGTAGGTTTACAATCAATGTGGTTGAGTTGGAGATTATTACCTGCTGAATTTAAAGCTTCGATTGTTACAACTGCTACTCAATTTACTAATTCTCAAAATTATCCCTGGGCATTATTGAGTGTGGGATTGTTTCCCTACATCATTTTTATGGTGGCGTTTACGGATAAATTATATGTCAAAAATAAACCTGACTTAGCAAGCTTTGGCGAAAAATTAACCTTAATTTTAGGGCTGGCTTTAACCGCTGTGGCTTTGGGAAATCCCACATTACGTTCCCTAAACTTACTTTTATCTACTATCACCCTCACTATAGTTACCCATCGGCACTTTAATTTCTTCCCGGTAGAAGATTACCGGAACAAAAACCGCAGAGACGCAGAGAGCGCAGAGGAAAGAGGTAAAGAGAGATTACTAATTTTAGATCGGAATAGGAGTAATGAAATATCTTCTTTTATTTCTTTCCTCTCTTCGCCCCTCATTTATCTAACTCACATCACAGCAATACTCACTCTTTTTTCCTGGATAAATTTATTTTTCCCAAGTCTTTCACAACAGGTTTGGGCAGTTATTTGCTTGGTTGTAATGGTAACGGAGTGGTTATTTAGCGTTGGTGAGGGAATTCTGCGACGTAGTGCATGGCATATCGGTTTGGTGCTTGCGGGTTTGAGTTATTTGCTGTTATGGACAAATGTAGAGTCAATTTGGAATGGTATTTATCTAAATCAATCAAGTTGGGGATTAACTTGGTTCATAACGCCCGTAACCCTGAGTATTATTAGTAGTCGTGATAGGGAAGAAAGAAAATATCAGCAAATCACAATTAGTATTTTATCAATCATATTTGCTCAGTTATTAACTTTACCGCTACCTGGAATTAGTCTAATTGGTTTGGCAATGGGTGTGGCGGTGATGTTTGTGAATACGAGATATTTAAAAAACAAAATATCTGCGGTAATTACGGTAGGTTTCCTTTTAAGCTTTATTTTTGCTGCGGTATGGGAAAGTGGTTCATTATCGATTGCAGGTTGGTTTGTGTTGTCGGCAGCAATTATTTTGAGTTTGTGGGTAATTCGTAAATTATTGCAGCGTGGGAACGAATTAGCAAATATATATGCAGTTGCTACAGACTTTTGGGCCACTATACTCTGCGGTTGTGAATTGTTATTGTTAAGTTTACACGCGGGATGGGTTTATGTTTCTGGTGAATCGGATATCTTAGCCTATGCAATTTCCGCAGCGATTATTTTAGTAGCTTTCTCATTTCGTCATTGGCAACAACCGATAAACTCGACATTCTATGGTATTGCCTGGTGTGTAGAATTGCTGGTTGTTGAGATACTGGCAACCCAAACCAAGCAAATTATATATGTTGCGGTTGCGAATATTGCTTTGGGTCTAATTACGCAATTATTTGGAGATTGGTGGTGTAAAAAGCGGCAATTATCGATTCCCACTCGCTGGCATATTCTACCTTTGTTATACGCTCTTTTCGGAGTACTGCTACGGTTGAATATCTTTGATAGCTGGACTGGTTTATCTACGTTGGGTGTAGCTTTAATTGTCATTGGTGTGGGAAGACGCAATCAAAAATTAAAACCGCTGCTTTACTTAGGACTTATCGGTGTATCAATAGCAGGTTACGAGCTTTTAGTCTATCAACTTCAGCAAGTGTCTGGAGGTGCTATTGGTGATGGTTGGATTGCTTTAGCTACCTTAGCTGCGGTTATTGGCTATATTTATCGCTTATTATCGTCTTGGTTAATAAGTTATCTACACCTGAGTTACAAAGAATTGAAAATGTTCGCTCATTTTCATTGGGCTTTGGGTAGCGTTTTATTAATAGCTGCAATTAATTATCCGATAGAAGCAAATATATTAGCTTTAGCAACAGGATTGTTATTAACTTCCTACGCAATATTTCAAGGAAGACAGACTGATGAATTAACATCCCAATCAATTTGGATAAACATTACCCAAGCAGAAATTTGGGTTTATATCGGTTTAGTAGAAGCTGCTTGTTTAAGATACTTTTTACCAGATACTTCAATAGTACGTCTTTTCTTAGAACAAATACGTCCTTGGCAAGCGGCAGTTTCCTGTTTAATTGCTTATTCACTTTATAGTTTACCGTGGCAACATTGGCGTTGGTCTAAAAAACCTTGGCAAATTGCTGCATACGTTATTCCGTTAATATCGTTGTGGGAAACTAGAATAGAAGTCTATTCCATCTCTATATTATTAGTCGCTGGTTACTATATTTTCATTGCTAAAATTACCACGAAATTCCGCTTTACTTATATCAGTTTAATATTAGTTAATTGGGCTTTATGGCGTGGATTTAGCGATTTAAATTTAAGTGATGGCTTATGGTATATTTCCTCAATCGGCTTATCCTTACTATATATTGCTCAATTCGATCCGCAACTCAAATTACCGCAAAATAAATCATTCCGTCACTGGCTACGAATGCTAGGTAGTGGAATAATTTGTGGATATGCAGTTGTATTTTATCAAAATAGTTTTTTTATACCGGGTTTAATACCGGGAATCTTGAGTTTGATTGCGATATTTGCAGGATTAGCATTAAGAATACGCGCCTTTTTGTATATTGGTACCGCAACATTTTTAGTCACAGCATTCTATCATTTGGTAATATCGATCCTGCGTTATCCCTTCCTAAAATGGGTAATAGGTTTATTAGTGGGAATTAGCTTAATATTCATCGCAGCCAACTTTGAAAGTCGTCGTCAACAACTGACTTCTTTACTTAATAATACTAATGATGAATTTAGAGAATGGGAGTAAATCAATGATGATGATTTTTTAGGAAGCGTTCCCGTAGCGACTCAAGCGTGAGTATCGTGTCCTCTACTCATTTTTATGGGTAGCTGGATTCGGTGAAATCATCTAAGTTAAAATAATAGGCGATCGCTAAAATCAAATCCCGATGAATATCAATATTAATATACCCGATGAGGTGCGCGTTTACCTTGAGGCACAAATAACGGCAGGTGCTTACAACAGTATTGGTGAATATTTTTTAGATTTAGTACAGCAAGATAAAAAACGTAAAGCACAAGCAAAATTAGAAGCTCTTTTGCTCGAAGGTATTAATTCTCCAGGAGAGGAAGTAACACCTGAATATTGGCAAAATCTACGCTCGACAGTTTTGGGGGAAAATAACATCGAAAATCCGAACCAAGCATGAGCTATCGATTAATTATCAAGGATCGGGCAACTCAAGATTTGCGACAATTGGCAAATTACATATTAGTTAATGGTAACGCGGATGTTGCTGTAAATTTTTTAACTGCTGCGGAAGTGACTTTTGAACAGTTGTTAAAAACTCCTCGAATGGGAAAAATAACGCAGTTTGTGGTGTCCAAGTTGGGCGAAATTAGACAATGGCGGATCAAAAATTTTAATGATTATTTAATTTTCTATAGAATTCAGGATAATACTGTTGAAATTCTCAGGGTATTTCATGGAGCAAGAGATTTGGCTGATGTACTCAGTGAGTTAGACGAAGAATCTTAATCAGCTGGATTTTTTCCAATTACAGAAAAACGAGTTGAAAGCCCTTTGTTTTTAAACAAGGGATGAAAACGAGAAATGATAGTTTTAACTATCCAATGACATGGTACAATATATCTAGTTTTATAACAAGACAAATGTATGGATGTCAGCAAGTTTTAGTAAAACAAAATAAAGACTTGGTTGCAATATTAGAATTTCTATGTTCCGAGTCTCATAAACTCACAAACATGGGAATATACTATGCAAGACAGTTATATTTTAAAACTAAAAAAGGAATTGGTAAGTATGATTTAGAAAAGATATACAAAGATAACAATCATTATAAAGTCTTGCACTCGCAGGCTGCACAACAAATATTAAGAACAGTAGCAGAATCATTTAAATCTTATTATGGCTTAATTAAAGCTCATCAAGAAGGTAAAATAACTAATAGACCACGAATACCTAACTATAGAAAAAAGGGAGGTATGACTACAGTTAGTTATCCTCAGCAGGCACTGAAATTAAAAGACGGTCAAATAAGAGTACCTCTAGGCAATACTTGTAAACGTTGGTTTGGTTTAGATAGTTTCCATATACCAATGCCAACTAATATCAACTTTACGGACATTAAAGAGTTAAGAATACTGCCTAGAAATAAATGTTTTTATTTCGAGTTTGTATATAATAAAGTTATAGACAAGCCGAAGTTAAATCAAGATAATGTACTGGGAATAGACCCAGGATTAACCAATTGGTTGACTTGTGTAACGAACGTTGGTACCAGCTTTATTATTGATGGGAAACAAGTCAAATCGATGAATCGTTGGTACAATAAAAAAGTATCAACTATAAAAGAAAATAAACCACAAGCCTTTTGGAACAAAAAACTAGCTGCTGTAACTGAAAAACGCAACCGTCAAATGAGAGACGGGATTAATAAAGCAGCTTTAATTGTAATCAATCATTGTTTAGAAAAGAATATTGGTACTGTTATTTTTGGGTGGAATAAAGGCAATAAGAATGAAATAGAGTTAGGTAAAAAGAATAATTCCGAATTTGTTCCAATTCCTACAGCTAGACTCAAAGACAGAATATATCAACTGTGCGAACAATATGGAATACGATTTATAGAAACTGAAGAATCTTATACAAGCCTTTCATCGTTTTTAGATGGCGACTATCTGCCGAAATATGGTGAAAAACCCAGTGATTGGAAGCCGTCAGGAAAAAGAACAAAGCGTGGTTTGTATAGAACATCAAATAATTTTTATATCAATGCGGATGCGAATGCTTCTGCCAATATCATCCGCAAAGTAAGCAGGACGTTAAAGTTAAACCTTGACCAACTGTGTAGGGGCGTTTTGACTAGTCCCACCCGAATAAATCTTTGGGTGACAGCTAATAAAGATAAAAAAGTGTAGTGAAGAGGATTTATCCCTTCATGGAGCATCCTTATTAGAATCTCCTCGACTTTAGTCAGGAGAGAAGTCAAATAAGTTCAAATACTCAACTACAAGCTGTACAGTGCGGAAGATTCAAAAACTCAGCGTTTGACAAATTCGATCGCAAAACCCTCATCAGTAGAAGGTGGTTGAAAGAAACTGGTGACATGACGAAAAACTTCTTCTGTATCAAATAGCGCCCTTTCTGGATTAGTTTCCTGTCGCTGGGCTATTTGTTCTATACAAGTTTTATCATCAACATCAATGTAGATTAATCGATGAGGAATGCCCTCACCTAAAAATATATCTTTGAACCATGCTCTTTGATTTCTCGTATTTGCTGGAAAATCCATAACTACGGAAATACCAGAATTTAGTATGCTTGTGACATGGGTTTTTAATAATGGTTTGAGGCGATTTGCATATTTCAAATAATCATCAAAATTCTTGATTTCTTCCGGGTAAAGAGTTGATAACCAATCATCCTCAGATAACAGAATTGCATTTAATTCTTGAGATATTTGACGGGACAATGTAGATTTACCTGCGCCCATTTTCCCACAGAAAAATATCAAAGTTCCTTTTAAGTACATTTGCTTTATCCTTGGATAAATATTACATCTCTAAACGGCGATCGCCATACCATTGAATCAACTCAAGTAATTGCTGATTCATTAGATTCGAGATTCTTAGATGTATACCGTTTAACATACCTTCGCATAAATAAACACATCCCTTGGAATTGGTGAGATATTGGGACGAATTGTATGAGAACGTAAAATCCCCTCGTGCACTAAACCAATTTTCCCTAAAACCCTTGCTGATGCTAGATTTTCTGTATCACAAGTTGCCCAAACTCGGTAAATTCCCGGAACGCTCATTAACCAGTTGACCACAGTATGTCCTGCTTCTGTTGCGTATCCGTTTCCCCAGTACTTGCGATTGAGTAAATAACCAAAATCAGCCATGTGTCCTTCTACACAACAAGCAATCGTACCAATTGCTCGGTCATTAGGTTTAACGGTAACAATCCAAGTAAATTCTTTATTTTGGTTCCAAAGTAAGGGATGATTTGCAATAGATTTAATCACATCGTTTATCTCAGTACGAGAGCGATAATCCATGTAGTGTATAACTTCAAGGTCGCTAGCGTACTCAAAAATTGCTTTTGCATCCTCTAGGCGAGAACGACGTAAAATTAGCCTTGGTGTTGTGAATGTTTCAGGTGCTTGGATCATTCACCGAATAACTCTCTGCATGGTAATTATTTCGCAAATTCTCTGTAGTCAGTTTAAACGAACGTAAGTTCTGAAGATGTTCCATAAAGTTCGGCAGAATTATCGCGAGTGGATCGGCTAGTGCATTGCACCTAGATCATCCCAATCCCCTCTATTCAAACGATAAACAAAGCAGTCATCATCACCAAACTGTCTTCGCTCTACAAATTTAAACCCCAGACGCTCATAGAAGCGGTGAGAACGAGTATTACTAGCAAGGGGATCGACGAGAACCGCTTTCACGCTTGGTTCCGCAAAACATCGAACCAGAGCAAGCTGCATCATCTTTGTACCATAACCTTTATCCAAATCAGTTTCTTCCCCAATCCAAATGTCAATAGCCCGCAGATTTGGTTCGATATCACCCCAATAATGACTATCCTCAAGCAATGGATCGATTATTTGTAAAAATCCGATGGGACGACCATCGATTTCGGCAATCAGTTGTTCTCTCCAATCCGGTGTACGCTCAAGTTCTACCTCCCATCCCCAATCATCGTTGGGATCTGAGGCAATTACATGGGATTGTTCATCCCAGTATCGTAGTAATTCCAAATCGGCAGAGGTTGCAGGACGAAGATCGATCATTTCATTTCCTATTCTATAATTTCCTAAAATACCTAGCAATTGGTAATAACCCAAAACCCAACTTTTACGATTAATTTTAATTCTAGTGTCAATTTGAAGTGCGAAACCCATGACACAAGCTCAACTCAAACAAGTAACTTTTGAAGAATTTGCCGCTTGGCGACCAGAAAACGGACGCTATGAACTACATAATGGAGTAATTGTAGAAATGGCGCAACGTTTGGGAGGACATGAAAAAATTACAGGATTTTTAGCTCGTAAGGTAACAATCGCATTTGATCAATTAGACCTGCCATATTTTATTTCCAGAAAAGCATTAGTAAAGCCACCTGAAAATCAATCAGGTTATGAGCCAGATGTGTTAGTAATCAACGAAACAAATTTGATAAATGAACTGCTTTGGGCGAAAACATCAACTGTAATATATGGTGCATCAATTCCGTTGATTGTAGAAGTTGTATCTACTAATTGGGATGATGATTACTACATGAAGCAGGGAAAATATTTAGTTTATTTTATAGTCATAAAATAAATGAGCCTATTCGTAATCTCACAAGTCCACAAATAGTCATAATTATCTGTTCCTATTTAGTTGAGTTCAATCTAAATCTTTCTTGAGCTACTCGGAATATTTTCACCAAACGAATTAAGTGTTCAACAAAAATTCGTTCCGAGGCTAACTCTTTATTCCTTGCTTTTTGTTCTGGAGTTAATTTTTGTTCTTTAGGTTTTTTATGAGGAGTTTTAGTTAATTCTTCTCCTTCATAGGCTTTATCTCCGTTAAATTTTTGCTTTGAGTCAAACCCTTTTCGGGATTAAGGAGTCCTCCCGAACACGGACACCACACGAAAACCGTTGAGGTTGTAGATACAGTCGCGCTCCGTCCAATTGTTGTTGCTGCGAGACGCAGAACGGCAGAATCCAGGCTTGAGGCGCCAGGAACCGCCCCGCAGTACGGCAAGTCCTTGTTTTTGAGAAAGATTATCATTCTTGTCGTTAAGCCAAGCACTTCCATCTTCGGGCGCACCTTCATAGTTAGTATGCCAGTCGTCAAGACACCATTCCCGAACGTTACCGTGCATATCGTATAATCCAAAAGTATTAGGCGGAAATTGTCCCACTGGGGTGGTTTCTTTACGGAATTCTCCTTTGGGTTCATCAGCAAAGTTTTCACTAGCATTATAATTAGCTAAATCACCAGTAATGGTTTGACCAAAATAAAACGGTGTCGTAGTACCAGCACGACAAGCATATTCCCATTCAGCTTCGGTCGGTAAACTGTAAGTTCTGCCTGTATAGTTAGAAAGGCGATCGCAAAATTCAAGTGCATCATACCAGGACACTTGTTCTACAGGACGATTATCTCCTTTAAATTCAGAAGGTTCTGGTTCTATCTGCCGATTTATCTGGGATAACTGCGCTACTTTTCGCCACTGTGCCTGAGTTACAGGATATTTACCCATAAAGAAAGGTTGTATGCTTACGGTATGCTGAGGACTGTCGCTTTTACGGCGTTTTGGTTCATTATCTGGCGAACCCATTTCAAAGGTTCCCCCCGGAATCGCCACCATATCAATTCCTATTTCTGCCGGTTCTCCTGCTTTTTCACCCAAATACTCTACAAAATAAAATGCTTGGTTTTGCTGTTTATTAATTAGTTTATTAATTACTTGTCCGCGATTATCAACTGTTACGGTTTCAAATTCAAAAGATTTTAACTCGTCTTCTAACTCATCATCTGAATTAATAACCGCTACATCATAGTCAAAAGGTTGCAGTTCAATTCCCATCCCTTTGGCAATTATCGTCTCTTCATCATCTTGGATGGGTTGAGCCTCAAGGGTGTTCTGCGCCCATTTTAATAACAACGGCTCAAAACCTTTTTCCGATAATAAGTCAGCATAATTCTCTACTAATGCTGCCCATTTGATACGTTCAGACGCATCTGCGGAGGCTGTTAACCGTTGTAATTCTGATTTGATAGCATTAACTGCTTCTTGCCCATCCGCACTCAAGTATGCTAATGCCGTCCAGTTTGGACGCTCTCCCAATACCAAAGTACGATCATTGTCTTTCACCTGTAAGCGTTTGGCAATATATTGGGACATAAAATTCGCCAGTTCCTTGAGTCGTTGTTCTCCAAATTCAATACACAAACGACGCAACAAACGGTTTCTGGTTTTCCCTTCCATCTCGTACAAATCATAGCCTGCGGGTTGACATAACCCCGATAGCAACACATCGGCTACTGCATACCACGGACAATCCGGGACAAAATTTTCGCGCAGACAATAAAGCAAATCTGAAGTGATAGTCAGTGGGAAAGCAGCATGATAGGCTAAAAACAGCGCCTGTTCTCCGTGGCGTTTTGCAAAAACTCGAATGCGGCGAGTTGTTAAATCTTCTCTGTTGCTTGGTTTCTTTGAGTCGGGGAATACATTTGCCATATCTGAATCATATTATCTTGAGTCATTTCTCCTGTTGCTGTTTGCAAACCGGCAGGCTCGTAAGTTAACATCCTGCCATTAAGTATCGCATCGATTGTAATCGCTGAAGTCTGTTCCCAACGTTGGGGCGGTAAAGGATTAAGCCAAATTAGTTGACGAATACAAGGTGACAATGCAGTTAAAAACTTTGATATTCCCTCAATTCGTTCTTGGCTGTAGGTAGCTGTTGCAGCTCCGGCATCGCTGATAATTAAGGTAATAGTACGGTTACGATGTAGTTTTGGTAACAGGTCATTGAGGGGTTGAGCAACAGTTGGGCGATACCAATGATAAAGATATTCGTCAGGATAGCTGGTAAACCGATATATCCGAGCCGGAGTGATTCGAGCTTCTGCAATTGCTTGGATAAAAGGCTCAAATGCAGGGAAAAATGGTATCATTGCTAAATTATCATCAATTAACAGCAGCAATTCGGTTCGTCGCGTCCTGACTGGACGCATCACCACATCAGCAAACAAACCTTCTTTTCCAATCCGTTCAAGCGTTGCTTCTATATCCAATTCATCATCCCAGCCAATCCGCTGCGGTCGTTTTAACAATCGCCAAGCAATTTGAACATCTTGCAATTGAATCGGAAAATCCCTCGGGCTGAGGTGAAAGTTATTCCTAGTATTCTCAAATCTTGGGGAAGCTGCGGAAGTTTGCATTGCAACTGGAACTTTTGCTTCACCGGGTTTATCAATTGATGGTGATTTCTGCTTCCTGGGTGGAATTTTGGGGAGATTAGCTGGCGGTTTTACCGCAGAAGGAGTCTTTTCTAGTGGTTGTAGTTTTTGTTCTACCGATTCTACAGGCATCTTGGTATGATGCTGCCGAACATAGCTCTCAAAAGTACGGTCAAAAATATTTATATCGTAGTTATCGCAGGGTTTTACCCACAACAGCCGACACACTCGTTTTATATCCTCCCATCCACCTAAACCATACCCCCTCTCAACTGCTTGTTGCAACAAGTGATATTGTTCCAAAGTTAGAGCCATTCCCGCTTTTCGCAATTCTTGGAATAAATCTAATAGTAATGAATCAATTTTGATTGATTGAGAATCACTCATAAGTAAGGATTTGAGATTTTTTTTAACGCAGAGTCACGCAAAGGTAAACGCGGAGGAACGCAAAGTATTTAAGGATATTTTGTTATTCTTAATTATTCATTATTATTTATTGTTTTTTTCTGATATATTTCCTGGTCTTGCTTGGTTTTTAAAAGCGTTCCTAATAATGGCAATTTCTCAGATAAATTATTCAAGTCTTCCAATGCTTTTTCAACATCATTTCTATTCAAAAGAGCAGTAAGAAACTCTAGGAATTCGCTTGTTCCTGGTGGTCTACTCCCAGGTCTGTTTGTAAGTTCTGCGCGAATTTCATAAAAACGATTCATAGCTTGTTCGACAATTTTTTCTTTATCTTTTGTTAAATCACCAAATCGCTTATCAATTATCTTCTTTAGTTGGTCTTCTTGAGGAAATTCGACAAAAAAGTACAGACATCGACGCAGAAAAGGTTCTGGTAAAGGCTTCTCACGATTGCTAGTAATAAAAATAATTGGCTTATGCTTGGGAGTAGGATATGATTCTCCTGTTTCCGGTATTTCAAAACGCAATTCTTCTAATTCAAGTAATAAATCATTCGCAAAATCACTATCCGCTTTATCAATTTCATCAATTAACAAAATAGGACGATAGTTATGTTCTTGTAATGCTTTACCTAAAGCTTCAAATTCCCGATAATTTTTCTTATCCTGCAACCGCTTTTTTAAACCTCCAATCTCCACAATACCTAAAAGTTCTTGCAATTGTTGCGGATTAGTTCCCATTAATTGAGCATCCCGCAATCTGGCAATAGCATCATATCTATAAAGTCCATCACGAGCGCGAGTTGTAGATTTTATACTCCAAATATAATAATCCCACCACTTCGGTTCCAAATCATTTTTTTGGTTTTGCAGATACTTTTGGGTAAATTCATAAGCAACCGCCACCGCTAAACGAGTTTTACCACAACCGGGTTCTCCTTCCAAAAGTAATGGTCGCTCAAGTGCGATCGCCAAATTAACCGCTTCTTTTAAATCGTCACTGGGTAGATAGGGATAGTACATTCGTCCCAAAGGGTCTTTTATTTCCTTTCGGGGTTGGTATTCTCCTGTATACTGATAATCTGGTTCTGGTAATAGTTCTTGATTATTATTCATCCTGCTAACTTCCAATAGCCTTCAATTTCTGCAATCCCATCATCAATACCGAATAGCCTATAACAAATTTCGTCTATAATTTCTAAAGGTTTTTCATCCCAATTCGGAATATGATTATTAACAATTGATTGCAGGTAATCATCTGTTTTATTAAGCGTGCTACAAACTTTTTCTTGAGCTAACCAATTTTCTACATCATTCTTTAAAATCTTTTGTAAAGGTGTCAACTTTAGAGAAGATTCAGTTTGAGCAATTGTAGAAGACTGGACAAAGTTAAATTGATCCAGTTTATCCAATACAGCAGCGTTATTTTCTTCAGCTAATATTAAAACTAAACGCGAGCGAAAAAAACGCGGTGTAATAGAACGAACTTTTTCAACTAAATCTGACCAGAAAGCATAGAAATCACTCACTTTTTCTGCATCTAAACAGCTAAGACCATAAATAACAATAATTACGGACTTTGTTTGACAAAATTTAGCTAATCCTTGAATTACTGTTTCCCGACTTAGATTATCTCCTAAATCCTGCTTAAATTCCTGCCAAAAATTATCAAAATCTGTTCGCAGGTGAGAGCGAATCTGAATTGAAAATTTCTTAGCTTGCTCAAAATCCGGGATATATCCTGCTAAACGCCGCACCAACCAACGCTGAATAGTTTTTTCCTCCGTTTGAACTAAAAAAGCTCCTTCCTTACATTTTTCAATTGCACTTCTAAACTCTTGCTCCTGCTGTTTATAGTCCAATGAATATAAAAGTTCTGCTATCTTTTGATTACAAGATAGCTCTGTAACTAATGATTGAACAACCGGAATACTATTTGTCTCTAAAATACACGGTTTAATACATAGTTCTAAATCGCACCAACATTCTTTCAAAACTTCAACCGGAATCATGAACGCTGCTTTTACTAGTTTGCGCTTTTCGCTTTCAGCAGGTTCTGCTGCAACCATAATTCCAGCAACTCCATTCAAAGTATCAACCCATACAGGTGCGCCACTAAAACCACCTTCCACGTAATAATCACTCTGTTCTAGAACAATCATTTGCACCTGCTGATTCCCAAGAGAGTCCCGTAAATCTCCCTTAGTCCATACACCATTATCATTTCCACTAGGAAAACCCAAAACTTTAAAAGCATTCCATGCATACTTTCCCATAACTAAGCCAATTGGAAAAATATCTTCGGCCAAATTCTCTTCCAGTTGCAAAGCCGCAATATCATCTCCACCAACCCACGTCCCTTCTGGAGACATCGGTTTCCAATAAACAATTCTGGCTTTGACTTTTTGTATTTCTTTCAAAAAAAGTAAAGGAAAATCTAACTCTACCAAACCTTGAGGAAAATCTTGAACAGTACGTGCAATTCCCAAAGCATCAGCAACCACATGAGCGCAAGTCAGAACACGACGATTAAATACCAAAAAACCCGAACCTACAATAGCCCCATCCGAGCGGTAGATTCGAGCAATTGTTTTTTTATACAGTTCAAACTTATCTGTCATGAAATAGCTACGCCGATTCCTTTTTCCACATCACCGTAACTTCAAAAGTTACCTCGCTTCCCAAAGAAGTAAATACCACTCCCGCATTCGCAGCCAGCTTTACTCCAAATTTCACTTTAGTTTCATCAGGACTAACATCCTTCAGCTTAGAAACAACAGTTGCGAGAACAGGTCTTACATCATCCAAAGCCTTATTAAAGGTTTTACTCGCCGGTGTAACAGCCAGTCCACCATCGCGAGATACAGGTTTGGGAGGTATACCAGTTTGTCCTGCTGGCTTTTCTACTTCAACTAAAAACTTTGTGCCATCTTCCAGGGCAAATTCAACCAGTTGTTTTTCTGCCATAAATTATGATGTTTACATCCTTGTAGTCATGTTATCCGAAAACTTCCGGTTTTAACCCACATTCCGCGTTACAAGTAGAACAAGAATTATTATTTTAAAATGAAAAAAAGCAATCTAAAGTTAATCTTCTAAGTCAATGGTTAGAAAATACATTTGATAGTCAATGGCAATTACTTTTACAAACACCATCTTTAGAAATTGCGACCAGAAGTATTATTGATTCTAAACCAGAACCCGATGAAATTGCGGCATTAATCAAACAAATATCTGAGCAAGATGAACATGATAAAAAAAAAGCTGCAAAACAGTTAGGAGAAATAGCTGGTGGAAATACCGACGCAATAGAAGCTTTAGTTAAACTGATACGCAATACCCAAGACGATGAAACCTTATGGGTAGCGGTAGAAAGTTTATGGAAAATCAACCCTGGAAACCCCGCAGCCGGTATTAGAAGAGTAAAGTTAATTGACTTGGGAATGCAGTTAGCTGGTGAAGCGGTAGCTCTAGCAGTAGCCGTAGTACCAAAAGGCGATCGCCAAGTGGGTGTGTTGTTACAAGTGTATTCTACGGATAGACAAACCCAAGATATTGCAGCATCGCAACCATTATTACATTTACCTCCCGGTTTAAAATTAATATTGCTTTCCGAAACAGGAGAGATTTTACGGGAAGTTATAGCTAGAAATGCTGATGTTTATATTCAGCTTAAATTGAGTGGGGAAAGGGGTGAAAAATTTAGTGTCAGAGTTGCTTTAGAAGCAGCAAGTATTACAGAGGATTTTGAAATTTAATCATTGGTAATTGGTAATGGGTTATTAAAATCGGTGTAATCGGTGTAATCCTCTTTAATCCGTGATAAAAATCCGTGATTAGTGATTGTAGACTATGTTTTGATTAACGTACCATAATGTTAGTACAAACTTATTTCTGATTTAATTGTTAAGGTTTTTAGATTAAATATAACGTGAGTTCGATGTTCATTCCTTCGATTCGGCGATTATGATCAGGAAACTGTAAAACCTCGATTATTCGTGGGGTAAGAAGTCGGGTTTTTATCAGTGTTTGGTGATGTTACAGATATTAATCGTAAAAACCCGACTTCTGTAAGTGTGGTGGTAAGAAGTCGGGTTTTTATGAGTGTGAAAGTGATGTTAAGAATATTAATCGTAAAAACCCGACTTGTGTGAGTCAGTGAGGTAATAGTTTGAGGCTAATTAAAACATAAAAAAGGCGGACTTATTCAGCCCACCTCAAAAAGAATGATTAAATTATTCAATTATTCAACTTACTAATTAACCCAAAACTTTCTTCGCAGTCGCTACTACATTATCAACATTGAAGCCGAATTTATCCATAACAGTAGCACCAGGAGCGGAAGCACCAAATCTATCGATGCCTACCGTCGCACCATGCATACCAACGTATTTGTGCCAGCCAAAGCTAGCAGCAGCTTCTACCGATACACGCTTGGTGACAGATGCGGGTAAAACAGATTCTTTGTAAGATTGATCTTGCTCTTCAAATAATTCCCAAGAAGGCATAGAAACTACGCGGACTTTCTTACCTTCAGCGGAAAGTTTTTCAGCGGCACCTACACAAAGCTGTAGTTCGGAACCAGTACCCATTAAAATGATGTCTGGAGTTCCATCACAATCTACTAAGATATAAGCGCCTTTGGTAGTTTTTTCGATGGAAGTACCATTCAAGTTGGGTACACCTTGACGAGTGAACGCTAATAAGGTTGGGTCTTTTTTCTTCGCTCTCTCAATAGCTACCTTGTAAGCCCCAGAAACTTCATTTCCATCTGCGGGACGAATCACTGTGAGATTAGGAATAGCTCTTAATGAAGCCAAAGTTTCAATTGGTTGGTGTGTGGGACCATCTTCACCTTGTCCGATGGAATCGTGAGTCATTACCCAAATCGATCCAGCGTGAGACAGCGCAGATAAACGGATCGCAGCACGCATATAGTCGGTGAAAATCAAGAAAGTCGCACCATAAGGAATTAATCCCGAATCATGCAAAGCCATGCCGTTACAAATTGCGCCCATACCATGTTCGCGCACACCGAAGTGGACGTTACGATTTTGGAATGCACCTTTTTGGAAATCCCCTTCACCTTTAATTTCAGTTAAGTTAGAGTGAGTCAAGTCAGCCGAACCACCGATTAACTCAGGTAATACTGATGCTAATTTATTCAAGCAACCTTCAGAATATTTACGAGTTGCTAAACCTTTGTCCTCGGGGGTGAATGTAGGTAATACTTTATCCCAACCATCGGGAAGAGTACCGTTCAAATAACGCTCAAATTCTGCTGCTTCTTGAGCATATTTTGATTTATAGTTAGCAAAAGTCTTGTTCCACTCATCTTCATAAGCAGCACCGCGCTCTACAGCTTTACGCATATGGTTGAGAGCATCTTCTGGTACTACAAAAGGTTCGTATTCCCAAGCCAAATTGTCGCGGGTAAGTTTGATTTCATCAGCACCAAGAGCAGCACCGTGAATACCTGCTGTATTTTGTTTATTGGGCGCACCGTAACCGATGGTGGTTGTCACCTTAATCATGGTGGGCTTATCGGTGACAGACTTAGCTTCTTTAATGGCTTTCGCAATTGCGTCTAAATCGTTATTACCATCCTCAACGTGTAAAACGTGCCAGCCATAAGCTTCAAAGCGCTTGGAAACATCTTCAGTGAATGCTACGTCGGTGGAACCATCGATGGAGATGTGATTGTCGTCGTACAGCGCGATTAGTTTACCTAAACCTTGGTGTCCGGCAAAAGAACAAGCTTCTCCAGAGACTCCTTCCATGTTGCAACCATCACCCAGAATTACGTAGGTGTAATGGTCAACAATTTTAGCATCGGGTTTGTTGTATTTTGCGGCAAGATGTGCTTCTGCCATTGCCAAACCTACACCATTGGCAATTCCCTGACCCAAAGGTCCGGTAGTCACTTCTACCCCTGCGGTCATGAAGTTTTCGGGGTGTCCGGGAGTATTAGATTCCCACTGACGGAAATTTTTGATATCTTCTATGGTGACGCTATCGAAGCCCGCTAAATAAAGCAGAGCATACTGCAACATAGAACCATGGCCGGCGGATAAAACAAAACGATCGCGATTGAACCATTTGGGATTCTTGGGGTTAAAGCGCATGAATTGGTCCCATAGCACGAACGCCATTGGCGCAGCGCCCATAGGTAATCCGGGGTGACCGGATTTGGCTTTTTCCACGGCATCAACTGCTAAAAAGCGAATTGAGTTAATACAAAGTTGTTCGAGGGTTTGGGTTTGGGTTGCAACAGCCATAATACGATTGTTTTTAACGACGTTAGGTTTCTGTTAATAGCTCTCTGTGTGTAGCTCGCTTCGGGTGATTGTGAAATTTTCCCAGCATAGCTATATTCTCATCATCCCACTACTCCCTGTTGACAGACAAGAAGTACATAAATCAGAATTTAGGATGGGACTTGGGTTTAATTGTATAGAGGATTGCTACAGTTATTCCGTTTTTAATTAAACTAATTTTTCCAGCAAGGTGGAGAAAGCACCCTGCCGAAACCTCTACAAACAAGTGTTAAAGATGAAATATGAAGAATGAATTTTTACTTCGTACTTCATCATAAAAATCTTGGTAGTTTGGAAACTCAGATTTTTTAAAGTGGTAAGCGGAAAAACGCCACGTGTGGTTTCAACCACCATTTTCTATTGAAAGACTGGTTTTTAAATGGATATAATCCCAGGAACCAGCAAACCCGTTTAAGTCCCCTCGCCCACCATTACTAAGATGTCCTTTCTAAGGACAACTGAACAAACAGTTTTAGAGATAATCCGAACAGGGGAAATATCCGGAAGTCTTTACCGAGTAATGGCTCTGGCGACTAGTCACTACTACGTAAGATTTATTAGAGTCGATGGGGTTCTCAGACGTACTTTTTAAAAGCCAGGGTGACATTGTGACCACCAAAACCAAAGGAATTAGATAGCGCTACTTCAATATCCTTGGCGCGACTTTCATTGGCTACATAATCCAAATCGCATTCCGGATCTGGATTATCCAAATTGATTGTCGGTGGAATTCGATGATTGGCGATCGCCAACACTGTTGCGACAGCTTCAATACCTCCAGAACCGCCCAACAAGTGACCAGTCATGGATTTGGTAGAACTAACAGCTATTTTATAAGCGTGTTCTCCCAAGGCTTTTTTCATGGCAGCAGTTTCGGTGGGGTCGTTGACAGGAGTACTGGTACCGTGAGCATTGATGTAGGTGACTTGTTCGGGGGTGATTCCACCGTCTTTAAGCGCTAACTCGATGGCTCTTGCGGCTCCTGTTCCTCCGGGTACTGGTGAAGTCATATGATAAGCATCACAAGTCATGCCATAACCAATCATTTCGGCGTAAATTTTGGCACCACGACTTAAAGCGTGTTCGAGTTCTTCCAAAATCAAAACACCCGCTCCTTCACCCATAACAAACCCATCGCGGTCTTTGTCAAAAGGACGACTGGCTTTTTTGGGGTCATGATTGCGAGTAGAAAGGGTTCTGGCAGCAGCAAATCCAGCAATCGACAAAGGTGTAATTGCAGCTTCACATCCGCCACAAATCATCGCTTGAGCATATCCATCTTGAATGACCCGAAAAGCATCACCGATAGCATTAGAACCTGCGGCACAGGCTGTTACCGCACAAGAGTTTGGTCCTTTGGCACCAAGATGAATTGCTGTTAAACCAGCAGCCATATTCGCAATCATCATTGGTACCATAAAGGGACTACAGCGGTCTGGACCCCGATTTAGATAGATGCTTTGCTGTTCTTCCATAACCTTGATACCGCCAATCCCAGAACCAAGCATAATCCCTACTTGTTCCGCATTCAGGTCATTAATAACTAATTGCGCGTCAGCAAGAGCTTGTTTTGATGCCGAAACTCCCAGTTGAGCAAAGCGAGCCATACGCTTAGCTTCTTTTCGATCCATGTAATCATGTGGGTCGAAATCTTTGACCTCACCAGCAATGCGGCAATCATGGTTTGAGGCATCAAATAAAGTAATTTCATCAATACCATTGCGACCACTCGCCAATCCTTCCCAATATTGCTC
Source organism: Nostocales cyanobacterium 94392 (assembly GCA_035285725.1). Lineage (GTDB taxonomy): Bacteria > Cyanobacteriota > Cyanobacteriia > Cyanobacteriales > Nostocaceae > Rivularia. Next base: position 14,414 of record JAYKJL010000152.1, on the reverse strand, counting down.
TGGTGTATTACCAATCGGTGTAATCGCACCAATACCAGTTACAACAACGCGCTTACGTTTAAATTCTGTCATGATGATATTTATGGTGGCTCAATAAGCGCCGCAGTTCAACAAGTAGGAAATTGTTAATTGGAAATTAGGAACTAAGGGTACAAGAGAATTTTAATCTTTAGGGAGACTAAAAAATGTCATTGGGATTTTTGACAACCCTTTTTCTACTAACTTGTCACCGCACCTTGTCCCCAATTCCCAATTATCTAATCCTTATGCTAGGCGGATGCGGCAACTTTATTATTAATGTAGTCAACTGCCTCTTGAACTGTAGTAATTTTTTCGGCAGCTTCATCGGGAATTTCAATATCAAATTCCTCTTCTAAAGCCATGACTAATTCCACCGTATCCAAAGAATCCGCTCCTAAGTCATTGGCAAAATTAGCATTGGGGGTAATTTTCTCATTCTCAACTCCTAACTGTTCGGCAACAATTTTCTTGACTTTTTCAAAAATGGACGCTTGACTCATAGATTCTAATACCTCTAAGGGTTGCTATATTCTGCTCTTTATGGATATCACCTTTTTGAGCATATACATCTTATCGGAAAGCGCGTTCGTATACACGATATATATGTTTGAACAACAGCAATTGTTACGAATTATTTCTTGCTTAATTTTCCATTGATGTTGCTTTATACAGTTAATACCACCGACCCGCGACTTCCGACTTTAGATAAAACAGTAATAAACGAGCAGGCATCAAGTATAAAGGATAAAGAACTTGATACCATGCAAACGTCCATACCGAGTACACTTAACTTTATACTGCATATTCAGAACTGCCTCTGGTCTTGGAAAGTTTGACGAAGAACATCTCCCGCTAAGAATTCTAAGACCTCAACTTTCCCCCAAAGCAATTAATCAAATTGTATTCTATTCCAAATGCTTAAATACGCTTATTTTCCAGGTTGTGTTGCTCAAGGTGCTTGCCGAGAGCTACATTATTCTACTGTCGCTCTTTCCAAAGCTTTAGATATTGAACTGATTGAATTAAAAAAAGCAGCTTGTTGCGGCTCTGGTACTTTTAAGGAAGATTCCCAACTATTAGAAGATACAGTCAATGCCCGCAATATTTCTTTAGCTGAAGAATTAAATTTACCTCTACTAACTCATTGTAGTACTTGTCAAGGTGTTATCGGTCATGTAGATGAACGCCTCAAAGCTTGCGGACAAAAGAATCCTGCTTACTTAAATAAAGTTAACAGTTTGTTGCAAAAAGAAAGCTGTTCACCTTATCGCGGAACTAGCGAAGTCAAGCATATTCTTTATGCTTTAGTCAAGGATTATGGTTTGGAAGAAATCGAAAAACGAGTGACAAAAAAGTTAACTAATCTCAAATGCGCAGCTTTTTATGGCTGCTATTTACTACGCGCTCAAAATATGACTGAGGATGATCCTTTTAAACCCGAAGCGATGGAAAATGTTTTCCGCATGGTGGGAGCAACACCGATTCATTATCGAGGTCGTACTCAATGTTGCGGCTGGCCGCTTTCTAGCTATGCTACCACCCAATCTTTCCAAATGGCGGGTAAACATATCCAAGAGGCGATAGAAGGCGGTGCTGATTGTATGGTTACTCCTTGTCCTTTGTGTCACCTCAATTTAGATTCCCGTCAGCCAGAAGTCGAAAAAGTCATCGGGCGTAAGTTGGGTTTACCAGTGCTGCATTTACCGCAATTAATCGCTTTAGCCCTCGGTGTTAGTCCTGAAGAACTTGGTTTACAAAGACATATTGTTTCTACTAAACCAGTATTAGAAAAATTAGGATTTTAACTGATTCTGGGAAAATTATTTCAGTTATAGGAGTTAGCAAAAAGGCATATTTCTCTTGTAGGGGAGGCAAAAAGGGGTGTAGATAATATCCCCCTTTTATTGTCGTTGCTGTAACACTTTGATTAATTCTCAACGTAGTAATCAGGTTTGTAGTGTCACGCACCACCCAAGTCTTGTGAGAATTGCGGTCATTCCTGAGTTAGTTGGGGGATTTTCCCCCAAGTGAGAATAATCATCTGTAATTGAATAAAAGTTTGAAGAAAAATTTGATTAAAAAATCAATTTTTGAACAACACAACTTTATTGATTCAATAAAAACATGAAATATATAATTAAACATATTTATTTTTCATGAAATACTTACAAAAGTTATCAGCATATTCAACAATTGTCAGAATTAAAAATAGTGTGTCACTGTAGAAATCACTCAGCCACCATTCTTAGTTCAGAATTTATACTAATAACTTATAACTATGGTCGCTGAATGACTGCATAAATAATGCAGTCTCAAACACACTTCTTTTGAGAAGAGATAATTTATGACTGGTACGTTGATTCAGTTAAAACGGCAAAAAAATAGACTTGATAAAAATAATGATTTTGCTAAAAGAATCGGTAGCAGCAATCGCTGGCAATTTTTAGGAAGATTCAAAACCATTCGTCGTGCATACAGTCTTTTTCAAGGTCAGCTACAACGTCTTAAACCCGAACTTTATCAACAGAGATTAAACATTTACACCAGTTCAGAAATTTTTCCGATTCAGATTAATCAATGTATAGAAAGTATTCAAAAAACAGGAGTACATTTAGGATTAAATTTAAATCGAAATGCGGTAGAAAAAATCATCTCATTCGCTCTTTCTAATCAGTGTACAGAACCGAAACATGATGATTTTTTCTTTGCAGATGAAATCAAAAATGGACGTTTAAATGGTGAGTATAGACGGGTAATGCGTGGTCTTGTTGGTAATCTTGACAAATGTCCAACTGTAGATAAAATAGTCCGTGACGCAACGCTAATTGAAATTGCTCGAAAATATCTTGGCTATTATCCAACCTTAATAACTCGTCATTTAACCTGGAGTTTTGCTTCCGATTTAGATGAAGTTGAAATTCAAAAACTATACCCACCGACTAATTTTCATTACGATGTTGCTGGATTAAATTTTGTCACCGCGAGTTTTTTTATTACCGATGTAGATGAAAATACTGGTCCTCATATCATGATAAAAAAGTCCCATAACCGCAAACCCTTGCAAATGCTTTTTAGGTCAAATATTCAGAAAGAAACAGATGTGTGGCGTTTTTATAACCGCTCGGAGCAACTGACAATTACAGGTAATGCTGGATTTGGGTTTTTCCAAGATCCATCTTGTATCCACAGACTAAAATTACCAAGAAATGGTAATCGTTTGATTCTACAAATCCGTTATTCTTAACCCCCATAATCAGAAATTTATTGTAGAAGTCGGGTTTTTATGTTCAATTTTTCTTAGAAAAGACAATCATCCTCAAAACCCGACTTCCCAATTATTTTGATTTTATTATGAAATTTCTTTAGCAGGAACATCCAAAATTTTACTGGAATTATTACCCGGAAGCGTTTTGTTTTCTTCTACTACCTCAATATTGATTTTTTTGAATTTCGCTTCTTCTGTTTTGGGCAGAACTAATTTCAAAATACCATTTTTGAATTCTGCTTTTACTTGTTCATTTTTTACGGGTACAGGTAAATTAACTATCCGCCGAAATTTTCCATAATGTAGTTCGGAACCATAATATCCGCTTTCGTCTACATCTGATTCATGTTTGATTTCACCTGCGATTAAAACTGCGTATTTTGCTACTTGAACTTCTAAATTATTTGCATCCACACCAGGAAGCTCTGAACGTAAAATTAAATTTTCTGTCGTATCTTTTAGTTCAATAGCAGGTGTCCAGTTTGTCGTATTATATTTGGTTAGATTTCGATTATAATCGAATATTTCGTCAAACATTCTATCTATTTGACGACTAATAATCTCCATTTCTTGAAAAGGTCGCCAACGAATTAATACCATAATTAAATACCCTTACTTTGAATAAGTTTTTTTACTTAATACTTAATCAAGGTTCAACAATTGATAGACGAATAATCAATCAAGCAGAAAACCTAATTTTAGCTGTATATTTTCTGTGATTGCTTTTGTCTTTATCTTGATTTATAGCAAAAAAATCATCAAATGTGTGGCATCTTGAAAAACGATATTTATTAACTCTAAAAACTGTAAAACCCGATTTAAATCAAAAATCGGGTACCAAACATATTTATGAATCGCGAATACACAGCAAAAAAGAGTACAAAATTGCCGATTATTTAAATTTCCGTTGCAATTGTCTGATGTATTGATAGATTTCCGGTAATTTTTGAATAATCGCGGAGGATTTCAAGTATATTTTGTAAGGTACGGCTGGATTCCCGGAGACAATTTCCCCTGGTGAGACGTTGCTATGAACTCCCGATTTTGCGGATACGATCGCACCATCACCGATTTTGACTTGATTGGCAATTCCTGATTGTCCGGCTAAAATTACCCGATTACCTATTTTAACTCCTCCAGCGGTTGCTGATTGTCCTGCCAAGGCGCAGCCAAAACCCACTTGAGTACCGTGTCCTATTTGTACTAAATTATCAATAACTGTATTACTCCCGATACGTGTTTCTCCGACTGCGGGACGATCAACTGCACTATTACAGCCAATTTCGACTTTATCTTCTATTACGGTACACCCGGATTGCTGCATTTTGAACCAGCCTTCTTTTGTGGGAACAAAACCGAAACCTTCAGCACCGATAACAGTACCACTGTGGATGACGCAATCTTTACCAATGCGAGAACGTTCGTGGATGGTACAGTTAGCGTGTAAAACAGTGCGATCGCCAATTGTCACATTTGGATAAATCACGACGTGAGGATGGATACAAACGTTGTTGCCAATTTCTACACCTTGTTGAATTACCACATAGGCTCCAATATAAACTTCGCTGCCAATTTTTGCCGATTCGTGAATTACAGCAGTAGGATGAATGGATGGAGCGGGATGCCAAGGTTGATAAAATAAGTTGATTGTTTGAGCAAATAAAAGTCGCGGTTCTTTGGCTGCTATCCAAGCTATGCCCTTTTCTTGTGCTTTTATTTGCAGTGATTCATCGTTAGGTAAAATCAAAGCATTGGCAGTTGTTTGTTCTACTAAATGGGCAAATTTTTGTCCTTCTATATAGCTAATACTGCCAGTTGTCGCTTCGTCAACGGCTGCCAATCCAGTAATCTCTGGATCAAGACTTGGAAAGCTAACTAAACTAGAATTATTGGCATTTTCACCCAGTTTTTGAACTATTTCGCTGAATTTCATTTTTGCAGTTTCAATATGAATTATTTACAAAGGCTTTTTATTTTGTCGTCATTGGTAGAAATTTGGTTCTAAATGGATTGAATTATTTACAAACGACAATCAAGTCCATAGATTGTTTGTAGTCACTTTTTTACTCAAACCAATCACATTTTCATATTTGTAAGTCATCAGTATCATTGACTAACAAGTTTAACTGAATACAATTACACAGAATTATATCGATTGATTGACGAAAAATTTAACCAGCTATCGAAAAGTATTGCACAATTATGTATAAAAACAAAAAAGTGAGGAGTCACTAATTTAAAGCAACTCCTCGCTGTTAGTCTCGAAAACTAGTGTAATCTTTGACCGATGCCCTTATATTTTTAACGTTTAAGCAGTAAATAGTATAAAGTTCCGTTACCACCTGTAACCCCAGCCCTGTCACCTGCGACTTTTCCAGTACCCATGAAGTAATCGACTCTTCCGGGTGTTTTGATGGCACTACCTGTATCTTGGTCAAGTACAAATCGACTGACTTTACGATACTCTAGATTTCCGCCGTTTCCTACATAAGGAAAACTTGTGTTAACTAACGCTAATGCACCCGGAGGCATCAAAGACTTATCTGTAGCAATGGAACGTTCCGCAGTAACTGGTACTCCTATACTACCAGTCGCTGGTGTATTACCTTTATCTCTGAAGAAAACAAAACGTTCCCAGCGCGGGAGATAATCATCCATAGCCCTGGGATTTTGCTCGAAAAAGTTAATAATACCAGGCATCGTCGCCTGTTTTTGAGTAATTTTTCCATCATTAAGCAACTCTCTACCGATACTCGTCCAAGGATAATCGGTACCGTTAGCATAACCAACACCTGTAACGGTACCATCGGTTAACTCAAGTTTGGCGGAACCTTGGATATGAACTAAGTATGCATCAAAGCGATCGCGAAACCAAAATAGTTCCAAACCATTCAAGGGGCTATCTTTACCTAGTAAAGCATCTTTGCCTTCGAGTTCGATTCTTTTGGGGTGTGGTTTTTCCCATTGGTCAAAATTGGATGGTAATTGATAAATGGGATATTTAAACTCTGAGGTAGGAACGCGACTTGCTTCGTAAATTGGCTCATAATATGCGGTAAATTTAACAGTACCCTTGCCGTCGTTACCAACTGATTGGTAAAACGTAAACTCGCGTCGAACCGCAGCTTGTAGTTCTGCTGGGGATTTGGATGTGAGTACCAATTGACGGAAACGTAACAAACTACGACGTACACGGTCTAAAGTAATTTCCTTGATCGGATAATTTTGGTAAATTCTGGCAGCGCTAGGATTTTGCAGATAACGCAAACTATGGTCAATTGACTCAATTAACGCTTGGCGATCGCCAGGTTTACCTTTTTCTTTACCACCCCAAAACAGCTGCTCGTCCCAACCCAAACAAGCCTTCGTAGGTGTACAGTTGTTGGACAAACCAATCGGTTTTAGGACTGGAGTTGCCGGAGTTACCATCGGTTGCGGCACTGTTGGAGGAATAGTTGGTATAATGACCGGCTGCGCTACTCTTAACGGAGTAGTTGGTAAGGGCGGCATTGTCATTATACGCACCTGAGCGATAACTGAACGCACCGGGCTAACCAAGGCAATTCCCAGGCTCAAGGAAAACAAAGCAAGGGTTTTTCTCATGATTTATGTAAATCTTTCAACACTAGAACTAAAAATTGGTTCAACTCGGATTGCAACAACCCGAGACGGACGAATTACCATGTATTCGCCAGAAATATTCTTGATTGGTACGTTGATAAAGTCATGAGAAGCAGCTTTGGGCATAAGTTCGCCACTATACCACTTCTGAAACTCTTGAATGGTCGGGAAACGCACTTCTTCCCGGTGTCCACTTTCCATTAATATATATACTGCGTATTCGCTAGCACTTCTAGGCATAACTTTTGAATCCTTTGAAACACATCACCACATTGTTAACCCAGCTATTGCCCTAATGGAAAGGGAAAAAAGTCGGATATAAACAAATACCATCGCATTTACTTGTTTGGGGATGCTCAAATGTCGCAATCAGAATTTGTTGTTAGTAATTATTGCTTCAGTAATAATTCTCACCAAAAAAAATCGGATTACGAATTATCTCGGATGATTATAACCACAGTATTTTGAGTTTAAGCTTTTCCCAATGACGCAATAATAGTGAAAAAATGTTCCTAAAAGGCTGTAAATACAATATGTCTTGCTAAATATTTAAAAAGTTATGCGAGTTGAAAGTGACACTTACTCAAATACGTGTAATTGTGATAAATCATCGGCTCATATTCCATAATACTGAATCGCTAATGACGAATGTTAATGCGTAGTGGTTCCTGTTGTGTTTGATTTGAAGACTTTACCCAGAGCGTTTCTAATCTCAAAAGCAATCGATGACTTTTGATTTTTCTCTCATCGGTAAATACTTGGGCTGCGTTTTTTTTAATACTTACAACCCAAATTTCGGTTAAGTATAAGAGGAAGTTGATAAAATTAAGTAAAATTACTAGAGACAATATTCTGTCTATCGTGATAATTAAAAACGGGAACCTTATATTTTAGTGATTGAAAGGAAAAATAAATTAAAAATTAAATAGTGAAATTAAATTACATTCAGGTAAAGCATAAACAAAGCTATTTTGCAGTCAAATACATCGCAAATTATCATAAAACTGGAATCTAGATTGACATAAATTTCCTACTTTCTAGTGGAAAAAAGAAAATATGTACAAAGGTAGATGCCAAGTCTACCCATCAGTAACATATCATACTATTGAAACTGCATATACTATTCATTAGAGTTACTAAAATTTACCGCCTTGGGTAGATGCGGTGATGGAATAATCCATGTATTACGTTAACCACTTAGACCAAAACAATTCGGGTAAAAATATAGTGCATTCACAATTTATCAAATTTGCACGCTTATTAGTATCGCTGATCATTATTGCAATCTTCGTATTAACAGGGTGGTTAGTTATTCGGGATGAAAAATTGATATTTTCTGACTCTACTTTGATGATTGCTTCTGAAAGTTTAGGGGCAATGTTAATTTTTGCAATATTGATTTGGAAGGGTACGAAAATAATCGAAAGTACCTGTAATCAGCGGGATAAGGCAATAAATGCTCTCAAAGAGAATGAAGCAAAGTTGAGAAGTTTTTTAGATACAAATTTTATTGGCATTGTAGAAGTAAATGTCGAAGGTAATATTGATATCGCCAACGATGAATTTCTGCGGATAACAGGCTATAGCCATTCCTGTTTACAAGATGGTAATTTGAATTGGTTTAAGATTACACCGTCAGAATATTTAGATATAGATAAAAAACATTTTTCTGAAGCTAGAGCTTTTGGTAGTTGCACGTCTTACGAGAAAGAATTGATTTGTGCTTCGGGTGAAAAAGTAAAAGTTAATGTCGGTTGCACTTCTACAACAGAAAAAGCTCAACCAGATAAATACATTATTAATATTAGCGAATGTAAAAGTATAGAGTTAGAAAAAAATCTTAGTATTAGACAACATTGGTTGGAACATCTACTTAATATGATGCCAGCACCACTATTATTAATTGAACCGGAAACAGCAAAGGTAACTTTTGCAAATAAAGCAGCGCATGAGATGGCTAATGGTAATTTTCCTTTAGCACAATCTCAAGAAGAATATGGTAAATTATACCGTTTTACCAACGATTCGGGAAAACTTCTTCCTCATGAACTTATACCTTTAATACGGGTTGCTTTAGGGGAAAGGCTTGAAGGAGTAGAGGTAAACTGGTATCAAGGAGATCAAATTTATCCGATGCGGGTATTTGCAGATACTTTACCCCCGATGTATGGTTATCCGGCTACTTGTGTGGCTTTATTGCAAGATACTACTAAACTTAAGCAATTAGAAAAATCTTTGAGCTTGGGTCAGGATAAACTAGATTTGTTATTTGAGACAACTAGCGATTTAACATTCTCCGAACAACCAGAGAAATTAATCGAACTTTTGTATAGTGAAATAGCTAGAAGAATAAGTGTAGATTGTTACTTGTATTATGTGTTCGATCAAAATACGCGAAAAATACAGTTAACTTCTCACAGTGGGATTAGTTGTTCCCAAGCCAAAGATTTGGAATCGCAAGAATTTGCTCAAGGGATTTGCGGTACTGTACTTTATAAGCGTACTCCTGTCAAAATAGAAAATGTCCAGCAATCCAAAGATCCGGACGCAGAATCTATTCGGAACTTAGGGATGAATGCTTATTATAGCTGTCCATTGATAGCTCAAGGTGAGCTTTTAGGTACAATTAGTTTTGGTAGCCGGACTATTGGGGACTTCAGTAGTTATGAAATCGGTATCATGCAGGCTGTTTGTAACCAAATAGCCATGAATATTCAGCGGGCTAACTTAATGAATTCCCTACAGCAAGCCAATCGCATCAAAGATGAATTTTTGGGTATATTATCTCATGAATTGCGATCGCCATTAAATAGTATTTTAGGATGGGCACAGTATTTACGGGTTCGTAAGCTTGACGAATCCACCACATCCAGAGCTTTGGAATCGATTGAGCGTAATAGTAGAGAGCTTCATCATCTAATCGAAGAATTATTAGATATGTCGCGAACAATTCAAGGTAAAATGCAACTTAGTATCGGTCATTGTAATTTAGTTTCAATTATTGTCGCAGTAATTGAAAGCTTGCGCTCGGCAAGTGTTGCCAAACAAATAGAAATCAAATTATCTGTTCGTAAAGGTTTTGGGATGGATGAACATATTAAGAATGAGGTTGCATCTTTAAATAAAATTTCTGCTTCTCATCAAGCTCTGGTGGAAAATAAAAATTTCTTAGTTGCTGGTGACACTCAGCGTTTAAGGCAAGTGATGTGGAATTTACTTTCCAATGCCATTAAGTTTACTTCTTGTGGCGGCTGTATAGAAGTAAACTTATTAGAAGAAAATACCCAGGAAAATTCATTAACATATGCTGTAATTCAAGTCAGTGATACAGGAATCGGCATAAATTCTGAGTTTATTCCCTATGTTTTTGACCGTTTTCGTCAAGGCGATAGTTCCAACGCTAGAGCCTATAATGGATTGGGATTAGGATTAGCGATTGTACGTCATATTGTCGAATTGCACGGTGGTACTATTTCCGTAGAAAGTCCCGGAGAAGGCAAAGGATCAACCTTTACAGTCAAATTACCACTTATTCCATCAACTGAATTGCCATCAGCTAAAAAAAACCCTAAAGCTCAATTTCTAACAATCAATTAGTAATTTATAACTAGTTAATAATATTAATTCTTCCTAGTATTTCCTATTACAAACTATTTAATTCGCAAAAAGATTACGGCAGAGAAATATAAAAGATAAGTGTAAGAAAATCAACAAACTCCTTGCTTGAATTCACTGGGTTATTGCAGTGCGATCGCCATACTATTAAATTTCAACTCGACAACGCTCGCCAAGTTCTAGAACCAACAATACCATCTGGTGTTAAACCCCGGCGGCTTTGAAAAGCTTTAACAGTTGTTTCTGTTAAAACACCAAAATCACCATCAATTCCAATGGGGTACCCCTTGGAAACTAACAGTTGTTGCAAAATTCTTACAGAATTACCTCTGTCACCGAAACGTAGAGTAGGTAATCGATTCATCGCAGTTGCTTGTAATATCATGGGTATAGGTAGTTCTCGATCAATTTTTTCTTCCATAATAAATCCTTAGTTAAACCTTATCTGGATAATCAAGCAATTACCTCTGTATGGAAATAGCTTTTATAGCTATCTAAATTTACTCCAATTCACTCCAATAATTTATTGATATTATCCTATTTCAGAAAAAACCACAGACAAATTTTTTATCTGTGGTTATAGTTCATCCTCCATGAACTACGATTTCCTATCTACAGCCTAATCTAGGACAATCGGAAGGAATAGTACCCGTTGGGAGTAAATGGGGAGATGGGGAGATGGGGAGATGGGGAGATGGGGCATAACTGCTGATTATTTACCATCTCCAATTACCAATTAGCAATTAACCAATACCTTCAATTACGGGATGAAAGAAGAAAGCAAATCCAATTACAGCGTAAGTTGCTAGCAATAAAGTTCCTTCTAACCAGTTTGATTTGCCATCAGAAGTAATGCTGTTTGTAATTAATACAGACGCAGCTACAGCGACTAATTCAAAAGGGTGAAAATCTAAATCCATTGGCTGTCCTAAAAATTTTCCCATAATTACTAAGACAGGAGCAACAAATAAAGCGATTTGCATACTCGAACCAACCGCTACAGAAAGGGAAAGATCCATTTTATTTTTCATGGCTACAGTCACAGCTGTGGCGTGTTCTGCGGCGTTACCAATGATGGGGACTATAATTACACCTGTAAATAGTGCCGTCAAACCCAGTTGAGATGTAGCTGTTTCTAAAGAATCAACGAGTAATTCTGACTCAAAAGCTACTACTATCGTAGATACAAGCAATACAGCAATCCACAGCAGAAGATTTGGTTTATGTTCAGGAGTTGCGATCGCTTCTGTTTCTGCTACACCCACATCATATAGATAAGAGTGAGTTTTCATCGAGAATAATAGAGTCAAAAGGTAAACAACTATTAATACTACAGCTACGGCAAGAGAAAGGTTTTGCAACGTGATTTCGCTAATTCCTTCTGAGGTATAGTTGACTGCTGTGGGAATTAAAATTGCAATCACTGCCAAATTCATAGCAGCTGCGTTCATCCGGGCTATTAATGATTGAAATTTTTGTTCTTGATGACGAATTCCACCTAAAAGCATGGCAAATCCCATGACTAAAAGCAAGTTGCTAATAATGGAACCTGTAATACTGGCTTTTACCACGTTTACATAACCAGCCCTCAGAGCGATGATTGCAATAATCAATTCTGTAGCATTACCAAAAGTGGCATTTAACAACCCTCCAAGGTTAGGTCCTACTACTACTGCAATTTCTTCCGTGGCTGTACCCATCCAAGCCGCTAAAGGGATTATTGCCAATCCAGACAAAATGAATACGATTAAATCTTCCCATCCAAGATAGTTTGCGACTACAGAAACGGGAATAAAAGCTAGCAGAATCAAAAACAGAATTTTTTTTCCAGACATTTGTCACCTGAAGTTGACGTGGTTTGTTCACCGTCAGTCTTGCATTATCAGATTGTTATCTAAAAACAGTAACTAACTATTTGACAAATTGATAACAATCTTCTTCATTATTAATGTTTATTGCAGTAATACTTAATATTACTCAAGTATATGAAGACGGGGCTTTAAATTATAGAATACTCTGAAGCCGGTGCTTAAAGGCTTCCGAGATTTTACTGTTTTGATTTTTTCTCCGGATATATAAAATAAGATTACGTTTTACATAGTATCAGCAATCTTTCTTTGCAAAAATCAAAAAAATCATCCAACATTGTATACTAAGAATGAGTTTTAATGTATTAAGAGAGAATTAAAATTTTTTCTAAGACCACCGGGGAAAAATTTTGCTTTCATGGCTCATTTTTTTCTTACAGTTTGTCAAAGCAATACTTGATAAATGGCTGAGTGGCATTTAGTATAAGCGGGAATGCAAATGCCAATTCTACAGCGCTTAAACAAATTCAAGTTAAATTATTCGTGTAAAATTTTCATCTACAATTTCTGAGAACACCGTTCTGTAAGAAAACGATATTAGATTGTGTTCTGCTCGAACCGCAAGTTTATCTCAATAAGGAATAACTCTACATGACTTCTACTGCTGAGTTACCAACTTCTGTTGGTGCAAACTTGATTCCAAATGAAAATACTGATGTTCCTAAACGCGATCCATTGAAAACGGCTACAGGAATTTATATCACGGTACACGGTCATTTCTATCAGCCACCACGGGAAAATCCTTATTTAAACGCGATTGAGCGTCAACCGGGTGCTGCACCGTTTCACAATTGGAACGAACGGATTCATCACGAGTGTTATCGTCCAAATGCCTTTGCCAGAATTTTAAATGACCATGGTGAAGTAACGGGGATCGTAAATAATTTTGAGTATATGAGCTTCAATATCGGTCCAACCTTGATGTCATGGTTGCAAAATTACGATATTGATGTATATCAGCAAATTATTGACGCAGATCGAAAAAGTAGCGAGCGTCTCAACGGTCATGGTAACGCGATCGCGCAAGTATATAATCACATTATTATGCCATTGGCTAGCGAACGGGATAAATATTCACAAATTCGTTGGGGTAAAGCAGATTTTCGATTTCGTTTCGGACGCGATCCCGAAGGAATGTGGTTGGCTGAAGCTGCTGTAGATTATGCAACACTACAAGCTTTGGTTGCTGAGGGTATTCGCTTCATTGTGCTTGCACCTTCCCAAGCCGAGCGTTGTCGTTTGATCCCCACATCTTCTCATCCGGAATCTGAATGGCACGAAGTCGGTGGAAATCAAATCGATCCCACTCGTCCTTATCGCTGTTATTTACCAGGAAATGAGTCAGAACGCCAATATATTGATATCTTTTTCTATGATGGTCCGATTTCACGAGACATGGGTTTTAGCGATGTAGTCTATAATTCCAGCCACTTTGCGGGACGTATCGGTGCAGCAGTTCGCGGCGATCATCGTCAGTCTCAAGTAATTTCGGTGGCTACCGACGGGGAAACTTTCGGACACCATAAAAAGGGTACCGAGAAAACTTTGGCTTATGCTTTTACTCAAGAATTCCCTCATCGGGGTTGGACGGTAACTAATTTTGCTCATTATCTCAGTTTAAATACTCCCACATGGGAAGTTGAATTAAAACCTGTTACAGCCTGGAGTTGCGCTCACGGTGTTGATCGATGGCAAGATGATTGTGGTTGTGGTGGTGCGCCGAATTGGCATTTAAAATGGCGTAGACCTTTGCGAGATACTCTCAATTGGCTGCGGGATCGACTTGTGGAGGTATACGACGAACAAGGGAGCAAGTTTTTTTCTGATCCTTGGAAAACACGAGATGAATATATAGAAATTGTATTAGACCGCAGTGCTAGTAATATTTCCAGCTTTTTGAATCGGCATCAAAAACATAAACTACAAGCATCAGAACAGGTAGACGCTTTACGTTTATTAGAAATGCAGCGTCACTCATTATTAATGTTTACCAGTTGCGGATGGTTTTTTGAAGAACTTTCCCG